>JAGPDW010000249.1:0-3445 GCA_018057345.1 Bacteroidia bacterium | reverse complement strand
GTGAAGAAGCGCGAGAAACCTTCATCATCATGCATGTACGAAGTTGAATATACATGAATTAAAAATCCGATGCCGGTGATGATCAATAAGAACCAAGTTGAAAGAGGATCCACCACAAACTCAAACGGAATATTTAAACTTCCGGCACTGATCCATGCAAATAAATTTACTATTTGTGAGTGCTCAGGTAAATGACGAGCCTCTATAAAAATACCAACTGACAAAATAAACGAAGCTAAAATTGCCGAACAAGCAATAAGGCCTGAAAGCGATTTACTTAACTTCTTTCCAAAGAAGCCGTTTATTAAAAATCCAATAAGCGGAAAAAATGGTATTAAACCAACTAACTTGATCATACTAATTCTTTAAATTACTTAATAACTGTGTGTCAATACTTTTTACATTTCTGTAGATCATACTTAAAATAGCTAAGCCCACTGCAACTTCCGCCGCGGCCACTGCCATAATAAAAAATACAAACACTTGTCCTTTTGCATCGTTATGTAAAGTGCTGAACGATACCAATAATAAATTAACCGCATTAAGCATTAACTCAATACACATAAAAATAATGATAGAGTTACGACGTGCCATTACACCAATTGATCCAATAATGAATAAAATAGCACTTAGTAATATGTAATAGTTTATTGAAATTCCGTTGATCATGATTTCGCTTCTTTTTTACCAATTAATATTGCCCCCACTAAAGCTGCCAATAATAAAATTGAGGCGATCTCGAATGGAAATAAAAAGTCTTTGAATAGTACTTGTCCTAAATTTTTTACCAATCCAATTTGTGGTGAGCCGCTCACACTTAAAGAAAGCTGTTCAGATCCTTTTAAAGAACCAACTAGAACAAATAACATCATTCCTCCTGCAACCGCTGCAATGATCTTTGTAAGCCAAGTCTTTTGTGGCTCACTATCTTCATTTAAATTCATGAGCATGATAATGAAAAGGAAAAGTACCATAATGGCTCCGGCGTAAACTACAACATGTACGATAGCTAAAAACTGTGCGTTCATTAATAAATAGTGCCCTGCAATGCAGAAAAAAGTAAGCACCAAATATAATACGCTGCTTACCGGATTACGGCTAAACACTACTAATAGTCCAAACATGATCGCAAGGAAAGAAAGTATTCCAAAAAGCCATTGCGTTATTGTGTATCCTAACATATTCTAATTTTAATGTTTTCCTTTTTTTAATTGTTTGCTACTGTCAAATAATTCGTTGTGCTTTAGCCCCGGTATTTTTTTGAACTCCGCAACTTCTTTTGTTTCGCGAATGCTTACATCAATGCGCTTGTCTATTTTCTCAACCAATTTATCTTTTCCGTAAATAAATGTATCGCGCTCGTATTCTGCATCCACAATTCTATCGGTTAAGAAAATTGCTTCTTTAGGACAAGCCTCTTCGCACAAACCGCAAAAGATACAACGCAACATGTTGATCTCATATTTTGTAGCGTATTTTTCTTCTCTGTATAAATGCTCTTCTCCTTTTTTGCGTTCGCCATTTTCCATGGTAATTGCTTCGGCCGGACAAGCCACTGCGCACATACCGCAAGCAGTACAGCGTTCGGCACCATTTTCATCACGCTTTAAAACATGTTGCCCGCGATAAATGCCCGCTCTTGATCTTAGTTGATCAGGATATCTTACCGTAGGTGTTTTTTTGAACAAGTGGCTAAATGTAATAAGCATGCCTTTTACAATCGCCGGCAAATAAAGTTTCTCCATAGGTGTTTGCACCTTATTTGAAACAACTTTACTTCTATTTGTTAACTGAATTGCCATGTTATTCTCCTTTTATTACTGCAACAATTACAAAAATTAATATTCCAACAAGTTCAGCTGCTTCCAGCGACTTACCTATTGTTACAAGTATATTAAATGCCTTTTTCAAATTCTTAAAAATGTAAGTTCCCTCTAAAAAATTCTACAACAACAGTAATTGCTAAATTTAATAACGAAAGAGGTATCAAAATTTTCCAACCTAAGTTCATTAGCTGATCGTAACGGAAACGTGGTAATGTCCAACGTACCCACATAAATACACAAATGAACATAAATATTTTTGTGAATAAGGCGCCGAAACCAATTAAGGTTATCCAGAAAGATCCGGCCTCTAATCCCATCGCACTATAAAGTTCTGCTGCAAACGGGAAATTAAATCCTCCGAAATAAAATGAACTCATAATTGCCGAAGAGATGAACATATTAATGTATTCGGCAAATAAGAACAACCCTAATTTCATTGAAGAATACTCTGTGTGATATCCACCAACTAATTCGCTTTCACACTCCGGTAGATCGAACGGTGCACGGTTGGTTTCTGCTAATGCGCAAACAAAGAAAATTAAAAACCCAAGTGGCTGCCAAACAATATTTGCAACGCCCGCATCTTGTTGCCCAACAATTTCTCTTAAACTTAAAGTGCCTCCAGAAGTAATTACTAAAGCAATAACCGAAATTCCCATAGCAATTTCGTAACTGATCATTTGCGATGATGCACGTATTGCCCCTAGTAAAGCAAATTTATTATTGGATGCCCAACCGCCGATCATGATCCCATAAACTCCCACCGAAACAACTCCAAATAAATACAGCACGCCAATGTTTATATCTGTGATCTGTGCGCTGTATAGTTTTCCATCCATTGTAAAATCTGCACCCCAAGGAATAACAGAGCCCGTCATTAACGCCGTCATCATAAATAAACTCGGCCCCAAAATAAATAAGAAGCGATTAGAAACATTTGGAATGATCTCTTCTTTAAAGAACATCTTTCCTCCGTCGGCCAATGGTTGCAAAATTCCATGCCAACCAGCTTTATCCGGACCAACACGGTCTTGTAAAAATGCAGCGAACTTACGTTCCCACAAAGTTGCATATGCGGCAACGCCTAACGAAAGGCCGAATACAACAACGCAAACAATGAATTTATATATTATAAAACTTATCATATTCTTTTTTAGTGCTACGGACGTTTATCTAATGGCATAAAGCCTAAAGCTTTTTGCTGTTTTAATACTTGTAACTTAAGCTCGTTCAAATGCTCGTAGTGATTTTGTGAGATCACACTTTGACGGCTAATTTTTGAAGGCCCTTCAATAACCCAATCGCTCACCTGTTTGTGATCGTAACGACAAGAATTACAAATAAACTCTTCAACCTCATCCCACTGATCTTTACGAGCCGTAACGCGTAATACCTCATCACCTTTTAACCATACGCGGGTTTTGCCCGAACACGTTGGGCAATTACGATGTGCGTCAACCGGTTTTGTGAACCATACGCGTTGTTTAAAACGGAAAGTTTTATCGGTTAATGCTCCTACAGGACAAACATCAATTACGTTTCCTGAAAATTCATTATCAATTGCTTTTGCGATGTAAGTAGAAATTTCAGCGGCATCACCACGATGCACAACACCATGC
>JAGPDW010000092.1:0-12061 GCA_018057345.1 Bacteroidia bacterium | reverse complement strand
GGCAATTGCGTTGCTAAGTAAATACCTGTGATCAAAAACAAAGTACTGATGATCATCTCAGGTATTTTGAACATTTTAGAGAATTTTTGCAACAGATCAGTTCGGTTGCTCAATAACAATATGGTTTTTATAACGTAAAGTAGTAAAAACAGTGTAACTACTAAAATGTGTGTATGCAAAAATCCTTTATACATAATGTGGTTTTTAAAGCACTAATTTAACAAAAATACATGGAATAATAACTCATTATTTTATTAGGAAATACACATAATGTAGCTAATTTTATAGCCTATTCCTTATTAAATGAAAAACTTAGTCATAGGATTTGCCTGTTTGTGCATAAATTTCAGCTTTTCGCAAAGCACTTTTCCTGCAAACGGCGCTCCTAATCCCATTCATACAACCTACGCTTTTGTTAACGCAGTAATTCATGTGGACGAAAATACCACATTGAAAAATGGAACACTAATTATTAAAGATGGTAAGATCGTTGATGTATTAGAAAAAGGCGCTGCACCAAAGAGCGCTGTTGTGTTTGATCTTAAAGGAAAACACGTTTACGCATCATTCATTGACCTGTATACAGAATATGGTATCTCTGAAACGGGAGAGAACGAACGCCGCAATCGCCGTCAAGCTGGTCCGCAAATGGAAAGCAATGTAAAAGGTGCTTATGGATGGAACCAAGCCATTCGATCGGATGTTGAAACTTACAAGAATTTTGTTCATCAAACCGACCAAGCAGATGTTTTCAAAAAAATAGGAATAGGTTCTGTGCTTTCTGCAAAAAAAGATGGCATTGTGAGAGGTAGTGGTGTATTAGTAAATTTAAATAATGCCAAAGAAAATGAAAGTATGATCACTGATAAATGCGCGGCCTTCTACGCATTGAATAAAGGTAGCTCAACACAAGATTATCCAAGTTCTCTAACGGGATGCATTGCTTTGCTTCGTCAAACATACTATGATGCCCAGTGGTATAAAACAAATGCAGGAAAAGTAGAATATAACATTTCACTTGAGTCGTTTAATCAGTTGCAAAGTTTGCCCGGCATCATGGAGAGTAATGAGAAATTCAATAACTCTCGCATTGCTTTAATTGCTAAAGAATTCAATACCCAATATATTTTAAAAGTTGGTAATGCCGATTACCAGCGCATTGAAGACCTTAAAAATATTGGTGCCAAATGTATCGTTCCTGTAAATTTTCCGGAGGCGTATGATGTAGAAGATCCTTTTGATGCAGATAACATCTCTTTGGCCGATCTTAAACATTGGGAAATGGCTCCAAGCAATTTAGCGGCCTTTGAAAAGAACAATATTCAGTTCTGCATCACAACTGCTGATCTAAAAGATAAAAAAGTTTTCTTAGCAAATATTCGCAAGGCCATTAAATATGGCTTGAGTGAAAAGATGGCATTAAAAGCTTTAACCACCAACCCTGCACAATTTGTGAATGCACAAACAAAAATTGGTTCGCTTAAAAAGGATATGTATGCCAACTTCTTTATTAGTTCAAAAAATATATTTGAAGAAGAGGCAAACATCCTTGAACATTGGGTAAACGGACAATCAAACACCTTTGTGAATTTATATGGTGATGACGTTAGAGGAAATTATTCCTTGATCACCAACAAACAAACGTATTCGGTACAAATTAGCGGCGATGAATATAAACCCAAATTGGTGGTAAAGGTTGATACTGCAAAAGTGAATGCGAATTTTAATTTAAGTAATTCACTCGCAACTTTTAATTTTGCTTACGACACTTCAGGAGTTTTAAGAATGAACTTAGTTTACAATAAAACAACAAAAGGATTTTTCGGAACCGGTAGCTGGCCAAATGGTGACTGGTTCAACGTTGAATTAAAATTTGTTTCGGCTTTAGACACAAATAAAGTAAAACCAAAAGCAGCAACTACAACTACTGCTATTACAATGGGAAAAGTGTTATATCCGTTCTCTTCTTATGGGATTGAATTACCTGCAGATGTTTCAACTTATAAAGATCTTTATTTAAAAACAAAAGGAAGTTTTTTAATTAAGGGCGCAACAGTTTGGACCAACGAAAAAGATAGCATCCTTTCTAATTGTGATGTTTTAATTGTTGATGGTAAAATAAATAAAATTGGCTCCAACTTACCCTCTGCACCCGGTGCGCAAATAATTGAAGCTAAAGGCTTGCATTTAACTCCCGGTATTATTGACGAACATTCGCACATTGCACTATGGCAAGGTGTTAACGAAGGCGCGCAAGCCAGCAGTGCTGAAGTAAAAATGGGTGATGTTATTTGGCCTGAGGATATTAATATTTACCGTCAACTCGCCGGTGGAGTTACCTGCTCGCAGTTATTACATGGTTCGGCAAATCCAATTGGCGGCCAGAGTGCTTTAATTAAATTACGTTGGGGGCAAAATGCCGAAGGCATGAAATATCAAAATGCTGATGGCTTTATTAAATTTGCATTAGGCGAGAATGTAAAGCAAAGTAATTGGGGTGATCTTAATTCGGTTCGCTTTCCACAAACACGAATGGGCGTTGAGCAAGTGTACAAAGATTTTTTTACGCGCGCCAAAGAATATAATACTGCTTTAACTTCTAACACTCCAAAAAAAGTTACCGTCCGCAAAGATCTTGAATTGGAAGCTTTAGCCGAGATCTTAAATAAAAAACGTTTTATCACATGTCACTCTTATGTGCAAAGTGAGATCAATATGCTGATGCATGTAGCAGATTCGTTTGGCTTTAAAGTAAACACCTTTACTCATATTTTAGAAGGTTATAAAGTAGCCGATAAAATGAAAGCGCATGGCGTGAGTGCTTCTACATTCTCAGATTGGTGGGCTTACAAAAACGAGGTAATGGATGCTATCCCTTATAATTCAGCCATTCTTACCAAGGTGGGCGTAAATACGTCTGTAAATTCCGACGATGCTGAAATGGCGCGCCGTTTAAATCAAGAAGCAGCTAAAGCAATTAAGTACGGTGGGTTAACTGAAGTGGAAGCTTTGAAATTAGCAACGCTAAATCCTGCTAAAATGTTACACATTGACGATAAAGTTGGAAGTATTAAAGTAGGTAAAGATGCTGATATTGTATTATGGACCGATAATCCTTTAAGCATTTATGCCAAGGTTGACAAAACATTTATTGAAGGAAAGATCTATTTTGATCGTGAGCAAGATAAAAAATTACAAGCGTATATAAAGAACGAACGCGCGCGCCTTATTGCTAAATTAATGGCCGAAAAACAAAAAGGCGGAGCGGTTACCAAATTTAAAAGTAAACGTCGTGGTTTGTACCATTGCGAAACATTAGAAGGGGTTAGTGAGGAGGAAACCGGTGTAAGATAATTTACACAAAAAAGAAAATGATGAATAAATCAAACTATATTCTTTTACTTTTTGTAGCCTTAGGCATTAGTTCATTCGCTCAGAAGAAAAACAAATTTGCATTGATCAATGCTACTGCGCATATAGGAAATGGCACAGTGATCGATAAAGCCATTATTGTTACAAATAACGATAAGATAGAAATGTGTATGTCGGTTGTTGGTTTTAAACCGGATTACAGATCCTATGATACAGTTATTGATCTGGAAGGAAAGCATATTTATCCTGCATTAATTAATGCAAATAATGTGTTAGGCTTGCATGATGCTTTTAGTGTAAGAGCAACGCGCGATATTCAGGATGTTGGTTATATCAATCCTCATGTTCGTGCGTTAATTGCATACAATACCGATAATAAAATTGTACCTACTATTAAAACCAATGGTATTTTATACACACAGGTAACTCCGCGCGGAGGAATGATCTGCGGCCAATCGAGCATTATGGCTTTAGAAGGATGGAATTGGGAAGATGCCGAATTTAAAGCAGATGATGGCGTGCACATGAATTTTCCGCAGTACGTTACGCGATCTGATGATGACAAAGACGATAAAGGTTTGAAGAATTACAATGACCAATTGAATACGCTCAACACTTTTATGAAAGATGCCTACGCATATTATTCAAGCGGAAAAGCCGACGAAAAGAATTTACGTTTTGAAGCCATGCGTGGCGTTTTTAGTGGCGATAAGCGTTTATATATACATACCGATAAAGCGAAAGATATTTTAATGGCTATTAATTTTTGCAAGACCTACTCTATTAAATATCCGGTTTTAGTTGGTGTAAAGGAAGCTGCAAAAGTTTTAAAAGATATTAAGAGCAGTACTATTCCGGTAATGGTAGTTCGCGTGCATGATCTTCCGGATAAAGCGGATGATGATATAAATGCTGTTTATAAATTACCTGCCCTATTGCAAAAAGAAGGAATCTTATTTTGTTTAAGTAGCGAAGGTGATACGGAAATGGAAGCTATGAACTGTCGTAACTTACCTTTTTTGGCAGGAAGCGCTGTAGCACATGGATTAACCAAGGAAGAAGCCTTGATGAGCATTTCATTCAATACCGCCAAGATCATGGGTATTGACAAAAAGCTGGGAAGCTTGGAAGAAAATAAAACGGCCAGCTTTGTAATTAGTGAAGGTGATATTTTAGATATGAAAAGCAGTATCATTACTGGCGCTTATATTGCAGGTAAAGAAGTGAATTTAAAAAACCAACAAACCGAATTGTATTTGAAATATAAAACCAAATACGGTATAAAATAAAACGTATGAGCGATCAAAAATTAGTAGTAGGCGTTTCGCAAGGAGATATAAATGGTATTGGACTGGAAGTGATATTAAAAACATTTTTAGAACCGGGCATCAATGAAATTTGCACACCTGTTCTATTCAGTTCACAAAAAACCGTTTCGTATTACCGGAAGGTAATGGGTATTGAGGAATTTAATTTTCATCCTTTGCGCGATCTAAGTCAGATCAATAATAAAAAAGTGAATGTGTTTATTTGCTACGAAGAAGAAGTGAATATTGAAATGGGTAAGGCCAGTGATGTTGGCGGCAAATACGCTGCTATCTCTTTAGAAAAAGCAACAGAAGCCTTAATGACCAATAAAATTGATGTATTAGTTACTGCCCCTATCAATAAACACACCATTAAAAATGAAGGTTTTAATTTTATTGGGCACACCGATTATTTAGCAAAAAAACTGAACGGAACTCCATTAATGCTCATGTGTACAAATTCAGGTTTGCGTGTAGCCTTAGCAACCGACCATGTACCATTAAAAGATGTTGCTGCAAAATTGACGGTAGACAGCATCGCTGAAAAAATAAATATGCTCTACACAACACTAGTTCGTGATTTTGGAATTCGTAAACCACGCATTGCGGTTTTGGGATTAAATCCTCATGCCAGCGATAATGGAACTATTGGCGATGAAGATCTAACCATTGTAAAACCCGGAATTGATAAAGCACGCGGCGATCGTATGATATACGGACCTTACAGCGCCGATGGATTTTTTGGAAGTGCGAATTACAAACAATTTGATGGGATCTTGGCCATGTATCACGATCAAGGTTTAATACCTTTTAAAACATTAGCATTTAGCGAAGGGGTAAATTATACAGCGGGACTTTCTCACATCCGCACTTCGCCCGATCATGGCACCGCGTTTGAAATTGCAGGTAAAAACACTGCTAGCGAACAATCGTTTAAAAATGCTTTGTATATGGCTCTGGACATTTACAAGAATCGCAAATTGCATGCAGAGGTAACAGCGAATCCTTTGCAGCATAATACTATAAAGAAAGAGAGATAGTATTTAGAGAAATATCATTAGAAGTAACTACTCTTCCAACAAAAACAACTCAAAAGGGATCTTTAGCATTGTTTGATATTCTTTTCCGGCTTCTAAGATATTTTCGTCCTCAGCTTGGTATCCCCAACGGATCTTCACTGCGCTAGCTCCGGCAACACGAAGTCCTTCTAATTCTTTAAAAAAATCAAGAAGACATTTTGCCGAACTGGTATTAAAATATTCAAGTTCAATTGTAACCGTTGTTGTTTCTTTGGGTTTGATTGCATAGATCTTTAGAGCCTCCGTTAAAGGCTTATAAAACTCAACTGAATTCTCGGGAATAGAACGTCCTTTAATTTCCAAAGTTCCACCTATCAGATCAAAATTGATCGTAGGCGTTGTAGTGGTTCCGTCGTTTTTATATCTTTCCATACTCTTTATTATTGAACTCCATTAAAGGAATTTTGGTATACTAAATTACAAATATTTATGCAAAAATTGAGCCAAATACCACTCTAGTTAAACTAAACCGAGTAAATAAACAACATCAATGAGTAAAGGTACATAAAAAAACCGCTGGCTACACAAACACACGCGCCCCCTCATCATTAAAACCGGATCTAAAATTTCAAACTTATGCCTCCCATATAGTGCAATGGCGCTGCCGGAGCCAGATAATTATATGTATTTAATTGGTTTCCGTAATAATATCCATAGGTGTATCCGTTTGTTTCATAAACTGTATTAAAAATATTGCACAGGGTTAACAGTAAATTCAATTCGGTTGAATTTTTTAATTTATATGTGTAGTTAATACGTAGGTCATTATAATTATAAAGATTAATGCTTCGCTCTTTTTTGGCGGTATTATCTAAGAACTGACGGTCGACATATTTATTGATCAAAGCGATCTCTAATCCTTTAATAGGTTTAAATGCTAACACTAATGATGAAATTGTATTTGGAGAAAATGAAATATCCGTATTCTTATACGTAGCCAAAATTTGTCCGCCATTATCATAATCATCCGTGTATTCATTGAATTCTTTAATTTTATTTTGCGACAGCGTAAGATTTCCAGTCAAGGTAATATATTTATTAGGCGCATAAGCAAATTCTAATTCAACTCCACGACGAACACTTTTTTCAACGTTAACGCGCGTATAAGCACCAACATCATTTACTTTTCCGCTCAATACCAATTGATCGGTATAATCCATATTATATAAATTTAGTTGAACGCTATACTTATTACTCATATATCGCGCACCTAATTCCAGATCCTTTAAATTCTCGCTTTTTGGTCTGCTTTTTGGAGTAGAGTTCACATAATCATTTCTATTAGGTTCTTTATTTCCTATGGCAAAAGATCCGTACACGCTAAATGCCGAATTTAAACGGTAACTCATACCAACCTTCGGATTAAAGAATGAAAGCGCTTGTTTTTGTTTGGTGCTTTTTAAACTATCATCAAATCCAAGGAACGAATAATTGATCATGCGTTGCTGAAGATCCATAAATACAAAAAGATCATTGATCGGATTATAATTTAATTTTAAATATACATTGGCATCTGACTTTCCTGCTGTGTTTTTATAATACTCATGATCAATATTAGCATTAGAAGCATATTGCGCCCACATCACTCTTCCAAAATGGCGACCGTAATAATCATTATAACCTCCACCTAAAACAAAAGAGAGTTTATTACTTGCCTTGTAACTTATATTTCCCAGCACGCCAACAAAATCATTATCTAACCATAAACGGCGAACAAGATCGGTACTTGTAATAGTATCTCCTTTGGTGGTTATCACATCGCTCATATGATATGAACTTAAACTCTCGCCTTGTTTGTATTGCTCGTAATAACCACGGCCTTTTGTATAATGCCCTGTTAAATTAAAATTGAGGTTTGAATTTATACTGCGTGTATAATGCAATTGATAATTGTCTTGCTGATAATTATCAGTTTCATTATTGTAATACTGAAAAGTTCCATTCGAATCAAAATAAATTCCTGCAGGATTGAATGTGCGATTTCCTCTTCCTAAAGAATCCGTTGGAACGTAATACCATGCTTGATATGTTCTTTCCTTTCCGGTAAAAGCAATAAATTTTAATACATCTTTTTTACCATAATAACCCGCCGAAAAATACAAGGAGCCTAAATTACTTTTCGCGCGATCAATATATCCATCGCTTGTGATCTTAGAAGCGCGTGCATCTATACTAAACTTATCGTTAATCAAACCACTTCCAACAGCTAATGTGTTTTTAAATGTATTGTACGAGCCTACCGAAGACATTATTTGTCCGTATGCTTTTTCGTTCAAAGCGTTAGTTTGAAAATTAATACCGGCACCAAAAGCGCCGGCTCCATTTGAAGAAGCACCAACTCCGCGTTGCACTTGTACGCTATTTACGCTTGACATAAAATCGGGCATGTTCACAAAAAATGTTCCCTGACTTTCTGCATCGTTTACAGGCACACCGTTAATTGTTACATTAATTCGCGTTCCGTCTGTTCCCCTTATCCAAAGTCCTGTATACCCTACTCCATTTCCCGCATCGCTATTTACAACTACACTGGCCATTTGATCCAGGAGAATTGGCGCATCCTTTCCCAGATTATTTTTTGCAATATCCTCTTTACTCATTTCACTATAAGCCATTCCCGAAAATTTTCCTGCACGTGTAGATTGGATCACCACTTCATCTAAGGTTTTGTTATCAATCACTAAAGTGTATTCTTTATTTAGATCGCCATTTGCCTCAACAGTATCTATGATCGTGTGGTAACCTATTGACCGCACTTCAATAACTTGCTGGCCTTTTGGAAAATTATCAATAGTAAATTGTCCTTCTGCATTACTGATAGCCGAGGCATATCCTTTTTTAATACCTACTGCAGCAAACGAAATTGGATCTCCTTTTTCATTCTTAACAGTTCCTGTGAATTTATTTTGTCCACTTAATTGCATGGCAAATGCCGCACTTAACAGTACAAACAAAAACATTCTTGTTCTTTTCATTATAACTAATACTTTAATTAAACTGACCTTTACAAGGGGATTGTATTGGCCTTTTAATTCTCTCCCTACGCAGGCATTACCCTGTTCAGGTGCTTAACAAGCGCTTTGAGAAGCTCACTCGTTAATGGGTATGATCTCAGCCTTTCGTAAAGTTTTCAAGTAAAAAGTTAAAAGACAAAAGTTTGTTCGCATTCGACTCCTTTTGGCTTTTGACTTAAAACTTTGGACTTTTAGAAAAGCACCCCTTAAGACAACTCAATGTTACGAATTATAATTCACGACCCAAAAACATTTAACCTTTTTATCTAACTTTAGAGTGTTAATATGAACCATAACCATTTAAAATACCTGTTCACGCTTTTATTGCTTTTAGTATTGAAGTCTTCTTTCGCCCAAACGCAAGCAAGCGATATTATTGTAACAAAAAAAGGCGAGTATATTAGTTGTAGCATTACTCGACAAGATAGCGCGCGTGTTTATTTTAAAGTTGGCGGCAATATGAGCAGTATTGAAGCAAATATACTTTTAAGTGACGTCTCGGAGATACAATACGGTGAAAAAAAACAACCACAACTGCCCACTTTAGGACAAGCACCCGGTACCGAACAGAAAGACGATTATGTTCCGCCAAATACACCTACAGTAAATATTCAAACAAAAAAATTAGATGCGCCGCGAAAAGAAAATAGCATTTCTGTATTTGCAAGTGGTGCATGGCCTGTTGGGAATTTCAATAGAAAAACATTAGATACAAATGAAATTGGTCCTGGCCTTACCGGCGCTGCAGCAGGTTTAAATTTTACCCATATGAAAAAAAATGGTTTAGTGTTTGGATTGAACTGTTTTTTATCTACTAATGAATTGAACACAGAACCTATTACCCATAAATATTTGTATCATAGTGATTCTGCCTGGAAAGCCGACAAAGCAAATTGGCGAGCATTTGGAGTTCACATATCCCTTGGGTACCATAAAGTTTTTAGTGAAGATCTTTTGATGTACGCAAAAATTAATGCCGGCTATCTTTCATTAAAATACCCTGAGGTTACTTTAAGTGTGAGCTCGTCGCAATATTTAAAATTTAATTCATCAACCGCCGATGCTATGTCCCTTGGGGCCGCGATAGGTATAAATTACCGTTTGTTCCAGAGTTTAGGTGCTGCTTTAGAGGTAAGTTATTTGCAAGCCAACTGTAAATTCAACGAAATTTTAGTTATCGGCGAAGAACCTGCTACTCCAACAAATAAAAAGATCTCACAAACCATGCGCGATGTAAAACAATCGTACCAAAATGTGTTTATCTCGGCGGGGGTTAATTATTGGTTTTAGAGACAGAAACCACGAAGATCACAAAGTTTTTTCACGAAGGACACGATGAGAGATCCTCTTAGTGAACTTCGCTATTCATTGTGTTCTTCGTGGTTAAAAATGCTTCTGTATTGCGGAAATCGCATTTTTCAATCGCTCTCTATCCAAACCCTTGATGACCTCGAACTTTAAACCAAGTTTTTTTAATTCATCCACATGCATTTGCATGATCTCTTTTCGGTTGTATTCGTTTCGGCGCTGCTCATCAGCCACCCATGGAAGATCGATATCACAAAGTAAATGAAGATCATGATCGGTATGAATGATGTTTTGTGAAATGAATTCCGGCGCGCTTTTGAAAACAACATCAGCCCACACTTTTCCGGAAATTAAATTGGTATCGCAAAATAAAAAACGATTGGCGCGTTTTATCGTTTCATGCTCCCATAAAATTTGTTTCTCGTAAATAACATTTAGATCTTCTTTGGTATGACCTTCAATATTTTTTGTAAGAAAATAATCGCGTGCACACTCTGGAACGAAAATGGTGTTATAATGCAAAGCCAGTTGCTCACACAATACAGTTTTCCCTGTGCTTTCAGGACCAACAACAGCTATTTTAATGATCTTTGAGTTCTCCATGAGTAAAAGCCATAAGCGGCCATTGCCGTAAATACAAAATATAGAACAGCAAAAAGCGGCATTTCCTTTTTCCAGTACAAAATTACATAAGCAAGATCAATTAAAACCCAAAACGCCCAGTTCTCGATCCATTTTTTTGTCATCATAAATGTTGCGGTAATACTGCAGGCGGTTAGTATAGCGTCAAATTCAATTTGATCGCCTTTAAGTTTTTTGAGAAGGAAATAATAAAGAATGCTTTGGATAAGCGTGGCAAGGAACATAAATAACCGCATAGTTCGTGGTGTATGCATAACGTTGAATTCTTTATTCTCATTTCTCTTCCAATAATACCAACCATATATCCCTGCTATAAAATAAAATCCTTGCAAGGCCATATCTCCATACAATCGCTGCTCGTAAAATTCAAGGAAGGAAGCAACAACACTTATTAACGCTAAGGGCCAACACCAAATGCGTTGCATAATAGTAAACAAAACACCAAGAACACCAGAAATAAGCGCTATTGTAGCAAGTACCGACATTTATTCGATCTTGATATTAAGCTCGTTGAAGCGACGGATGATATGAAGGAATTGATTGCAAGGGTTTTCATTGTCCCAGATATATGAACTAAATGCAATCCCATCAAAACCATATCTAGCTGTTTTTTCAATAACCTTATCGGTTACACCACCGCGTGCCACAATTTTCTTATTGGTGCTTTTTAATGCGGCAATTAAAGCTTCTTCATAAAAACCACCGTATAATTCACCGGTTAAATTATTATACACCGTACCCATCAAAAAATAATCAAAGTCGTGTTCTTCTTTATTATGGACATTAGCAAGACGTTTATACGAACGTGTTTTAAAAAGCTTTCCAAATTTTATGCGCAATCTTAAGCGTGTAAAAAAATATTTCCACTTTTTGTTTAAATGTGTAGATGTAAAATGAATTCCTTTTAGATCATATTTGGCTGCAAGGATATGATGCGAATGAATAATGATACGGTTGTGAAAATATTTTGGAATCTCATCAATATAATCACGCATTTCCTGCGTGGTGAGCTTAGGCTTTCTCAGATGAAGGGTCATTAAACCATCTTCAAACATTTTAGTTACCAAACTTGGCTCGTCGGGCAAAGTTTTTGATCCGGATATGACGATCAGTTTCATTTAATATTATGCTATTATACAAAAACTTTTGAAAGTGCATGTATCAAAAGCCTATTTTTTTCGAGGGCATTACCAACAACAACCACATTTGCCCCAGAGCTTTTTGCCTTTTTTGCCCCTGAGGCAGAGCTAATGCCGCCTCCAACGATCAATGGAATGGAAATGGTTTTAGCTGCTTTCTTTATGAGTGCCGCGTTTACTTGCTGCTTTGCTCCACTTCC
>JAGPDW010000091.1:0-12144 GCA_018057345.1 Bacteroidia bacterium | reverse complement strand
ATTGAGTCCTTCAGAATTTTTAAGTTTTATCATTAGCACATCTTTGCGCAAAAGGATCATTCAAGCTAAAGGAAATACGGTTTACAAGGAGTTAGAGTTAAAGCTAGAAGGTTTGATACACAAGGAATCCAACGCGGCTTCTTACAAAACAAAAGTGGCGGTAATTCTTGGGGGTTATTCTTCAGAACGTCATATCTCTGTTGAAAGCGGGAGAAACGTGTATGAAAAATTAGCTTCTTCAGAAAAGTATTTTCCTATTCCTGTTTTCCTAACAGGTGGACATGATGATCATGAATTGTATCAGATCCCCATTAATTTATTATTAAAAGACAATGCAGATGATATCAAAGAAAAAATTCAAACGTTCAAAGTTCATCCGCTTATTCAAAAAATAAAAACGCAGTGTGCTTCTATTATTGAAAAATTCTCGAGAAATAATTTGGCGGCTCCTATTACTTTAGATTATCAAAAACTTTCAAAAGAAGTTGCAGAAGTATTTATTGCTCTGCATGGAAGACCGGGAGAAGATGGTGCTGTGCAAGAACAATTAGATAAAGTTGGTTTGAGTTATAATGGTTCAAATAAAGACAGCTCCAGTATTACTATAGATAAATATCGCACCAACGAGATCTTAAAACAAAACGGATATTTGATTGCAGAGCATCTTCTAATTACCGAACAAGATTGGAAGAACAATAAAGCAAAACTTACCGAAACGCTTCAAAATACTATTAAATTCCCTTTTATTGCCAAACCGGTTGATGATGGTTGTAGTAGTGCAGTAAAAAAAATAAAAACATTGGCTGAGTTTGAAGCATTTGCCAAATTAATGTTCCGCACAAGTGAAGAATTAGATGCGCAAGCCGCTGAAACACTTCATATAAAAGAAAAGGAAGAATTCCCTATAAAGCCGGTGATATTAGTTGAAGAATTGATCAGCAAACGGGATGCAAAACATTTTTTAGAAATTACCGGTGGAATGCTAACCAAATACAATAACAAGGGTGAATTAGAATACGAAGTATTTGAAGCATCAGAAGCATTGGCTGGCGGTGAAGTATTAAGTTTAGAAGAGAAATTTTTAGCAGGACAAGGACAAAACATTACTCCTGCGCGTTACGCCAAAAATAAAGAAAGCCGAGATAAAGTGAGTGCGCAAGTTAAAAAAGCATTGGGTGGTGCAGCAAAAGCACTGGGCGTTAGTGGCTATTGCCGCATTGATGCTTTTGTACGAGTGTTTGATAATGACAGAGCAGAAATTATTTTTATTGAAGTAAATTCTTTACCAGGAATGACACCGGCCACCTGTATCTTCCATCAAGCAGCTATCAACAATTATAAACCTTACGAATTCATTGACAAGATCCTTGATTTTGGCGTGAAGCGTAAAGAGATGGTTGGTGCTTGATCAAAACTTAGCTCCAATACTTACAAAGAAAGTTCTGCCATTTCCCGGCATTAATCCAGGGCCCGGATAGCCACCTGCTCTTCTTGTAAAATAATTTACGTCGGCTAAGTTATTTACACCCGCCTTAAAATTATAATTTTTTGAAAAGCCATAAGTTAAAGATGCGTCCATGATCGTATAACCCGGAATTTTACCAATAGTAGCTGTTGAATTTGCAGCTTGAGTATTAGCAGCATCTGAGTATACTCCATCTATTGCATTCAACTGAAATGTTGCCGAAAAAGTTTTGTAAATATATGTTGCACCATAACGCTGTGTTTGCTGCGGAACATATTCTACCTTTTTTCCAGTCAATGTTTTTGTAGGATCATTCATTAAGGCAGGATTATCCCATCGCGTGTAAATTGCATCAATATATGAGTAAGAAACATATAAATTAAGATGCCCGTACTTAGCTGATTGCATCAGTAAACCTAAAACATCTACTTCTAAATACGACTCAATTCCCTTGCTCTCTGAAGTACCAATGTTTGTTTTAAAAGGAGCTCCATTTTGAGTTATTGTTCCGATCCTATTATTATACAACAAATAAAAACCTCCAATATCAAAACTAATAGCTTCCTTTATTGTACCTCTAAAACCACAGTCGACATTATGACCGTATGCGTCTTTCAAATTAGGATCGATCACATCTGTGGTTCCAGAAGGAGTTAGCTCTGAAAATGTGATCGGTCTGTAGTTCTGACTAAAATTAGCATATACGTTAGTTGTTGAACCTGTTTTAAATTCACTTCCAACACCCATCAACACTACTTTTCTTGATCTTGATTCTTTAGATATCTCGTCTTGCTTTCCACCGCTCACTTTATAATATCCATCAGCTGCATTGTTGATCATTTCATATCGAACACCTGGCGTGATTGAGAGTCGCTTTCCTATCTTCAACAAGTGTTCTGCAAAAAATGCGTAATTCTCTGTATAATATGTAAGGCTTCTTCCCCAATTAGGATCGATCAAATTAATATCAAGATCAGATCCTGTGGTGCCTTTTCCTAATTGCTTTCTATTCATTTCTCCTTTATACGCCCTAACCCCAAATGAAATAGACTGTTTTTGACCAATTAATTTATATGACTGAAGTACTCTGATCTCAGATCCAATGTTCTTATAAGAATCTCTATCAACTTGACGAGGATTGTACGATTTAATTACATTATTAAATGTGTCGGCCACTGTAAGTGCCGAAACGAATCCAACACTATTTCTTTCGCCAATAATGCCAAACACTTTTGCGTTAATGTATGTGTTTTCAGAAGCCTGATACTCATAGTTCATACTTGCAACATTCCAAGGAACATTCATCCAGTTTCTGTTTCTATAAGATCTTCTTGGTTCGTCTGCAAATTGCTTATCTGTTAATCCTCCGGGCTGCTTACTATTATACTCCATATTTGTATAATCTAAACTCAATTTCATTTTTGGAGTAATTGAATATGTTATTGATGCATAACCTGTATTTATTTCATAATTATTATTTATTCTCCATCCATCGGCACTACGATGATGAAAGAAAGCATAATAAGATATTTTTTTATAAGTACCACCAAGAGCGTTGTATGAATTATACAATCCGTACGTTCCGGTGGTTTGCTGTGTTTCAAATGCTATAGGTTTATTAGGATCTCCCTTTTTTACAACGTAATTAAGTAGACCGCCAAATTGCGGACCATATTGTAAAGATGCAGCACCGCGAACGATCTCAATTTTTTCGATCGACTCTAATGCAGGTGAATAATATGCTTCAGGATATCCAAATGATTCGCCACTAATATCTCCTCCATTTTGTCGCGTATTAAATTCCCAACTTCTATTCGGACTCAATCCCCTTGTAGCAATTCCAACTTGAATTCCTGAGCCGTCATTTTCCCAAACCGTAACTCCAGGTACTTTACCAAAAACTTGTCTTGAATTATTTACAGAAAGATCAGCATCGATATTTCCTAGTTTTATTACTTCATTTTTCTTACCAGAGTATATGATGCCATTTTGAATTTCGGGCATGCGCTGAACTTCATTTTTTGAAGGCTTTACATATAATTCAATTTCTTTTAATTGTATTGGCTGTATTGAATCATTTATTTGCGAAAGTGCGCTTGATGAAATTATAACAAGTGTAAAGAGTGTAAGTATTTTTGTTGTCATATGAATAATTTTTAAGGGCTCCTATTTTATACTACAAAGTTGCGGCACTTCGTAGCAAACAGCAATACCTTAAATTGGGTATATTATTTAGAAGCCCTATAAATAAGCTTATTAAGCACTGATATTCAAGCAATTAACTGGCTTTAGGAAATTCTTCGTATTTTAAATGCAGTTTCTAAATCTTACTATTGATATATGAAAAAATCAGTTTGCTTTTACTTCGGTATCATTCTGTGCATTTCCTTGCACGCACAAACCTACGACAACAAATTAAAGACCGCGCAACTAGAATACAATAAAGGGAATTTTAAAAAAGCGTTTGAGATCACTGATCAAATTGTTAGAGAAGCCGAAAAAAATAAAAAAATAAGTTTAGATGAATTAACATCAATAAAAAGTGAGAATGCCACCTACATGGCTTTTAACGATAAGTACGATGAGAGCATGCGTATTTTCGACGCCTTGTTCAATAACCTTGGCAGTTTAAGCGAAAAAACACGAGTTCATTTACGAAAGAATTACGGAACCACTCTTGCATTTTATGGCTATTACCGCGATGCGCTTTCGCAATTTGAAAGCGCCTACGAATTAGCAAAAAAAATTGGCATAGATAAAGATGAGCACATTTCACTATTAAATTCATTGGCCCAATGTTGTCAATTTGTTTATGAATTCAAACGCTCAGAGAACTATTTAAAGGAAGCCATTACCTACAGCGAAAAAAATGGGATGAGCAAAACATTTGATCATGCCGTTTTATATAGCACGCTTGGACTAGTATATAAAGACATGTTGCTAGAATCGCGATCAATAGAGGCCTATGCCATAGCTGAGGAACTTTTTTCAACACAAACCGACACAATGAATGTTGATTTCGCTAACTTTTTACTCAACTACGCATCATCTCTTGGCGAATCGGGACAATTGGAAAAGTCTCTTTCACTTTTATACAGAACTCGAAACATTCACTTAAAACTATTTGGAGAGAATTCGCCCGAATATGCCGTGGTACTTAATAATATGGGTTATGTTTTTTCTAAGAACAATAAATTTATTGAAACCGAACAATATTATACAAGAGCCATTGAACTAAAAAAGAAAATACCCGGTGTTAAGATATTAAGCTACCTTAATTCACAAAATAATTTAATGGTATTTTACAGTAATGCCGGCCGCAAAGAAGAAGCCAAAGAAATGATGGCAGAATTAGAACGCGGATTGAAAGATCCTAAACTAGATGATACGCTTAGCAGAGCTACTTTTGCGCAAAATCTTGGCCAAGAATACCGTCAAATGAAAGAGCGTGATAAAGCGCTAAAATATTACAAAGATGCCATTTACTATTACGACAGGGTTTACGGAACAGGAAATGAACTATCGGGCGATATTTATCTTACTATGTCATACGTATGCATTGATGCTAATCAAATGGAAAAAGCAAATGATTATATTCAGCTGGCCACACAAAGTTTTACTCCTGCACTTATGAAAGGTGATGCAAACGCAATTTTCATCATTTGTAACATTGTTGGGATATGTGATGCAGTTAAAACTCCTTCTGTTGGTAAAACTTTAATAGACCAAGCCATAGAACTACTCAAGATCAATAACATTACCGATGAAGGGGCAAAAGAACAAGTATACATTACAAAAGCATTGAATGCTGCTGACTTGAATGACATAAACGTGTCTATCGACTACTTCAACAAATATCTTGATCTAAAATATTTGCAAATAGGCGATCGCTTTAGGTATATGTCGGAAAATGAAAAATTAGCCTTTATGGATAATATGGAGCAAAATGTAAAAAATTATTATGCCGTTGCTTTAAGCTATATTGATAAAAATCCAGCCATCGTAAAAAGCACTTTGAATTTTAGATTAAGATCAAAAGGACTTTTATTAAACAATATCTCGAAAATAAAAACCAAGATCAACGAGTTGAATGATCCTGCTTTGAACAAAAAATTTGAAACTCTAAAAACCGATAGAGAGAATATAACTAAACTGATGAATTTGAATACCAATGAATATCCGGATGCATTAGAACAAATAGAAACACTAAAAAAAGAAGTAAATCAATTGGAGAAAGAGATCTCCTTAAAAGTATCAGATCTTACAAAAGCAGAAACCTCCACATGGGAATTAATTCAAAAACAACTACAGCCTAATGAAGCGGCCATCGAAATCATTCGCACAAATCTTATTTACCCGGATAATACTGAAGGGAGTAATTATAGCTATATTGTTATTCCGTCGAAAGGCGATCCATTTCCGATTGTGATCGACCGTAAACTATCTTGGGAAGATGAAGTGCTTACACTTTACAGAAGTAGCATCAACGATAAAAAGAACGAACCAGATCTTTACCGACGCATTTGGAAACACGTTAACGATAAAATTAAAGGCGTTACAACAATATATATTTCTCCCGATGGAATATATAATCAGGTTAATTTAAATACACTCATAAATGGCGAAACAAACAAATTTGCCATTGAAGAAAAAGACATTCATTATATCACAACCTTAAAAGACCTAATTACTTTAAAACAGAATTCAACTAAAAAACCAACAAATGCTACATTAGTTGGAAATCCTACATTCGACTTTGATCTCACCAATTTACCTTCAAATAAACAAGAGTTTGGAAACTCAGTTGCTGTGCGCGGAGCCTTTGGTTTTAAACTCGAGCAATTACCGGGAACAAAAACAGAGGTAGAAACTATAAAAACACTTTTAGATAATAACGGCATAAAAACTACTTTACTAACCGAAGAAAAAGCAAATGAATCTGCAGTGAAAAAAATAAAGAACCCTGATGTGGTTCATTTTGCAACTCACGGATTTTTTCTGGAAGATTTTAGTGAAGATGTTCTAGCCGAATATTCAAGAACTGAACAGGATTACTTTAGAAACCCCATGATGAGATCAGGCATATTTTTTTCAGGCGCTAACAAAACATACTCCATCAACACAACTAATGTTACTTCCTTAAAAGAATTTGAAGACGGCACTCTTACTGCCTTTGAAGCCATGGCACTTGATCTTGACAAAACAGAATTAGTTGTATTAAGCGCTTGCCAAACCGGTTTAGGAAAAATAAAAAATGGCGAAGGCGTATTTGGTTTACAGCGTGCGTTTAAATTAGCAGGTGCCAAATCAATGATCATGTCGCTGTGGCCTGTAAGTGATGATGCCACTAAAGAATTAATGATCCACTTTTACTCGGGCTGGACAAAAACGGGAGACCTTTATACATCCTTTAAAAATGCTCAACTAGAAGTAAAGAAGAAATTTCCAGATCCTTATTACTGGGGAGCTTTTGTACTGTATGGTAAATAATTAATATTCTTGATACTCCCATGCGGACTTATAAAAACCTTTTTCTTCGCAGTACTCAATGAACTGTTTATAAAAAGGGTTACTTCCTATGGTTGCGCTATCACCTACTACTACCAATTTCTTTTTTGCCCGAGTTAAGGCCACATTCATTCGTCGTAAGTCACCTAAAAACCCTATTTCAAGATCATCATTACTTCTTACTAAACTAATATAAATAATATCCCGCTCTTCTCCTTGAAAGCCATCAATGGTCTTTATGCTAAAGTGATCCACTTTTTCTAAATTCAATTCGTAAGAAGCATGCTCTTCCTTCATCCATTCTACTTGCTCTTTGTAAGGAGAAATTATTCCAACCGATATTTTATCTGCTTCCGTGTATTGAGCATAACTTTCCAAAACCAATTTTAAATGCTTAAATAAAAGATCTCCTTCTTGTTTATTTGAAAAACTCAACGATTCCGGATTTTGAACTTCATTAAATCCACAACCCGCGGTATCAACAAACTCAATAGTGCGATTACAAACATCATTCTCATCATTAATTAATTTGGCTTGGGCCACCGAACTATCTGCAACTAATTTATTCTCATAAAAGGTAAGATTACTAAATGCCATAATGGATTCATGCATTCGGTATTGCTTATCTAATAAAACAACTGCTTCCTTCTTTTTTATGCATCTATCTAATAAAGTTATTCCTAATCCTTCCGAAGCCGCTTTTTTACTTTTTACTACAGGTGGCAGTTGGCAATGATCCCCACATAAAATTAGTCGTTTACATTTTAAAAGTGGGATCCATACCATTGGTTCTAATGCCTGCGATGCTTCGTCAAAAAATAAGGTATCAAAACTTTTTTTCGACATCATTCTATTGGTACTTGTAACCGGTGTGCAACAAATAACTTGCGCATCCTTAAATAAATTCTCTACAATATGATCCTCCAATAATCGCGCTTCCTTTAAACAATTCTTTGCCTCTGTATAATACGCAGTTCGCTGTTGGGCCTCTTCTTTTCCGAAAACACGTTTATATTTTCCGGCCATTCTAAAATATTCTTCCGCATTTTTTCTCAGATTCTTTATATCCTTATAAAAAGGGGAAGCCGTTAGTTTTCCATCTACAGAAGTGCTTAAAAGATCTTCCGAAATTCTTGCGGGATGCCCCAATCTCATCACATTCAATCCCAAATTGTTTAGTTTCTCACACAACAGATCCACAGCTGTATTAGTTGGCGCACATACCAAAACTTGCTTTTCAGTTTGCAGAGTTAAACGAATTGCTTCTACGAGAGTTGTTGTTTTTCCTGTTCCAGGCGGCCCGTGCACTACACCAAAATCCCGTACATTCAAAATAAACTCAACTGCTTTGTTTTGTGATGGATTTAAATGCGTAATGGGACTCGCTAATTTTTCTTTTCCGAAAAAAGGCTCTTCTTTTCCCTCTAAAATATCTCTTAATTCTTCCACTCTATTATTTCGCGCGTTGATCACAACATCTAAGGCCTTATCCATTTCCTTGTATGAGTTCTCATCAAATTGCGCATTGATCCCCAATTTTCCATCATAAGCCCAATCGGGCAACTCTTCATGCGGAAAAATTATTTTGATCACGTTTCTGTGAATAGCTTTTATAACACCCGATACTTCATTTCCTTCGTCGTTAGCATTTGAAAAAAGACTGATGCTTTTTCCCACTGAAAATTGGTGAGGCATATTAATATGCGAAGTTCGTTCAATATCAACTTGCAAAAGGTCGCCATAACCTAATTCAGTTTCGTTTATTTTGATGGGATACCACGTAAGGCCATTTTTGCGGCGAGTATCAATGCTCGCTTTTAAAAATTGCTCCTTATAGATCTTATAATCTTCGTCGCGCTCAATTTGAAGGAGATGTTTTAAACGGGAAAGACGATCGGGAGATGCAGAACTCATTTCTTTAATTCAGCTCTAAGTTGCGAACTTGTTTTTCTTGAACCATCATGGCTCCAACCGGGAGGACCAAACACATATAAGAATTTGTCCCTTATAGAACATTTCTTTCCAAGATCCTTAAAAATACTTACCCATTCATGAAATACCACCGTTCCTGGATTGTAGCTTTTTATATTTGTGGTAAGTCCGTATTTAATTGGCTCGCTCTCTTCTTCCTTTTTAAATGTACCAAATAGTTTATCCCAAATGATCAGTACCATTCCCATATTCTTATCCAAATAAATAACATTGCTTGCATGGTGAACTCTGTGATGTGATGGTGTAACCAAAAAATATTCTAAAAATCCTAACTTCCCAATAGTTTGCGTATGCGAAAGGATGCCAAAAATTTGCGTGGCGCTATAAATGAACATGATATCGATTCCTTTGAATCCTAAAAAGCTCAAAGGGATAAAATAAATAAAACGGTACAAAGGTTGAAATACGGATGAACGAAAACCAACGGTAAGATTGTATTCTTCGCTGCTATGATGTGTTACATGCACCGCCCAAAACAAACGGCAATAATGATCAAAACGGTGCAGCCAATAATACATACAATCCTCTGCCAAAAACAACAATGCCCAATAAACAACTACATTAGAATACAAATCAACAAACCGAAATTGGAAAAAGTAATTTAAAACAAATAAACATGCTGTTCTCATCAATATGTCCAAACCCATATTCATGGCTGTGAGATAGATATTGGTAATGGTACCTTTTGTAGAATACAAACCGCGATGATGTTTGTGAGAATAAAACATCTCAATACCTATAACAATGGCATAAATAGGTGTTGTGGTATAAATTAAAAGTAATTCTCTGAACTGATCCATTTGCAAATGCAAATTTACATTTAATATGCTAATTGGAAATACCCATTGTAGGTTTTATTCTCAGCATTGCCTAATGTTAAAATAAAGAAGTACGTGCCTACAGGAAGTTTACCATTCACACTTTTATGATTTGGTGTGCCGTCGAAACTATTATCATAGTTCTTCATGCTGTACACTTTATTTCCCCAACGGTTAAAAATTTGCAATTCACTATTCGTAAATTGTTCTATTCCCTTTATCTCAAAAGTTTCGTTTTTACCATCGTTATTTGGAGAGATCAACTGAGGGATAATACCAAATGGTACATTGATCACTTCAATGGTTCTAGTAGTGGCGGCCAAACAGCCATCAGCATTTTCTATCACAAGCGTTACTGTATAAACTCCGGGCAAGGTATACGTTGAACTTCCTGTGAGTCCGCTAGAAAATAAACCATTGCCATAAGCCCACTGATTGAGCATATTATTAAAACTTGAATTAGTAAAGTTCACAGTTAAAGGCACAATACCCGAAACAATAGATGGTACAAAGTTTGGAATAAGTGTTGATTGCACTACAGAAATTGTTGCAGTAGCGGCACCGCATCCGTTAATATAAGAAACTGTATAAATTCCGCCACTCAAAATAGGCTCAATATTAGAAGTGTTGGTTGAAGAACTCCAATTAAAAAAACCACCCCCGCTTAAATTTGTTCCTTTTAAAGTTGCTGTATCACCCGGACATAAAAATGTTCGGCTACTACTTAAACTAATATCCGGTGAAACTTGAAATGTAACAGTTACTTGCGCGCTGGTATTTCCACATTGACTAGAAGCATTCACCGTATAAATTCCTGCAAATGTTGTTGTAAATGTTGGAGCTGTTGGTCCTCCTACCCATGTATATGAAGTTGCACTTCCTGTTGCCGTTAAAATTGCCGTCTGCCCTGTACAAAACACAGATTGCGATGGCACAATGGCGATAGTAGGCTGCGGACCATTTGTAACTGCAATAGTTGCGTTAGCACTTCCGCAAGCGTTAGTGAGTGTAACCCCGTAAATTCCGGATGAACCAACAGTAACTGAACTTGTGTTCACCGTTGTAGTGCTCCATGCAAATGTTCCTGTTCCGCTTGCTGTTAATGTAACCGTTCCGCCCGCGCAAATTGTATTTGCGGATGCAGATAAACTCGGAATATTTGAAGGGCCATCAACAATAGTAATAGTGTAAACCGCTGTACCGCAAGAGTTAGTTAATGTTGTAGTGTACACACCAAATGATGTAATACTAATTGATGGCGTATTACCTGCACCTGTGCTCCACGAATATGTTCCTGAAGTTCCACTCGCATTTAAAGTGATGGTTTGATTAGCACAAATTAATGTTGAAGTTGGTGTAACAGTTAACGAAGGTAATCCTTGCATTGCAACGGTTGATGTTGCTTGAGCAGTACATCCGGAAACAGAACCTATAACTGTATAAACTGTTGTAGCGGTTGGAGAAACTGCAATGGTAGAAGTTGTTGGTCCGGTATTCCAAGTAAAACTTGTAGCGCCCGATGCAGTAAGCGTAACAGTTTGCGTTCCACAAATACTTGCCGATGTTGCCGCAACAGTTGGATTTGCAACAACCGTTATAACAGCAGGCTCACGATAAGTTCCGGGACAAACGCCTGCGTAAACGGTGTATGTTCCGGGAGATGTAAATACACTAGAAGTGAAAGCCGATCCGGTTGCAATTTGCGTTGCTCCTGTTAGGGAATTATACCAAAAGAAATTTGGCAGTGGTGTATTTGTAGTTGCAGTTACTGTTGCTGCACTATTTAAACAAACCGTTGCATTACTTGTAGTAATATCGTACAACTTTACATTTTGATCTTTCAATCCATCTGCTCCATTGCTTGCGCCGTTTGGCGGAAAGTTTACAAAAGGCTGTGAATTTGTTGTTCCACTTACAGCGCCTAAAACATTTTGTGTTGCAGGAGCTGTATTTGAGTACGCAATGTATCCACCACCACCACCACCACCGGGACCTTCTGCTTCTACATTTGATCCTGCAAAACCGCCTTTTACAATCAGCTGATTCCCTCCTCTCCCACCATTAGCATTTACTGTTACGCCACTCACATTTCCTGTTGTTGCCAACATAATAGTTCCGCCGCCACCGCCGCCGCCGCCTGAATCATTTCCATTCACGCTATTTGAAAAATTGCCGGGATATGGCCCTGTTGCTGTAACACCATTATTACCATCTGAAACTATAGTTCCTGTTCCGCCAATATTATTATACACTTGTAAGAAGATCAATCCTCCACCAGCACCACCAACACCTCCAGTATTACTTGCGTTAAGATCATTTACATGACCTGCTCCACCACCACCGCCTAAAAATATTTTTCCT
>JAGPDW010000248.1:0-3478 GCA_018057345.1 Bacteroidia bacterium | reverse complement strand
TTTACTTAATAAGATGCTGCGTTTTTTGTCGGTATATTCAAAAGCAAATGAATTAATAGTGCCTGTATAATACATACGATTTACAATGGTGCTATATTTGGCAGTGTCAACCGGAACAAAAACATCAGGCACAATTCCACCACCACCGTACACCACTTTTCCGCCGGGCGTGATGTATTTTTTTGTCTTATCAAGTTTAATACTGTCTAAATTATATAACTCACCATTTTCGTAACGATCGTATTCTTCATTATAATACGCATCATTTCCATGCGTATAAGGTTTTTGAATGCAACGTCCTGTTGGTGTATAATAACGCGCAATAGTTAAACGAATTCCCGATCCATCGGGCAAGTCAATTTGATCTTGCACCAAGCCTTTTCCAAAACTTCTTCTTCCAATAATAGTTGCTCTGTCATTATCTTGTAAAGCACCTGCAACAATTTCGCTCGCACTCGCGCTTCCTTCATCAATGAGAACAACGATGGGATTCTTTTCAAAACCACCTTGTGTTGTTGAATTGTAAGCTTTTTTAGGATGTGCTCTTCCGGCGGTATAAACAATTTGTAAGCCATTAATTAAAAATTCATCAGCCAAGTCAACCGCTGTTTTTAAAAATCCACCACCATTTCCTCTCAGGTCGATGATCAATTTTTTCATTCCTTTTTTAGTAAGATCGTTAAAGGCCTTTAAATATTCATCGTAAGTAGTAGCTGCAAATTTGCTGATCTTCATATAACCAATGCCTGGTTTTACCATGTAGGCAATATCAATACTATACAAAGGAATTTTATCGCGTGTGATCTTGAACTCAATTGGTTTTTTTAAACCGCTTCTTAAAATACTCACGTTAACTGTGCTTCCACTTTTCCCTCGTAATTTATCGAACACCATTTTGTTGGTCACTTTTTTTCCGGTCATTGGTGTTCCATCCACCGCCACAATTTTATCTCCTGCTTTAATTCCTAACTTTTCACTTGGCCCATCAATAATTGGGTTCACAACACGCACAGTATCTTTGATGATATTGAATTCAACACCAATGCCATCAAAATTTCCTTCTAATGGTTCGTTCACTAATTCAAATTCTTTAGCGGGAATATAATCGCTGTGCGGATCCAAATTCTTTAAAAGACTTGCGATCGCTTTTTCTTCCAGATCAGCCGGATCAATTGTATCTACATAATGTTTTTCAATATAATTGATAAGACTGTTCATTTTTGTGCCGTTTGCTTGCTTATAATTAGCAATAACCGGCGAAGAAGTGCGTTTAGATAAGTAGTAACCGGCAGTTAAACCTAAAACCAAAACAATGGCAAAATAGATAGGCATTAACGACTTGCGTTTATGAGGCTTATGATCGGTTGGCTCGAAGGTCATTTTTTGCTAAATTTACAGAGTAACAAATGTAGTTATTAGTTTGTTTAAAATAGTGGTAGTTGCAATGAATAAAAAGAGGAAAATATATAATTATGCTATTTTAACGATAGTGTTATCTCTTTTCATTTGCCTTTCGTGTAAAAAAAAGAAGACCACCGATCCTGTTCCGCAATATCCTATTCCTTATGTTGCGGTAAACGTTACAATTTATCCAAATGATCCAACAAATTTTGCACTTCAAGCCATTGGCGGTTGGAAATATTATTCGGGCGCGGGAGTTCATGGATTGATCATTTACCGAAAAACGCAAGCCGATTTTGTTGCTATTGAACGCGCATCTCCCGAAAATCCTAACGTAGCAGCCTCGGCATTAAAAGTTCAATCAGATAATTTTACATTGAAGGATACAATTAAAAATGCGCGATGGCAAATTGTGGATGGTGCGCCAATGAACAGTACATCCAATTGGCAATTACGTTTGTATGGAACTACGTATGACGGGAATGTTTTGAAGGTAATGAATTAAGACCTCATTTCTATCGGTGGTCTTTCTTGCCACAGATCACGCAAATTTTCGCAGATTTTTTTTATTTAGTATAACTCGTTTATTTTATATTCTAATCTGTGAATAAAATCTGTGTGAATCTATGAAATCTGTGGCATAATAAACCGGATCATTCCTAATTCCTAATATTCACCGATGGATTCTTACTTCCATTTGGTAGTTTTGATCAATTGCAATACATCTTCACGAATAAAATCCAAAACTAATTTTAGTGAATCAATATTAGGGCTTGCGTTAAAGTATAATGCGCCACGTAAAAAATGATGCGTGCTATCGGTCAGATAGAATTGTAAACCCGAAGCTGTATTGCCTTCTATGTCGTAAAGTAATCCGTAAACTTTTGAACTATCGCGAATGATCACGCTTTCATTCATGCCTGTTGCTTTTACCTGATGGCGAATTGCAAAATTGCGCGCGTCTTCTAAATACGTGGCAATGTTATTATCTACTTTTTTATAGCTTAAATGTATAGTGGCTTTAAATTTGGGGAAATCAATATTTAACCAGCAGGGTTCTGCATTGCTGTGTTTGTCTCTGGCTAGAACTGCATAAAGAGGATATTCAAATGAGAACGGACAAACGCTATCATACCTTACGTATTCTTTTTTTGGCATGTCAATTCTAAAATAGCCACGAGGTTTTGGCGAATAGATCTCATCATCGTCACCTTCGCAAGAAATAAAGATCCATGAGCAAAATAGAAGAACTAAAATAGCTATGAGAATGCGCTTTAACATAGCGTAAAAATAGAGCACTTTTACAACTCAATTTGGCAATAAAAATATACTTATTAAGATTGCTCTTTTAAAAAGGAAGGTCTTTTGAGCTCATATCGTCAAAGTTGGTATCGGTATCAAAACCACCTTGAGGATTTTGTGACCCTGTATTTTCACGCTTTTGTAAAATTCTAAATGTATCGGCCATAATTTCCGTTACTTGTCTTTTTTGCCCTTCTTTATCATTCCATTGACGCGATTGGATCTTACCCTCTACGTAGATCTGCATTCCTTTTTTAAGCATTTTCTCTGCGTTTTCCGCATTTGTTCGCCACATTACAATATTATGCCATTCGGTATGTTCAATGCGATTGCCGTTTTTGTCTTTGTAAGCTTCGGTGGTTGCTAAACTAAAATTCACTCGCGCTATATTTCCTTCGAGGTATTTTAATTCGGGGTCTTTTCCTAAATTCCCTATTAAGATCACTTTATTTACGCCTGCCATATTTAAATTATTATTAGATCTAAATATAGATACGTTTTTCGACTCTTTTGGATACAGTTTTTAACCAACAATTAATGAGTTTTCACACATTTAACAGCTTCCCTTAACATGGGCAATATGAATTTTACTATATTTACTACACATCATAAAACCAAATCACATGAGAGCAAAATTACTTTCTATCTTTTTTTGTTTCTTTTTTATTTCCATTGATGCTCAAACTTGGCAATGGGCAAAAAAGGGCGGAGGTCCATTGAGCGATAAAGCTCAGGCCATAGATATTGATAACAATGGCAATTCTTATATTGGAGG
>JAGPDW010000247.1:0-3486 GCA_018057345.1 Bacteroidia bacterium | reverse complement strand
AAACCAAAATTCGAAAAGGACGATTCGTTTCGTAAGAATGATAAATACAAAGGCGACGGAGAAAAACGTTCGTATAGTAAGTCGAGTTTTGATGGCGATAAAAAACCCTATAAAAGCGATAAGTACAAAGGTGACGACGATAAAAAACATCACCGTCCGTTCACAAAATCATACGGCGATAGCTCTGAGAAAAAACGCACCTACGACAAATCTTTTTTTGATAAAAGCGAAAAGAGATCAGATAGTGACGATAAACCTTTCAAGAAAAGATCTAACGAGTTTACCGAAGAAAAACGCTTTAAGCATGATGATCTGGAAGAAGGAAAAGCATTCAAAGGCCATAGTAAAGACAAAAGTGATTTTAAAGAGGGCAAGTTCAGAAAAAATAAATTTGGCAAGGATAGTAGTTCTAAATCGTACAAAAAAGATGATGATGGAACAGTGCGCTTGAATAAATATTTGGCACACGCGGGAGTTTCTTCACGTCGCGAAGCTGATATATTGATCCAAGGCGGAACCGTGAAAGTAAATGGTGTAGTTGTTGATCAAATGGGTTACAAAGTAAAACCGGGTGATGTAGTTACTTATGCCGATTCAACTATTAAGAATGAGCGAAAAGTGTATTTGCTTTTAAATAAACCTAAAGATTTTATTACTACCACTGATGATCCACAAGAACGCCGAACCGTTATGGAATTAGTTCGTCCTGCATGTAAAGAGCGCATTTATCCGGTAGGAAGATTGGATAGAAACACAACGGGCTTATTGTTGTTTACCAATGATGGTGATATGGCAACAAAACTAATGCATCCAAAACACGAGATCCGCAAAGTGTATCATGTTACTCTAAGCAAGCCACTAAGAGGAGAAGATTATAAAATAATAAGTGAAGGTTTTGAATTGGAAGATGGCCCTGTAAAAGTGGATGATATTGCCTATGTTGGTGAAGGGAAAAAAGAAGTGGGACTTGAAATTCATAATGGCCGTAACCGCATTGTTCGTAGGTTATTTGAACACTTAGGTTACGAGGTTTTAAAACTAGATAGGGTATCATACGCAGGACTTACAAAAAAGGATCTGCCGCGTGGTAAGTATCGTTTTTTAAGTGATAAAGAGATCTCGTTCCTAAAAATGTTGGGATAGAAGAGGGCCCTTAAATTTATATAACGAATTTGCGACCAAAAAGACAAGTAACAAAGAAATTAGATAAATTTAATGAGCCTCTATAATTTGAAAATAAAAATTTCGTTATATATTTGATATATGTGTGGAATAGTAGGATACATTGGAAAAAATAATGCTTACCCTGTTCTAATAAAGGGTTTGCAAAGGTTAGAATACCGCGGCTACGATAGCGCCGGGGTTGCTTTAATTAATGCAGAAGGAGCTCTTTCTGTTTACAAGAAGAAAGGAAAAGTAAGCGAACTTGTTGCCAACAATAAGGAAAAAGATCTGAGCGGAACTATTGGAATTGGTCACACGCGTTGGGCAACACACGGCGAACCAAATGATGTTAACTCACACCCACATCGTTCGAACAGCAAAGACATTGTGCTAATTCATAATGGCATTATTGAAAATTATGCTTCTATAAAAGAGCGTTTAAAAAAACGTGGACATACATTTGAATCGCAAACAGATACCGAAGTATTAGCGCATTTGATCGAGGATATTCAAAAAGCAGAAGGAATCAAATTAGGGCACGCAGTAATTGCTGCATTAAAACAAGTGATAGGCGCTTATGCAATTGTAGTGATGGATAAAAATGATCCTGACACTTTAATTGCAGCGAAAAAAGGAAGTCCAATGGTAATAGGCATTGGCAATCATGAAGATTTTTATATCGCATCAGACGCATCGCCAATTGTTGAGTACACAAAAAACGTAGTGTACATGGAAGATGAGCAAGTTGCTATTATTCGCCGTGGAAGAGAATTAAAAATAAGAAATTTAAAAGATAAAGAAGTCACGCCTTATGTTCAAGAGCTTACTATTGAATTAGAAGCTATTGAAAAAGGAGGATATGACCACTTTATGTTGAAGGAAATTTACGAGCAGCCGCGCTCGGTAAAAGATAGCATGCGTGGACGATTAATTGCATCCGAAGGAAAAGTGCAGTTAGGCGGAATTGTTGATTACGAAGGAAAATTTAAGAATGCTAAAAGGATCATATTTATTGCTTGTGGAACTTCATGGCATGCAGGTTTAGTTGGCGAATATTTATTTGAGGAGTTTGCTCGCATACCGGTAGAAGTTGAATATGCTTCGGAGTTTAGATATCGTAATCCAATTATTTATGCGGATGATATTGTAATTGCTATTTCACAAAGTGGAGAAACTGCAGATACTTTGGCAGCCATTGAATTAGCAAAAAGTAAAGGTGCAACAATTATTGGCGTTTGTAATGTGGTAGGCTCATCTATTCCTCGCGCATCGCATGGCGGAAGTTATACGCATGCCGGACCGGAAATTGGAGTTGCTTCTACAAAAGCATTTACGGCGCAAGTAACCGTATTAACTTTAATGGCATTGCACGTAGCCCGTTTGCGTTCATCAATGGCAGAAAGTCGTTATCGCCAAATGTTGTACGAAATGGAAGCTATTCCAACTAAAATAGAAGAAGTGTTAAAGTTAAACGACCAGGTTAAAAAAATTGCGGCAGAGTATAAAGACAGCACTAACGCTTTGTATTTGGGTAGAGGTGTAAGTTTCCCGGTTGCTTTAGAAGGAGCATTAAAATTAAAGGAGATCTCGTATATACATGCCGAAGGTTATCCGGCAGCAGAAATGAAGCACGGACCAATTGCTTTAATTGATGAAGAGATGCCTGTATTTGTTATTGCAACAAAAGGTGCTAATTACGAAAAAGTAGTTAGCAATATTCAAGAGGTTAAAGCGCGTAAAGGAAAAATCATTGCCATAGTTACAGCGGGCGATGAAGAGGTAAAAAAATCGGCCGATCACGTAATTGAAATTCCTGAAACGGATGAGAATTTGGTGCCGTTAATTTCGGTTATACCTTGGCAATTATTATCATATCACATTGCAGTAATGCGCGGTTGCAACGTGGACCAGCCAAGAAATTTAGCGAAGAGCGTTACAGTTGAATAACATTCTTTATGAAGTAACTATAAAAAATCCCGCAGTAAGCGGGATTTTTTTTATTCCATTTTTCTATTGTCAGGCCTTCTAATCTTTGCAGTACACTCAAAAAATTATATCGAGAACTACTGAACAATAACTTTTTTAGTGATCGCCGTATTATAATTCCCGGTTATTTTTAGAAAGTAAACACCTTTTGGCAACTCAGTAGTTCTGAAACTAAATACATTCTCTAAAGTTTTTACCCAATCCCTTAAGAGCACAGCCACTAATTTTCCTTGCGAGTCGTAAAGTTCAAAGTTTAAATATTCAGGTTTAGTTAATTGTAACTCTACACTAAATCTATCTACCGCGGGGTTTGGAAAGACATTGGCCTCTTTTGTT
>JAGPDW010000246.1:0-3491 GCA_018057345.1 Bacteroidia bacterium | reverse complement strand
AACATCACACCCCATTCCAAATGAAACCGGAAATATTGAGAACAACTGGGCCATTCATCAAATGAATACTACTGCTAACTTTTCACCAAACAATAAATTCCTCTCTTGGTATGTTGGTGGTTTAAATTTTCAGGTAGAACATCACTTATTCCCAACCATTTGTCATGTGCACTATCCTCAAATTGCCGGTATAGTGCGATCAACTGCCAAAGAATTTGGAATTCCTTACTTAGAGAATAAAACTCTTTGGAAGGCACTCACATCGCATGTGCGAACTCTTCAAAGATTTGGAAAAATGCCCTCTTTGAATGAAACTATTTCTTAGATCAAAACTTACTTTCGCTGTAATTAACCTATTTATTTTCAAATAATTAAGAAGCTATTAACAATGTTAATTTGATGAAAACATATATAAAACTCACAATAATAGGTATCTTTGGAAAGCATAAAACAACACATCATGGCCACTACAACGGTGCGTTTTATAGACGCGGATAAGGACAAGACCATTTTTTTTGCAACCTTACGTAAACGGGTTGATTCTTATTTTAAAGAAAAAAATCTTTCGAAACATTACAACGCTCAAATGGTAATTAAAACCATTATTTTATTGGCGGCTTATATTGTACCTTTTGTACTTTTACTTATTCTTAAGCCTTCATTCGGCATCTCTATGCTTTTGTGGACCATTATGGGCTTTAGTTTAGCCGGTGTTGGAATGAGTGTAATGCACGATGCTAATCATGGTGCTTATTCATCAAGCCATAAAGTGAATTACTGGTTAGGACATTCTCTTAATTTACTAGGAGGCTCTGTATTTAATTGGAAACTGCAACACAATTTAATGCACCATACATACACAAACATTATTAATTTAGATGATGATATTGATGATAAACTTGTGTTACGTTTTTCTCCTCACACTAATGTAAAGTGGTATCATAAACTTCAATTTGTTTATGCTTTCTTTTTTTACGGTATCTTAAGCTTGTATTGGACCTTACTAAAAGATTTTGTTCAATTTCATAAATACACAAAGGATGGCGTTAATAAAAGTACGCCTGAACAAAATCGTGTGATCTGGGTTAAAATTTTACTCAGCAAACTGATCTATTTTTTTGTGATCATTTTTGTACCATTTTTTTTCTTTCACATTCCATTATGGCAGGTTATTGTTGGCTTTTTATTAATGCACTTTATTGGCGGGCAGGTATTAACCGTGATCTTTCAATTGGCGCATACGGTTGAGGGCACAACACATCCTTTGCCAAATAGTGAAGATACCATTGAGAATAACTGGGCTGTACACCAAATGAATACTACAGTAAATTTTTCACGACGTAATAAATGGATCTCTTGGTATGTTGGCGGTTTAAATTTTCAAGTAGAACATCACTTATTCCCCACCATTTGCCATGTGCATTATCCTGAAGTTTCGGAGATCGTAAAAACCACAGCAGCTGAATTTGGAGTTCCTTATTTAGAGAACGAAACATTTTGGCAAGCTTTCACTTCGCATGTAAGAACATTACACAGATTTGGAAAATTACCCGACATCAACGAAGCACTTGGATAAAATATAATAATTACTTACTATGATAACACGACTTTTAATTGTTTGCCTAATGATCTCAACGGGTGTATTTGCGCAGAACAAAAAAGAAAATAAAAATTCTTCTAAAATAGAGAAGAACGAACCTATGTCGAACACCTTCGAAAAAGGTCAGTTGGATATCAATTTAGGAATAGGTCTTTTATCAAATAGAGGTTACTATTCGAGTGGCTGGAGTATTAGTCCGCCAATAAACATTTCCATCGAAAAAGGAATCACGAAGAACGTAAGTCTTGGCGCTTACTTAGGCTATGTAAGATCCTCTTACAAAACTTCAGGTGATTATATTTATAAAGACAATAATAACGTTTGGGTTAATGCGCACTATAACGATAAGCATAGTGTAACCTATGGAATATTTGGATTTAGAGGTGCGTTTCACTTTGCTGAATACATACAAGTAGAGAACCTTGATCTATATGCAGGAGCTATGCTAGGATATTCGTTTGCAAAATATTCTTATTCAACCGATAATTCTAATGGCCGTGTTAATAGTTATTCAGCCTCCGGTTACGGCGGTGGTGTATTTGCCTTTTACGCAGGAGGCCGCTACAGATTTACAGATCGTTTTGGCGTTTATGGCGAATTTGGATATGGTTTGGCATATGGCAACATAGGTGTTAACTTCAAATTCTAGAAGAATTTTTTGATCAAAATTACCTACAAGGCTAAATTCATACTACTCTATCCCAAAGTAAGAAAGCACGTGAGCTAATTCAGTATCATTACCAAATGATATCGTAAGCTTTCCTTTACCATTAGCACCACGTTTAAAACTGTAGTTCTTCGCAAAAATGGCATCCAGCTTTTTTGCAACCGCTTTATCTTCGATAGTAAGAGGCTTCTCGTGACGTGTAATTTTAGGAGTTAATTTTATTTTTTCGCCGCGGGCAAGCTCTTCAATTTGACGAACCGAAAGTTCTTGTTCCAATGCTAAAGCGAAAATAGCTAACTGACGATCTTCATTATCAATATTGATCAATGCTTTTGCATGACCCATTGTAATTTCCTGATCGCGCAACGCTTTTTGAATTGGCGCAGGCAATTTTAATAAACGTAAAAAATTTGTTACAGTACTTCGTTGCTTACCAACTTTTTCGCTCAACTGCTCTTGAGTTAAATTACATTCGTCAATTAAACGTTTGTATGATAATGAAACTTCAATAGGATCAAGATCCTCGCGTTGAATATTTTCAACTAACGCCATTTCTAACATCGCCTGATCATCGGCCACACGAATGTATACCGGAACTTCGCGTAATCCTGCCATTTGCGAAGCTCTAAAACGACGTTCGCCCGAAATAAGCTGGTAACGGTCATATCCTAGCTTACGAACAGTTATAGGCTGAATAATGCCATGTTGTTTAATGCTATCCGAAAGCTCTTGTAAAGCTGTTTCTTCAAAATTACTGCGAGGTTGAAATGGGTTTGTTTCAATGTCGGCAATTTTAATAGTAGAGACCGAATTAACCGTTGGACTGCCCTCTCCTACTCTCTTTGTTGTAATATCTGTTTTCGCGTTCTCTAATAAGGCGCTTAATCCTCTTCCCAGTGCTGGTTTCTTGCTCATCGTCATCGTTCTATATTCTTATACTTATTACTTAATTCTTATACTTCTTTTCTTAAATATCTTCACTCAACTCTTCATGTTCACCTACAGCTATGGTTCTGCTTTTGTCGGTTATTTTGGTCATACCATTGCGTTGTAGTATTTCACGCGCTAAATTTAAATAGCTGTTAGCGCCTTTTCCAGCCACATCGTGCATGATAATGGTTTTTCCAAAGCTTGGAGCTTCTGCTAATTTTGTATTGCGATGGATCAACGTATCAAACACCATATCTTGGAAATGCGTTTTTACTTCTTCTACCACTTGATTCG
>JAGPDW010000245.1:0-3500 GCA_018057345.1 Bacteroidia bacterium | reverse complement strand
AGATAAACGCCAATTGCCGGAATCATTTTATCGGTATCATCGATCTGCAAATTTGCAGTAGGATATCCCAAAGTTCTTCCCAATTGTTTTCCTTTTACAACTAATGCTGTAATAAAGAATTCTTGCCCCAAATATTTATTGGCTAATTCAATTTCGCCTTTATTAAGCGCCTCTCTGATCTTGCTTGAGCTTACATTGATATGATTTATATCATGTACACTAATTTCTTCAACTTCGTAATTAAATTCTTTGGAATAATTCTTCAATGTTTTAATATCTCCATCTCGGTTCTTTCCAAATTTATGGTCGAAGCCGATGATCAAATATTTCACTCTCAAACTCTTTATTAATATATCTTTAATATAAGCCTGTGCGTCCATTTGTGCAAAGGCTTTGCTAAAGGGGTAAACTATAGTAATATCAATGCTATTTTGCTCTAAAAGAGCCAGTTTCTCATCGGTTGTGGTTATTAATTTGAGGTCTTTTTGCTCCGGAAAAAGTACTTTTCTAGGGTGTGGATCAAATGTTAAAATGGTGGAATTTAACCCTGTTTTTTGCTTTACCTCGTTTAGTCTTTTTAGTATTTTTTGATGCCCTAAATGAACCCCGTCAAAGGTGCCTATGGTGAGTATGCAAGGCTTCTCTATTCTAAAATTTTCGGTGTATCTAACAGTTAACATGGTGTAAAAATAATCTATTCATTTTATTAACAAGATAGTGTTTTTATATGTAAAAAGCCGTATTTTTGTGCCCAAATTTAAAAGGAAAATCCCATGTCTAAACAAATTGGCAAAATATCCCAAGTTATTGGTCCGGTGATCGACGTAAGTTTTGACGTTGAAGGCGGAACATTACCAAATATCTTGGATGCTCTTGAAATTGTACGTTCTAACGGGCAAAAATTAATTTTGGAAGTTCAACAACACATTGGCGAAAATTCAGTAAGAACGATCGCGATGGATAGTACCGACGGTTTATACCGTGGTATGGAAGTTAAGGGTACCGGAAACGCTATCCGTATGCCAATTGGCGATCAAATAAAAGGTCGTTTGTTTAATGTAGTGGGTGAGGCAATTGATGGTATCAACACCATTAAAAATGATGGTGGTTATTCTATTCACCGTCAACCTCCAAAATTCGAAGATCTTTCTACATCAACTGAAGTTCTATTTACAGGTATCAAAGTAATTGACTTAATTGAGCCATACGCAAAAGGTGGTAAAATTGGTTTGTTTGGTGGTGCGGGTGTTGGTAAAACAGTTTTGATCATGGAGTTGGTAAATAATATTGCCAAGGCATATTCAGGTTTATCAGTATTTGCCGGAGTAGGTGAGCGTACACGTGAAGGAAATGACCTATTGCGTGAGTTTATTGAATCTGATGTAATTAAATATGGTGACGAGTTCAAACACAGCATGGAAAAAGGTGGCTGGGATCTTTCTAAAGTAGATGTAAAAGCTTTAGCTGAATCAAAAGCAACTTTAGTGTTCGGTCAAATGAATGAGCCTCCTGGAGCACGTGCTCGTGTGGCTTTATCAGGATTAACATTGGCAGAATATTTCCGTGATGGAGATGGTTCTGGTCAAGGAAAAGATATTTTATTTTTCGTAGATAACATTTTCCGTTTCACGCAAGCGGGTGCTGAAGTATCGGCGTTGTTAGGTCGTATGCCTTCAGCGGTAGGTTACCAACCAACACTTTCTACTGAGATGGGTATCATGCAAGAGCGAATCACTTCAACTAAAAAAGGATCTATTACTTCGGTGCAAGCGGTTTATGTACCTGCGGATGACTTAACCGATCCGGCCCCTGCAACAACATTTGCTCACTTAGATGCAACAACTGTATTGAGTCGTAAAATTGCGGAGTTAGGAATTTATCCTGCGGTGGATCCATTGGATTCTACTTCGCGTATCTTATCTCCAACAGTTATTGGCGAAGCGCATTATAATTGTGCTCAACGTGTAAAAGGTATCCTACAACGCTATAAGGAATTACAAGATATCATCGCCATTCTTGGTATGGATGAGTTAAGTGAAGAAGATAAATTGGTTGTATCGCGCGCTCGTCGTGTTCAGCGTTTCTTATCACAACCATTCCACGTTGCTGAGCAATTTACAGGATTAAAAGGTGTATTGGTTCCAATTGAAGATACTATTAAAGGATTTAATATGATCCTAGATGGTAAAGTTGATGAGTACCCTGAAGCTGCATTTAACCTTGTAGGAAATATTGAAGAAGCAATTGAAAAGGGTAAGAAAATTTTAGCAGAAAGTAAATAATGAAACTAGAAATCATCACCCCTGACAAAAAATTGTACGATGGCAAAGTTAAATCTGCCATTTTTCCCGGAAGCGAAGGAAGCTTTGGTGTATTAGATGATCATGCCCCATTTGTAAGTACTTTAACGGCCGGAACAATTCAGATCATTGAAGATAACAACGAGAAAAAAGAATTTGTTATTAAAGGTGGAGTTGCCGAGATCAAACATAATACCGTGATGGTTTTAGCAGATTAAGATTAATATTTAAACATAAAAAAAATCCCGATCAATTAAATGGTCGGGATTTTTTCTTTGTGTTAGTTGTAATTTCTAATAAATAAGAAACTTTTGCACTCTGCTTTCGCTATTATTTCTAATTCTGTAAAAGTATACACCTGTTGATAATTTTGAAAGGTCTACACTTAGCGTTTCGCTTGGGTTAACATGTATTACATTTTTGCCTGTCATATCAATAACTTCAAGTTCATAACCATTTAATGATTCAAATCCGCTTAACTGTAATTGTTTGTTCAGAATTATTACTCTTCCCTTATCATTTGAGTTGGTTTGACTTTCTATCTTACCGGTTGAGGTTGAATAATGAACCGTTAATATAAGTCCTTGCCAAATTTTTAGTCCTGAATTTGGTTGAATACAAAATAGTTTAAAATTAAATCCAAAGTTAGAGGCATTAATATCAGCGGGCGTCCAAGTTGTGCCCCAAAGATCTGTTGGACTACCTAAAAGAACCTGGGTAACAACCGAAGCGTGGTAAACAGGTGTGAGATTATGTTTGCTAATTCCCGAAACAACTCCTCCTTTTAACAAACTTACCAAAGTATCAATTAAACCGGTTGGGCTTGTAAAGGACGTATTGTATTGAATTCTTGCTTCGATGCCCAAAATGGTTGCGCCGGTGGGGATATTAAAGCCGTAATTTGTTGTTTGTAGGTCTTTTGAAAACGCTGAGCTTGAAAACATGATCTCAGGGTCCATTGGCGAGGTTGTATTCCAGCTATATGTACCGCTACATGAGGTGCAATTGGCCAATAAGGTTGTGTTTTTAACCGAGCTTTGGCAAATTGCGTTGATTGAAATAAGTAGACTAATTGCAGTAAAGATATTTTTCATGATAATATAATTATTTGTAGCAAAGCTACAGAATCAAATTGAATGGGATGTTTTGCTTAATAATTCATACACTAAGCTTACTCATTTAAAAGAATAGCAGTAGTGA
>JAGPDW010000244.1:0-3511 GCA_018057345.1 Bacteroidia bacterium | reverse complement strand
CTCCTGGAAATACCACCACTGTTCCTGTAACGATGTACGGACTATTGGCCTGAGTCCAAACGGTACTTGTAAATATTCCCCCGCTAATAGAGGTTTGAGCTTTGAAATGGGATAGGAGAAATAGTAATGTAAGGAGGGTAAATATTTTCTTCATATGAATAGTTTAAGATATCATAAACTAATTTACAAAAAAAAGTCTTTTGTCCCAAAAGAATTTAACTAGTATATCTCGAACTATTAAATGTTAAGCCATTCCTTTGCAGCACCACTAAAAACCAATTCTTTTTCTTTATCGCTCATTGGCGTTTTATGAACTAATTCTCCCGGAATTGCTTCTCCCAAAGGAAAAGGGTAATCACTTCCTTGCATCACGCGATTTGCACCACATTTTTTGATGGTGTATTGCAACATTTCTGTATCGCATACGTGACTATCAACCCAAAACTGACCCAAATAACTTTTCGGATTTTTTCTATTGTCGATCGCAACTAGGTCAGGACGGCAATCCCAACCATGTTCAATTCGTCCTAGTGTTGGAAGTAATGATCCTCCACCATGAGCAAAACACACTTTTAATTTTTTGAATCGTTCAAATACACCACCAAATATCATACTGCAAGCTGCTCTGCTAATTTCGGCAGGCATTCCAACTAACCAAGGCAACCAATATTTACTCATGTGTTCCTGACCCATCATTTGCCATGGATGAATTAAAATGGCAGCGTTCAATTGTTCGCACGCGGCATAAAAATCAAAGAACTGTTGTTCGTTCAAATTCAAATTATTGATGTTGCTTCCTATTTGCACACCTTTGTATCCTAATTTCATGCAACGCTCTAATTCTTTAATGGCAAGCTTTGTATCTTGCATTGGTACAGTAGCTAAACCAATAAATTTATCAGGGTATTGATTTACGGTTGCAACAATATCATCGTTTAAGAACTCACTTAAAACTAAACAATCATCCGGCTTTGCATTGTAACTAAACATCACAGGAATAGTGCATATCACTTGTTTATCAACTCCGTGTGCTGTCATTTCTTTAATGCGCAATTCTGCATCCCAACAATTCGCTAAGATCTCTCTAAAGCGTTTGCTTCCTTGCATCATCCATGCTTTTCCCGGTTCATGGTGTTCTAAATGAATAAAATCTCCATATCCAAATTGTTTTGAAAAATCAGGAAGATTTTTAGGAATGATATGTGTGTGAACGTCGATGATCATAGTGTAAAATTACTTATTCTGCATTAAAGAAACTAAAATTTACGTTTCCGTACTTACGATGTTGAGAAAAATGCGACAAATGTTCCAGCTTTGTTCTTGGTCCGTGTTCAATGATCAGTATGCCATTTTCCTTTAGTAAACCATGTTCAAATACGAGTTGATGGATCTCTTCTAAATTTGCAATATCGTAAGGCGGATCGGCAAAAATTATATTGTATTTCTTTTTATTTTCCTTTAAGAGTTTAAATACATCTCCTTTAACGGCATTTATAGGTAGATCAAATTTTGAAGCGGTTTGTTTTAAAAAGTTAACGCATGAAAAATTATTGTCTATTGCCGTAATATCTTTACATCCTCTTGAAGCAAATTCAATAGAGATGTGTCCTGTCCCCGAAAAAAGATCCAGCAAAGATGTTTCCTCAAAATCAATTTTGTTGTTGAGGATATTAAAAAGGCCTTCGCCGGCAAAAGAAGTGGTAGGACGAATAGGTAATCCCTTTGGAACCTCAATATTCCTTCCGCCTAATGTGCCGCCTAAAATTCGCACAGGTGTTTATTTAAAATGCTGAAGTAAAAATGATTTGGTAACTCATCAACAGGTTTATCCAATGCTTTGCTCGATACAAAATTTACGTTGCGGATGTATTTTTTTATAAGATCAAATAACTCGTCGTTTGTTTTTTTGTTGCCGGCAATTTGTAAACGCAAAGTTTCTTTATTTAATTGAAACTGTTCGATGGTAAACAATAAAAAATACAGAACATCTTCATTTGTATCGTATTTAAAGATGTTATAAAAAAGCAGGTCATTTTTTGATTTAATGATCAATTCGATACACGAATTATGAAAATTCAACAAAACATCGCTATTCTTAAAATAAGGCAAATTCAAGAACAGGTCGATGCTTCCGGCCCCCACATGATCAATTTTAGCGGCCGAAAAGGTCTTTTCAATAAAGGCTAAAAGCTCAAGGTCGTAGGTGTAGGTAAAATAAACCGAATTGTTAACCAAATTGGTTTGCACCGTTTTTATATCCTTAACTCCGGTATTAAACTCCAGTAATCCTTTTAAGTTTGGGTCGCTATAAGCTTGGGGCACAAGGGTAAACAAACGATTTAATACCTGAACCGACACATGATTGAATCGGTGTTTTAAAATACCGAATTCCGACAAAAAATAGCCTAATTCATCAATTGTTTGGCTTATGTTTTTTTTCTCAGGCTCAAAATCCATCGAACAGATCTCGTGTAAATTGGTATTTCCGTCGTTAAAAATGGCTGCTTGTATCGAATGATCCTCAATGAACAGGTAGAGGTTGAGCGTACCTTTTTGGTATGTCCTTATGGGAAAGTGTTTCCTGTTTTTAACCTCTGTAACCTGCATGGGAATGTAAAAGTATACCTTTTTAGGGTTTAAAGAAACAAAAATAACTGTACATTTGTAACCCACTGTTATTTTTATGGAAATAAAGGAATTATCTAAGACCGATTTCGCTAAGAACCCGGTAATTGCTCAAATGATGTTGAACAATCATGAGCAAGTAGTTTTTTGTAATGATAATGCCACAGGTTTGAAAGCGATCATTGCTATTCACAACACTGTTTTGGGTCCTTCATTGGGCGGAACGCGTATGTGGAATTACAATAACGAAATGGAAGCTTTAAATGATGTGCTTCGTTTATCAAGAGGAATGACCTACAAATCATCAGTGGCAGGTTTGAACCTTGGCGGCGGGAAAGCAGTTATTATTGGCGATGCCAAAAAGGTAAAATCAGAAGCATTGCTTCGCAGGTTTGGAAAATTTGTAAATAGTTTAGGCGGAAAGTATATCACTGCCGAAGATGTGGCTATGAGTAGTCGCGATATGGAAATTATTCATATGGAAACAGATCACGTAAGTGGTTTGCCCGAAAATATGGGTGGAAGCGGAGATCCTAGTCCTGTTACAGCTTACGGAGTTTACGTAAGTATGAAAGCAAGCGCAAGAGAAACCTGGGGTTCTGATAGTTTAAGTGGAAAAAAAGTTTTGGTTCAGGGAATTGGTCATGTTGGCGAAGTTTTGGTTTCGCATTTAACCAAAGACGGAGCAAAAGTTTATATCAATGATATTAGCGAAGAGCGGATTAAAGCGGTTGCCGATAAATACAAAGCAGAATTTATTGCGGCCGATAAAATGTTTGATCTGGATATTGATATTTATGCGCCGTGCGCTTTAGGTGCAACGGTAAATGATGATACATTAGCGAAATTAAAATGCAAGATCATTTGTGGTGCTGCGAATAATCAG
>JAGPDW010000243.1:0-3539 GCA_018057345.1 Bacteroidia bacterium | reverse complement strand
GTATAGCGTTTACAGGCATCGGTATTTTTAATTTCAATTTCAACTTTATTTAATCCGGTTGCATCAGGCAACTCATTCAAACCAATTAAACGTGCTTCGAACGTAGTTACGTTATTCTTTGCATTTAAAATAGCCGATAAGTCGCGCGCAACTCCAAAGTGCGAAGCCGCATCGCTTCTATTTGGCGTTAAACCAATTTCAAAAACCACATCGCGTTCTACTTTAAAATAATTGGCCGCTTCCAAACCAATTTGTGTATCGGCCGGTAATATTAAAATTCCTGCATGACTGGTACCAATACCAATTTCATCTTCTGCACAAATCATTCCTTCGCTCGCTGCGCCACGGATCTTTGCTTTTTTTATTTCTAAAGGATCACCACTTGAAGGGTATAGCGTTGTTCCAACAGTTGCTACTAATACTTTTTGTCCGGCTGCAACATTTGGTGCCCCACAAACAATATTTAAAGGCTCACCCGTTCCAACATCAACTTTAGTTAAGCTTAATTTATCCGCGTCAGGGTGTTTAGAACACTCAAGTACATGACCAACCACAACTCCTTTTAATCCGCCTTTGATGCTTTCAAAATGTTCTAAGGCTTCTACTTCAAGTCCGGCATCGGTTAACAAAACAGATACTTCTTCAGCGGGAAGGTCAATATTAATAAGTGTTTTAAGCCAGTTGTACGAGATCTTCATGATGTGCTTTTACAAGATAATTTAAGAATTATTCGATAACGAGTTTTTTGAAGGCACTACCGGAATTGGAAGTAACCTTTACAAAATAAACTCCTTTTGCTAATTGTGAAACTGAAATGAGTTGCTCATTAGTATTTGATCCTTCAATAGATCCAACTTGCTTTCCTATTAGATCAAACATTTCAATTTGTTTAATGGCAACGCTGCTAAATAAACTCACTTGAGTTTTTGCAGGGTTTGGGAATAATTTAAGATAGTTTGAGTAAAATACATTCTCTTTTAAACCAACTGTACCTGTTAAATTGATATCATCCAGATAAAAATTATTTCCCGGTCCACCGGCATCAGGAGTGAATTCAAATCTTATATGCACATTTGAATTTCCTTGGTAAGAACCTAAATTAATGAGTTCTGTTTTAAATTCGCTTGATAAAGGAATGAAAGCCGTTGTATTAGTTGGCGCTGCTGTTGTTGCTAAACCCGAACCAATTTGTCCAAAAATAGTTGTCCAGCTTTGGCCGCAATTAGTACTTATAAAAACAGTTAGCTCGTCGTTGCTATTTCCCTTTTGAGAAAATGCATATTTAAAACTCAATTGAGCTCCTGTAACATTTGTAAGATCAAATTTTGGAGAAAATAACTCTACTCCCTCATTTGGATTATCACCGTAATTATTAACGAACAAACATTTTTGTCCGCTTGCTCCTACTGTACTTGTTTGAGCAAATCCACTTCCAAACTGAGGAGGCGTTGTTATCCATTCGTTGTTAGGAAAAGAACCTGTTTCAAAATCTTGTGCAATATTTAACGTTGCTCCATTATTTGCCATTACTGCAATGTAATTAATTTTGGTAGTTGAATCTTCTCCAAAACTATTACCAACTTTTAATTTCACTGGCAGTAAACCACTATTTGTAAATGTAAGTATGCCGTTTTGCAATGTAGACGTATTTGATGCGCCGGGAGAACTCCATAGCCAGTTTGCTATTGCCCCATTATAACTGTGATCTATGAACGTAACTTGATTTCCCTCGCAAGTACTTGCAGCATTTACTAAAAACTCAGCCTTTGGAGCGCAGTTATAATTAGGACTTACGATACCAGTTGCTGTCATGTTTGAAGCGCTTACCAAATTGATCCTTTCGGTTAAAGTTGTCAGAACTAAATTCATTTTATTTGATTGTCCAGTAGTGAACATTCGCGGACAACCTGAATATTCCATATAGTTTTGAAGATTCTCAACTACAGATGGTGTACAATCTATCGCATTTGCCAAATTACACCAGCTATGGCCTTTTGTAATTGGCGTATCACCAACACCATCATCGCCGCAACTTACACCCGGATTATTTGTACTTCCCCAAATATGTGGCAATCCAAGCCAATGACCAACTTCGTGGGTTAGTGTACGTGAACGACCAGGTGAACTAGTTCCTATTTTTCCCACATAATCATCAAGACTAACAATTGCATCCATTACAGGCGGAGCAGTTCCAGGAAGAAATGTATATGCAGCTGCACCGCCACCGGCGATGGCTTTAACTACGTAAATATTCAGGTATTTTTCTCTTGGCCAAGTGTAAACATAATATTCTATTTCAGAGTCCCAATTTGTTTTTGAATCGTAATGACGCGTAATACCATTGGTGCATTTACCATCAGGATCTAAACTAGCCAACTTGAACTCAACATTAACGTCAGCGATCAGGTTCTTAAATTGTACAACAACGGAGGTAGTATCACTATTTAATTTTCTATAATCAGTATTTAATACATCAATAGCACTCTGAATTTGAGCATCGCTAATATTCTCGCTTCCGTTCAAATGCAGTACATGAAACACAACCGGAATAGTTACGGTAACCGCTGCGGTTTTGTTGGCAGTAAAAGAACTCATATTTTCGATCTGTTTTAATTTAGCATCATAGTCAGGAGAGAACTTACGAAGTTTATCCTGAGCATAATTAAAACCACACCCCTTCTCGGTTTGAGCATAACTCAATGAAGAGATCAAAAAAAGAGCAATAATGCTTCTGAGGTACAAATTTCCCATGCTTTAAAGATATTAAATTGTTTTATTTTTAATAGCTTTGTGGCCTATTATGTTTCCAAAAACTATACAGGAACTTCACATAGGCATTTTAGGCGGAGGCCAATTGGGCAGAATGCTGATACAGAATGCTGTAAACTACAATCTTAACATCTCAATTTTAGATCCTGATAAGAACGCCCCTTGTAAAGACCTTGTTAAAACCTTTGTAAATGGCAGTTTAACCGATTATAATACGGTGTATAAATTCGGTAAAGACAAGGATCTTATTACCATTGAAATAGAGAATGTAAATATTGAAGCGCTAAAAAAACTTGAGCAAGAAGGCAAACAAGTGTATCCGCAACCGCATATCATTGAAATGATACAGGATAAGGGTTTGCAAAAAATGTTCTATCAACGAAATGATATTCCTAGTCCCGATTTCTTTTTAACAGAGAGTAAAGAGCAAATAGCGAAATACGCAACATTCTTTCCTTTCTTTCAAAAATTACGCAAAGGTGGTTATGATGGAAAAGGTGTTGTAAAATTAGTATCGCCGCATCACTTAGAAAAAGCTTTTGAAGAACCAAGTGTATTAGAGCGTTTGATTGATTTTGAAAAAGAATTGTCGGTAGTTGTTGCTCGAAATAAGAATGGAGAAGTGAAGTGTTTTCCGGTGGTGGAATGCGAATTTAATCCACAGGCTAATTTGGTTGAATTTTTATTTTCTCCGGCTAACATCAAAAAAAATATTGAAAAAGATGCAATTGCCATTGCCACACAGCTTATTGAAAAGCTGGATATGGTAG
>JAGPDW010000090.1:0-12429 GCA_018057345.1 Bacteroidia bacterium | reverse complement strand
CGTGAATTAACTCCTAATACATCATGAATATATTGTTTGCTTTGCCCATGATGCGCTATCATTCTTAATTTTGCCGCCAATTCATCATCGTTGGTATACATGGCACCACCGTCACCATAACAACCTAAATTCTTACTTGGAAAAAATGAGGTACAACCAACATTTCCAATAGTACCGGCTTTCTTTTTACTTCCATCGGCAAACATATAATCTGCACCGAGCGCTTGCGCCACATCTTCGATCACAAATAAATTATGCTTTTTTGCAAGCGCCATAATAGCTTCCATGTTGCAACATTGTCCGTACAAATGCACAGGAACAATAGCCTTTGTTTTTGGTGTTATTTTTTTCTCGATAGCCTCAATGCTAATTTCGAAGGTGTCTTCTTTTACATCTACCAAAACGGGAATTAATCCCAATAACCCAATAACTTCAGCAGTTGCTACATAAGTAAAATCAGCGGTGATCACTTCATCGCCCGGCTTTAATCCTAAAGCCATCATGGCAATTTGAAGTGCATCAGTTCCATTTGCGCAGGGAATAACATGCTTAACATTTAAATAGGTCTCAAGATCTTTTTGAAATTCTTTAACGGCCGGTCCATTTATGAACGCAGTATTATTTATCACTTCCTGGATCCCTTTATCAACGTCCAACTTGATCTTCTCATATTGAGATTTCAGGTCGACCATTTGAATTTTTTGTGCTGTGATCATTCTTAAAAAATTTAGCTAATATACTTAAATAAATTGAAGAAAAGAGGAGAAATTTCCTTAAAAAAACTTGCGCATTGCGCTGCTAAACCAACCGGGTAATTTACATAGTTTATTGGTGGCTTTATCAATAATGGCGAGGGTAACAAAACCTGTATTTAAAAGGTCTCCATGCTGATTAAAACATTCATATTCAAAATTAACTTTAACACCCGTAGGCATTTCAGTGATGCGTGTAACAATGGTTAATTCATCATCATAATACGCGGGTTTTTTGTATTTGATATTATATTCTAGAACCGGCATCATGATCCCGCGATCTTCAACTTCCTTATAAGAAAATCCTAAAACACGCATCGCATCAACACGACCTACCTCATAATACTGCGCGTAAATTCCATAATATGCATAACCCATTTGATCGGTCTCGCCGTATCGCACTCGTATTTTGGTTTCAGAAACGATCATTGTAATTTAACTTTATGTTATGCTTCGTTAGAATTTTAAATGTGGTTCAAAAATGAACTATCTTTGCAAAGATAATGATATGTTGAGGAAAACCGGAATATTTGTTTTGCTTTTTTTACTGGCTCTTTCGGCTTGTAAAACACGCTATTCGGTAAGTAAAAAAGAAGCTCAGCATCAAAGTCTCAAAAGCGCATCTTCGTCAGTAAAATTTGATAGCATTATTTCTCCTTACTCTAAAATATTGGGAAATGAAATGCAGAAAGAATTGGTTATGTGTAATGGTGAACTTACAAAAGACGGACACGAAATGACCTTAGGGAATTTTGTTTGCGACGCTGTAAAATGGGCTTATGATAGTATTGCAAAAGCCAAACAAAACGTGATTGTACTAATGAACCGCGGCGGATTAAGAACAAGTATTAATAAAGGAATTGTTACAGTGAACTCGATCTTTGAATTGATGCCTTTTGATAATGAGATAGAGGTTGTAACAATAAAAGGTATAGAATTAGAAAGTATCATAAAAGCTATCATAGAGAAAAAACACGCTTTCTTAGGGATGAAGATCCGAAAAAGTAGTGAAGGTATTGCTGCGGCGATCGATCTACAAAGTATTAAATCCAATAATGATTATGTGATGGTTACATCTGATTTTTTGGCGAACGGTGGTGATGGATTCACGTTTGGAAAAAAGGCCTTGAGTTCAAATAAATTAAATATGAAGGTGAGAGATGCCATCATATTTTATTGCATGCACTTAAAATACATTGGTAAAACAATTTCTCCTTATAAAGATGGGCGACTGGAAATTTCAGAATAGACGATCATTTATAAAGTACGCTTTAGGTACTGCGGCGGGTTTTTATTACTTGCCGGCATTTGCGCAAGATAAATTATTGCGCGAAAAAGGCTTTGAAAAACTCACCATTTTATACACCAACGATCAGCACAGTCGCATTGATCCTTTTCCTGAAAATGATGCCAAACACCCTGGTGAAGGAGGTTTTTCGAAACGTGCAGCGGTAATAGAAAAGATCAAAAAAGAAGAGCAAAATATATTGCTTTTAGATGCCGGAGATATCTTCCAGGGCACTCCCTATTTTAATTATTTTCAAGGTGAACTGGAGTATAAATTAATGAGTTTGATGCAGTACGATGCGGTAACTTTTGGTAATCATGATTTTGATCTTGGCGTAGAAAATATCATCAAACAAATGCCTCATGCCGGTTTTGATTTTATAAATTGTAATTATAATTTTAATGATACTGATCTAAAAGATCACAAAAAAATAAGTCCATACAAGATCTATAAAAAAGGAAATATTAAAATTGGGATCTTAGGTTTAGGAATAAACTTGGATGGTTTAATTGCGCCAAAACAAAGGCAAGGGTTAATATACAATAATCCTATTGAACATGCAAATAAAACCGCACATGCTTTAAGAATACAAGAAAACTGTGATTTTGTTATCTGTTTATCTCACCTCGGTTATAAATATGATAACGATAAAGTTAGCGATGTTGTGCTTGCAAAAGAAACAGAAAATATTGACCTTATCATTGGTGGTCACACACATACGTTTTTAGACAAACCCTTTAAAACCCTTAACAGGCAAGGGATTGAGGTTCAAGTAACACAAATGGGTTGGGCAGGTATCTGGCTGGGCCGCATAGACATATACTTTTGTAATCAACGAAAAAAGATACTGCAAAATAACTCTGCCCAAGGGATATAGTAAGGAGTAGAAAAATATTTTAAAGCTCCAAATTTTTAGGTGAAATTTTCCATAATTTTTTTTTTGGATTTTTTGTTGCTAAAACAAATAATACAAGTATATTTACAAACACGTTAAAGTTAATTCTACGTTTCCACATATAGTAATAACATTTTTAAAATTTTGAAAGGGTAATGATAATGAAAGAGAAAACTGCAGAACAAGTATGGGCAGGGTGCATCCAGATCATCAAAGATAATGTAAGTCCGCAAAATTTCAAGACCTGGTTCGAACCTATTAAACCGATCAAGGTAAGCGAAAATATATTAACCATACAAGTTCCCTCACAGTTTTTTTATGAATGGTTAGAAGAGCATTATATCAGCCTAATTAAAAAAGTAATTAAAAAAGAATTGGGTCCTGAAGGAAAATTAGAATACAATATCATCATGGATAATGCTTCAGGTAAAACTGAAACACCTATCACTTTCAAGTTACCTAACATTAACACGAATTTAAAGAATCCTTCTGTATCGATGCCAATCGATATCAGTAATAGTACTATTAAAAACCCATTTATTATCCCGGGTTTAAAAAAGGTACAAGTAGAATCTCAATTAAACCCTAATTATAGTTTCGATAATTTTGTAGAAGGCGATTGCAACCGCTTGTCCCGCAGTGCAGGTTTTGCTGTAGCTCAAAAACCGGGCGGAAATGCTTTTAACCCATTATTATTATACGGAGGTGTTGGATTAGGTAAAACTCACTTAGCGCAAGCTATTGGAATTGAGGTTAAAAAGAATTTCCCGAACAAAACTGTGTTATATGTACAGTCGGAAAAGTTCATCACCCAGTTCATCGAATCGATTAAGAACAATAATCAAAATGATTTCATCCACTTCTATCAAATGATAGATGTATTGATCATTGATGACGTACAATATTTTGCAGGTAAGGATAAAACACAGGATGTGTTCTTCCATATCTTTAATCATTTACACCAATTAGGAAAACAGATCATCTTAACCGCTGATCGTGCACCGGTTGATATTCAAGGAATTGAGCAACGTTTATTATCTCGTTTCAAATGGGGCCTTAGTGCTGATCTTCAAGCTCCGGGATTAGAGACCAGAATTGCCGTATTAGAAAAAAAGGTTTATAACGAAGGTATCCAGTTACCAAAAGAGGTTATTGAATATTTAGCGTACAGCATCACTTCTAACGTTCGCGAATTGGAAGGCGCTTTGATATCCTTATTAGCACAATCGAGCTTGAACAAGAAAACGATCACTTTAGAATTAGCTAAAGCTATGATCGATAAATTTGTGAAGAGTACAGCACGCGAGGTGTCTATCGATTATATCCAAAAAGTAGTTTGCGATTATTTCGACTTAGCTATTGATACCATGAAATCAAAAACACGTAAACGTGAAGTGGTTCAGGCTCGTCAAATTGCTATGTATTTTGCAAAAAATATGACAAAATCATCTTTAGCAACCATTGGGATGCATTGCGGAGGTAAAGATCATGCAACAGTATTACATGCTTGCCGTACGGTAAATAATTTAATGGATACAGATAAACGCTTTAAAGCTTATATAGAAGAACTCGAAAAGAAAATAAGCATCACTAACTAAATTTAAAAAGCCCGACCATGCGTCGGGTTTTTTGTTGCTTTACTACATGCACCAACCAAAGGATACCAAAAACGCTCTTGAAAGATTCAAGGAAAAACCTTTTAAAAAAAGATTCATCGTTTTTGTAACGTCAATTATTACGTGGATCTTGTTAATGGTGCTAGTTTCAAGCCTCACTTCAGGCACTTATACATCTTATAGCTTTCAAGGTTACTGGATAGCCTCTTTGTTTTTTGTTTTTGCAGCTTTCAAGTTTTGCTTTAAAAGAGAGTTTTGAATTCCTGATCTACGCGTGAGAGGCAGAAACCACAGAGGCTCTTTGCACTTCACAGAGGTTTACACAGAGTTCACTGAGAAATGTGCCTTTATGGGGGCACGCACAAATAATAAAATTGAAAAGCTCTACTTCTGAATAGTAGGCAAATCTTTCTTAGATCGCCACATCATGTAAAAGCCAAATAGCACAAAAGGAATACTTAATAGTTGGCCCATGTTAAAGGAAAGATTATTTTCAAATTCAACCTGGTTCTCTTTAATAAATTCCACAAAAAAGCGAATGGTGAATAATGCTACCAGTAAAAGACCAAACATAAATCCTTTACCTAAATTATCACGTTTATATTTCCAAAGCCAATACATGACGATGAATAACACACAATATAAAAGTGCCTCATATAATTGTGCCGGATGACGAGGCACTCCATCAATTTGAACAAAAATAAAACCAAAAGTAATATCGGTTTTTTTACCAATTATTTCGCTATTCATCAAATTCCCAAAGCGAATTAGCATAGAAGCCAAGGGAACAACCACCATTAAACGATCGAATAACCACAACAGATCCTCCTTTTCTTTACGACAGTACAAAAAGGTGCCAATAACAATACCAATTGCGCCGCCATGACTTGCCAAACCTCCTTCATATACTTTAAGCATATTTAAAGGGTGTGATAAATAGCCTTCTTCCAACAAATTTCCTTGAACATCAAAAACATCCCAAAGTGGCCCATAAAATAAACAATGCCCCAAACGCGCTCCAATGATAGTGCCAAGGATCACATATAATGTAAGCGTATCCAATTGTTTATTGGTCCTTCCTTCTGTTTTGTAAATACGGTTCATTACAAAATGACTTGCCAATAAAGCCGAAGCCCAAAGCAAGCCGTACCAACGCACCGGCCAATCGATACCCGGAATGGTAAATATCTCGGCACTTGGATTCCAGGTAATGAAGTTTAAAAACATAGGGCAAAGTTATAAATATTAATGACTATTTTTGACCACATGATCAATGCGGCCATATTTGCAAGCGGCGAAGGCACCAATGCAGAAAATCTTATAACATATTTTAAGAATGACACCCGTATTAAAATAAAACTGGTAATCACCAATAAAGATACGGCAGGCGTTATTAAACGAGCCGAAGATCATAAAAAAACGGTTCAAATAATAAGCAAAGAAGCGCTTACGAATTATACCGATAAGATCATTGAATTTTTAAAAGGCGAAAAAATAGACCTCATTATATTAGCAGGTTTTTTGCTAAAGATCCCCGAGAAATTAGTAAAAGCATTCCCCGATAAAATTGTGAATATCCACCCTTCCCTATTGCCAAATTATGGCGGTAAAGGAATGTACGGCATTAAAGTTCATGAGGCCGTAATTGCCAATAAGGACAAAGAAAGTGGCATCACCATTCATTTTGTGAATGAGGAATATGATAAGGGGCGTATCATTTTACAAGCTAAATGTGCCATTGACACGAATGATACAGCTGAAGATCTTGCAAAAAAAGTACATACTTTGGAATATGAATATTTTCCTAAAGCTATAGAAAAACTGCTATAAGCCGTTAATAACTCCATCTTTCAAAATTTGTAAAATCAATTATCTTTAGGTCTTATGTCGAAAAACAAAAAACCAAAGCAAAAGTTCCTATTTGAAGAAGTATTGGCTTTTTTGCAACACAATTACGAAAAATCATTTAACTATAAACAAATTGGCGCGGCTATGGAAATAAATTCCGACAGCGAACGCGCGCAATTAATAGAAACATTGCAAGGCCTTAAACAAAATGGTTTTGTTGTTGAAAAAGAACTTGGCAAATTTACCATCAAACAAACTCGCAATTATTTAACCGGCACTATTGATTTTACAACGCAGGCAACTGCCTTTGTGGTTATTGGTAATGATCAGGATGACGTATTTATTCCTTTTAAGCGCACCAAAGACGCTTTGCAAGGTGATCTGGTGAAGATCGTTTTAAATTCAAATCACAGGGGTAAACGTAAAGAAGGGGAAGTGGTAGAGGTTTTACAAAGATCCAAAACCCAATTTGTTGGTACAATAAAATTATCCCAGAAATTTGCATTTGTTATACCTGATAATCACAAGATCCATGTTGATTTTTTTGTGAATTTAACCCGAATAAAAGGCGCTAAAGAAGGGCAAAAAGTTCAGGTAAAACTATTGGAGTGGAAGCAGGGTGATCAAAATCCGATGGGAGAAGTAATTGAAGTGTTTGGTTTTCCGGGCGAACACAAAACCGAGATCCACGCTATTATGGCCGAGTACGGTTTACCTGAAAGTTTTTCTGACGAAGTAGAATATTACGCGCGCAAGCTTGATCTAGAAATAAATGAGAAGGAAATAAAAAAGCGCAGAGATTTTAGAGATATTACCACATTTACTATTGACCCATACGATGCCAAAGATTTTGATGATGCTTTATCATTAAAAAAATTAGATAATGGTAATTGGGAAGTTGGCGTACACATTGCCGATGTAACGCACTATTTAAAACCGGGAACTGTATTAGATAAAGAAGCAGTAAATAGAGCAACCTCCGTTTACTTAGTTGATCGCGTGATACCCATGTTGCCCGAAGTGTTAAGTAATTTTGTTTGCTCGCTTAGGCCTAAAGAAGAAAAATACACCTTTAGCGCGGTGTTTGAAATAACCGACAAAGGCCAAATAGTTGGTGAGTGGTTTGGTAAAACAATTATCGATAGTAACCGACGTTTTACTTACGAAGAAGTTCAGGAAATAATTGAAGGGGCTGATGGCGAATACAAAGACGAAATATTAATACTAGATCGCCTTGCTAAAATATTACGCGCCGAACGAACTGCAAAAGGATCCATATTTTTTGATAAGGCCGAAGTAAAATTTAAGTTAGATGATGAAGGTAAGCCTTTGGGTGTTTTCTTTAAAACGCAAAAAGACGCGCATAAATTGATTGAGGACTTTATGTTATTGGCCAATAGAAAAGTGGCCGAATACCTTGGTAAACCAAAAGATGGTGAGAATAATAACGCGCCAAAAGGCAAAAAAGATGGCGACAACAAAAATTTGTGCGTTTACCGTATTCACGATGCACCAAACGATGAAAAATTAGCAACTTTAAGTGGCTTTGTGGCAAAATTTGGATACAAAATGAATTTAGGCTCCAAACAAAAATCGGTGGATAGCATCAATAAATTATTAATTGATGTGAAAAACAAAAAAGAGCAAAGTATTATTGAATTATTGGCCATAAGAAGTATGCCAAAAGCTATTTATACTACTGATAATGCAGGGCACTATGGTTTAGGTTTTACATATTATACGCATTTTACTTCACCAATAAGAAGATATCCCGATGTAATGGTACATCGTTTGCTGGAAGCACGTTTAAATAAAGAGAATTATTCTAATCAAAAAGAATTAGAGAACCTATGTAAACACAGCAGCGAAATGGAACGCATGGCTGCCGAGGCAGAACGTGCATCCATTAAATTCAAGCAGGTTGAATTTATGAAAGATAAAATTGGGGAGGAATTTGCCGGTGTTATTAGCGGTGTTACCGAATGGGGAATTTATGTGGAGATCATTGAAAATAAATGCGAAGGCATGGTGCGTGCAAGAGATATGAAGGGCGATAGTTACTATTTTGATGATGAAAATTACAGATATGTTGGAAAGAACTCCGGAAAAATTTATGCACTTGGCGATACTGTAAATATCATTATTAAAAATGCCGACCTGGTTAAAAAACAATTGGAGTATGCTTTTGTTGACCAAGAAGAAAGTTCGAAAAAGTTTGGCGACAACAGAAATGAAAAGTCGAGAAGATCGGGTGATAACAAAAATGAGAAGTCGAAGAAGTTTGTTGATCATAAAAAAAGAAGAGGGCGTTAGTCAGTTCTCGATACGATTTTTGCAAGAGGCAGGCAAAAATCACTCGAACTGACAAGTCCACTCATTTCGAGTGAAAAAATGCGCCTCTTTTCATTTTTTTGTATCGAGAAATGACAGGTCAAGAGCGTAAAAATTCCATTTCTAAAAACATTATATTTGTATCATGAAGTTTGTTAAGCTCTCTTTTCTTATTTGTCTTTCAGTCTTTGCATTTGCGCAAAAGATAGATACAGAGCTTACCTATTTGGTAAATGCTTCCAAAGCAAAAAGCAATCCTCCTGTGTTAATTTTATTGCATGGTTATGGCAGTAGCGAAGGCGATCTAATTGAAGTAGCAAAAACGCTAGATGAACGTTTTCTTACATTTTCGTTACGCGCGCCTTTTAAAGGCAGCGAAGTGGGTTATTCGTGGTACGAGTTAACCCGCACGCGCACTAACGAACTTACAAGCAATTATGCCGAATTAAAACAAAGTAAAGCGAAGATCTTATCCTTTATAAGCAACGCATGCAAAGCCTATAAAGCCGATAGCACCAAAGTATTTTTAATGGGTTTTAGTCAGGGTGCAATTATGGCGTATGATATTGCTTTAACCAGTCCGAAAAAAATTGCAGGTATTCTTGCTCTAAGCGGCAGAATGCTTGAGGATACAAAAACAGCTATTGCAGAAACAACCTCGGTTGCTAAACTTAAATTTTTTATCGCGCATGGCAATTCTGATAATGTGATCAGTATAAAAGAGTCGGAAAAAGCTACGGAGTTTTTAAATACAAAAAATATTAAAGAAGTTACTTATAAGAAATACGAAATGCCCCACTCTATTTCGGGCGCCGAGTTAAACGACATCAAAGTTTGGCTAAAAAAGCAGATCACTCCTCCCGAAAAAGCTAAAAAGTAGCTTAAATTAATTTTTTGTATATTTATTTGTTCAAATTTAAGCATGAAAAAACTCGTCCCTTTTCTTTTCATTATTGGCGCAGTAATTACAATTAATAGTTGTCGCCGTGATAATTATCAAGCCATTTGTTATGGTAATGATATACAACCTATTCTTACACGCAGTTGTACAAATGTTGGATGTCACAGCGTTGGAAGCAAAGCGGGTGGATATGCATTTACAACTTATGAAGGCGTTATTGGCGCTGTAATGACAGGTAATGCCGCAAAAAGCGAATTATACAAAGCCATTAAAGGTTCGCATCCCGAAATGCCAAAAGAAGGCACACCACTTACTCGTAAAGAAGTAAACATGATCAAAGCCTGGATAGATTTTGGCGCTGAGGATTGTGCATCCACTTTAACCGTTGCAAGTAATTGCGATACAGTAAATGTTACGTACGATTCGCACATCAAACCTTTAATGACCTCTTTTTGTACAGGATGTCATTTTGCAGGGGGTACAAGCCCTACTTTAGATAATTATAATGGTGTTAAAGGGGCTGTAAACATAGGTTCGTTCCTTCCTGCGGTGAAACACACGGGCTCAAAACCAATGCCTCAGGGCGGTCAAAAATTAAGTAATTGCAATCTCCGTAAAATTGATCTTTGGGTACAGGCAGGAATGCCACAATAATAAAAAAACCCTCGATATGCTCGAGGGTTTTTTTTATACCACAATTTCGTCCATCTCTTTATTAAAGAAATGATACTCCATTAATCCATAACTTTCTGCAGGCTGCACATCTACCCATTGGTTAAAGTCGCGTTTCCATTTATGCTGCTTGCTATTTCGTTTCCACCAACTTCCCTTCTTAATATAAGCCTCAATGTATGGATGCACTTGAAGTGTTACTTGTTTTTCGTTTTGTTCCTTAATAATAAAGCGTAAGGTGTTCTCTATTTGATCAACAAATAATAAACTTGGCTGTGCTTTACCGGTTCCGTTGCAATTAGGACAAGTTTCCATTACCTCCACATTTATTTCGGGACGTAAACGTTGACGAGTGATCTGTATCAAACCAAATTTACTTGGAGGTAAAATATTGTGCTTAGCACGATCCGATTTCATTTCCTCCTTAAGCTTGTCAAATAATTTTTTACGATTATCGGGGCTATGAAGGTCAATAAAGTCAACTACAATAATTCCACCCATATCGCGCAAGCGTAATTGGCGCGCAACCTCAACGGCGGCTTCTAAATTCACTTCAAACGCATTTTCCTCTTGGCTATTATCACTTTTTGCACGGTTACCACTATTTACATCAAACACGTGTAAAGCTTCGGTATGTTCGATCACTAAGTAAGCACCCGTTTTCATGTGCACGGTTTTTCCAAACAAACTCTTAATTTGTTTTTCTACACCAAATGCATCAAAAATTGGAACTTTACCATCGTAAAGTTTAAGGATGTTTAATTTATCGGGGGCTATACTTTTTAAATAAATTTTAAGGTCTTCAAAAACTTTAGGGTCATTTACATGAATGGCATTGAAAGATGCATTTAAAAAATCGCGTAAAATAGAATTGGTTCTATCCATCTCACCCAAAACGCGAACCGGAGGCTCTGCTGTTTTTAATGTTTTGTAACACTCATCCCATTTTTTAATAAGGTCATTCAAGTCGCCTTCTAATTCAGCAACTGTTTTTCCTTCGGCAACAGTACGCACGATCACACCAAAATTCTTTGGCTTGATACTTTGCATTAATTCTTTTAAGCGATTTTTTTCTTCAAAATTTTTGATCTTTGAAGACACCGAGATCTTATCGGTAAAAGGAATAAGTACGATGTACCTTCCTGCTAAACTAATTTCGGTGGTTATTCTTGGTCCTTTGGCACTAATAGGTTCTTTGGCAACTTGTACCAATAAATTAGCTCCGCTTTTTACAATATCATTGATCTTACCATCCTTTTTAATATCGCTCTCGTGTTTAAAGTACATGAGGTTGCTTACATTCTGTTTTCCGGCCTTAACGGCTTGAACGTATTTAATAAGCGATTTTGCTTGGGGGCCCAGATCAAGGTAATGTAAAAAGGCATCTTTTTCGTATCCAACGTCGATAAAGGCGGCGTTTAACCCGGTCATAACCTTTTTGGCCTTTCCGTAGTAAATATCGCCCACCATGAATTTGGAACCGCTTTTTTCGCGATGAAGCTCAATCAAGCGCTTATCGCTAAGTAGTGCAATTACAACCTCATTTGGCGTTGAATTAATTATTAATTCGTGACTCACGCTATAATGTTTTAGTTAAAAATAGAAGGCACAACATCTCACCACATTGATCAATGGTTAAACGACCTGCTTTCTCTAATAAATGAAAATGCTAAAACGAATAAGCGAACGCTCGTCCGTATTAGGTTCTCTCCTAATTTAAAAACAACCGAAAGGTTATTTTTTCTTATGGCGATTCTTTCTAAGACGCTTTTTGCGCTTATGGGTCGCCATTTTATGTCTTTTTCTTTTTTTTCCGCTTGGCATAAAAATTTGTTTTACGTTAATACTCTATTTTAATTTCAATTGCTTTATGTATTTTTCTACTTCCAGTTTAGCTGTTGGGTCGGTTGTTTTAGCAGCATATTGCTGCAACACTTCAATTGTTTTGTTTACATCATTCATTTGTTCGTATATATCGGCTAGATGTAAATAGGCCTCTATATAGTTTGGATCGAGCTGTAATACTTTTTTGAAACGCACAATGGCTTTATCGGTTTGATTACTTTTTACCGAGAAGAAAGCGAAAGTGAGTTGCAATTTTATATTGTTGCTATCCTTTTTTTCGA
>JAGPDW010000242.1:0-3568 GCA_018057345.1 Bacteroidia bacterium | reverse complement strand
TTGTAAGTACTTACAAAAAATCGCGCAGCGAAGGTTTTGGAAAAGAAGTACAGCGAAGGATCATGCTTGGAACATTTGTATTAAGCGCAGGATATTACGATGCATATTATGCCAAAGGACAAAAAGTTCGTCGCCTTATTCAGCAAAAAACATTTGAGATCTTAAAACAATACGATCTTATCATAACGCCAACTACACCCGGCACTGCTTTTGAATTTGGAAAGAATAGTGCTGACCCTATTAAAATGTATTTGGAAGATATTTTTACGGTGCAAGCTCCTATTGCAGGAATCCCTGCGATCTCAGTTCCATGTGGCTTACACAGTAACGGATTACCAATGGGCATACAATTAATGGCTAATTATTTTGAAGAGGCCAAGATGTACGATATGGCTCAGAAGCTGGAAACGTTAGGGTAATTTTTTCAGATAAAGCACTTCACCACTTTCGGCTACTAAAATTTGCGCATTAAGATCGGTGATCACCATCGCTTTAAAACTATAATCTTTTTGAGTGTATTTAAATTTGATGGTATAGGTTGACTTATCCCATGTATAAGGAATTTCTATTTGAACTTCTTCTGTTGTAAATTTTATGGCAGTTTCTGTGATCTCTATATCAAACTCTTCTACAACAGCCGTATTGTTCTTAAGCATAGTAGTTGGACAAAAATCGCACACATGAAACGTGGCGCTATCCTTTTTTTCGAGGGCGCAATTTACTTTCCATTTGCCTTTTAGGTTGAGGTCTTGGGCAGTTGCAACTAAAGAATTGATCAATACAAAAAGTAAAAGCAGTTTTTTCACAGATTAAATGTATAAAAAAAACCGCCACTGGGGCGGTTTCCTATCTCTAATATCGATTTAGCTTAGTTTATTCCGTATGTTTTGGTGCTTGCAACGGCTCCTGCCTCGTCCCAGCTGGTCCAAGTGCCTGTTTTTTCGCCATTGCTATAGTTCATTTCCATGCGTTTTTTTCCTGCTTCATCATAAACGATCCAAGTGCCCGATTTTTTTCCGGCAGAATAAAAACCAATTGCTGATGTCATTCCGTTCTCATTATAACGAGTCCATTGACCATCTTTTGATCCGTTCGCCATCATTCCTGCTTCCATAATTTTTCCGCTCGCGAAAAAATAAGTTGCTTTTCCAGAAATAATTCCATCCTTCACATCCATTTCCGACTTCACATTATTATTTAAAGACGTAATAACACCGGAAAATAAATTTCCTTCGCTATCAATATATAAACCCTTTTCGTTAAGACTTTGCGCATTGGCTGCAAGTACTAAGAAAAAGAAACAAGTTGTAATTAAAGTTTTCATGAGTCCTGGTTTTTAATTGTTATACGTAGAAACTAGTTACGCGGTTTCTTAATACAAAAATATTAAGATAATGAACAGGTAATGTTAAGGAAACAAAAGCTTAACCTAAACTTTACTTTTAAATAGATTAAAAGCCCTGAAAGGCTTTACTGTAAAGGGATGTGGAGGGTTTTAAAGAGAACTTAAACTAAGCTCTGTGAAGGTATTTAATTCGGATGATTTGAGGGTAACCTCATTGTATCCTAAAGAATTTACTTTAAGAGTAAGAGTCTCGGTGGTTTTAATAGTTATCTGTATCTGGCCGTTAAAATCGGTAATATATTCTTTACCTGTTTCGGCCAACACTACTTTTGCACCTGCTAACTCTTCTCCTTGCGAATCGGTTACTTTTATAAATACAGTTTTGGTAACTTCTTTACCGCCATTTCTATCATCATTGGCAAAAGTTCCCAAACTCAACGTAAGCGTAGTAAGTATATATAGTAATCTTTTCACAGTACAAATTTAGGATGAGGATAGGAGGAGAACCTTAAGGCAATGTTATCAAATTGTTATTTGGATTTAGATGCTTATTTGGGCGTGCCCCCATGGAGTGAATTTGCCGGCCACAATTTGGAAGCAAATTCACTCCATTGGGTCGGGCTTTCGCCACTCGCTGGGCGAGGATGCGCTTGCGCTTCTCTCGCCCGAGCTCAAACAATGGCTCAATCCCTCACGCGGTCGGTGAGAAGAGGCAGCTATTGCTTTTTAAACGCCAGCTCCGTAATTGTATGGGCTGGCACAGTTAAATTGAAAAAGGAAATTACTTTAGAGCAAAAATTTTTTCGCCGTTGATCCAAGTTGAAATTACTTTTGATTTTAACACTTCGCCTTCATTGCATTTCATCAGATCTGTATCTACTATAATAAAGTCGGCAAATTTTCCTTTTTCTAAACTCCCTTTTTCTTTTTCTTCGAAGTTGGAGTAAGCAGCCCAAATGGTCATTCCTCTTAAAGTTTCTTCTCGCGTTAAACCATTTTCCATTTGATATCCTTTATCTGGCAAACCTTTTGCGTCTTTTCGAAATACAGCGGCGTAAAATGTTTTAAAGGGACTAATATCCTCCACCGGAAAATCGGTACCTAAAGGAATGAAGCCTGCATTTTTTAAAAGTGCTTTATAGGCATATGCATTTTTTACGCGCTCATTCCCTAATCTGTCTCCTGCCCAATACATATCGCTGGTGGCGTGTGTTGGTTGAACAGAAGGCAAACAATTTTTAGAGAAGTATGTAAAGTCAGCTTCGCAAATTACTTGCGCGTGTTCAATTCGCCATCGCATATCTTTTTTATCATCCAAATATTTGGAATAGATATTCAAGATCACGCGTGCAGCCGAATCGCCAATGCAATGCGTGTTCATTTGAAATCCTTTTTGCGCCATTAGTTTGGCTTGCTCTTCAAAATAGTTTATATCACTCAATAAAAAACCTTTCCAGCCGGCTTTATCAGCATATTCTTTGCACAAACACGCGCCACGTGAACCTAAAGCACCATCGCCATAATATTTGAATGAACAAACATTCAGCCTGTCAGTTTTATATTTGCCATTGGTTAAATAGTGATTTAAATTTTCTTCGGTTGGAGTTAGCATGGCATATACGCGCATTTTTAATTCATTTTCTTTTTGCAATTTATCAATGGCATCAATGATGTTTTTTTCTAGGCCTGCATCGTCAACTGTTGTTAAACCCATGGCAAAACAATTGGTTTGTGCATTCAACAAAGCACGTTTGATAAGATCGGCATTTTGTTTGGGAATTAATTTTTCAACGGAGTCAACTGCATTGTCAACCAATACGCCCGTTAATTCCCCATCTTTAAGAATTAACTCTCCGCCATTTATTTTTGTTTTGTTATTTAGCTTTGCAAGATCCAAAACAACTTGATTCACTAACGCAGCGTGGCCATCTATACGTTTTAAAAATACAGGAACATCCGGAAAAATGGCATCTAGTTTTTCTTTAGTTGGAAATTCTTTTGTTTCCCAATCATTTTGATCCCAGCCTCTGCCTACGAGCCATAGCTTTTCGCTCAAAGATGTTGGTTTCACAAATTCCGAATTGAGTTTTGAATGATCAATAACTTTTTCTAAAACTTCATTGTAAGAATTAGTGCCAACTAAATTGGCTTCGGTGAGTCCTTTACCATATCCGTAAAAATGACAGTGCGCATCAATAAATCCCGGGTATATAAATTTCCCTT
>JAGPDW010000089.1:3463-12459 GCA_018057345.1 Bacteroidia bacterium | reverse complement strand
TAGGGAGCTTGAAACAAAAAATCATGACGTAAGAGATAGTATCAATTATGCTAAACGTATTCAATATGCTGTTTTGCCAAATGAGGAAGCGATTCAAAGAGTCATTCCACTTTCATTCATTTATTACTTACCTAAGGATATTGTTAGTGGGGATTTTTATTGGTTCTATGAAATTAATAAAGAAGAGTACGTTATTATTTGTGGCGATTGCACCGGGCATGGAGTTCCGGGCGCGTTTATGACCGTTATTGGAAGTAATTTATTGAATCAAATTGTAATTGATAATAAAGTTTATGAGCCAGGGAAGATCTTGATGAATTTGGATGAGCTTTTGAATTCAACACTTAAACAAGATAAGCACCGATTGCAAGGTGTTCAGGATGGAATGGATCTTTCGTTGATAAAAGTAAACAAACTAAAGAAGGAATGCATTATTACAAGTGCTAAACGCCCCGTGATAATAGTGCGTGATAAACAAATGAAGGAGTTTAAAGGAAGTAAGCATTCACTAGGCGGAATGAGGAGCGGGGAAAAGCATTTTGAAGAGATCAAATTTGAGCTAAAAGAAGATGATGTATTATTTACCTATACCGATGGATATACCGATCAGTTTGGTGGTGAAAAAGGAAAGAAATATTCGAGCAAACGATTAAAAGAATTTTTAGTGAGTATAAGTGAAGACACTGCCTTAGTTCAAAAGCAAAAGCTTGAACAAGAATTTACAAAGTGGCGCGGGCAACACGAACAAGTGGATGATGTTAATGTTTTAGGAATTAGATTTTAAATGAGTATATCATCTACCATAGATTATTTTGTAAATCCAAAGGATAAATTAGACCCAGAAAAATACCGTAAGGGTAGATTCTTCATTATTTCGTTTGCTATTTTCTTTGTCTTTGCTTTAGTTGGGCAGTTTTACGTGATGTTTGGAAATGTGAAGTATGACACCGGACTTATCATCGGAAACGCCATATTTTGCGTAATGCTCCTGTGCATGTTCTTTATTTACAAGAAGTGGAATCAACGCATATTATTGGTGAATATAAGTGCATTGATGGGATACACGTCTAATTTTCAAACTTACGAGATATCGGGCGGTATTTATTCAAGCGACCTAGTTAATGGGATCGTTATATGTGCCTGGTTGTTCTTGGTAGCCAATAGGTGGACAGGTATCTTTTGGTTCACCATAACTTATTTAACCATTACTTTTTTATACGTAGCCGAAGTTATGGGATGGCACGATTTTAAAGGCGATCTAATGAAAACCGAGTCGCATTATCCGTATTTGAATTTTGGTTTTTGCTGTTTCTTTTTGGCCGTAGTGATCAATATGTATGAGAATTACAAGAATCAATTCTTAAAGGAATTAAAAACTTCAAAATCAGAATTGGAAGTAAAAAGCAAAGAGCTTGAAGTAAAGAACAGAGATGTTACCGATAGCATCAATTACGCTAAACGCATTCAATACGCGGTACTACCACAAGAAGAAACTATTTATAGAAGCATTCCATTATCATTTATATTTTATAAACCAAAGGATATTGTAAGTGGGGATTTTTTCTGGTTTCATGAGATAAACAAGGAAGAGTATTTGTTGGTTTGTGCCGATTGTACAGGCCACGGTGTTCCGGGAGCTTTTATGACGGTAATAGGAAGTAGTTTATTGAATCAAACTGTTATTGATAATAAAATATATAAGCCTTCCGATATCTTACAAGAATTAGATAAGTTGATCAATTTTACATTGAAACAACAAAAAGATCATGATGTTTCGGTGCAAGACGGAATGGATTTAACACTCATAAAAGTAAACAAAACAAAAAAAGAAGTTATGATCACTTCGGCAAAACGCCCTGTGATATTTATACGCAATAAGGAATTAACCGAAATAAAAGCAAGTAAGTTTTCCTTAGGCGGAATGCGAACCGGAGATAAGATCTTTAAAGAAGAAGTGATCAATTACCAAGAAGATGATCTTTTGTATTTATTTACCGATGGCTATGCCGATCAGTTTGGCGGAGAAAAAGCAAAGAAATTCTCATCAAAACGTTTGAGGGAATTGTTTTTAGACATTCATCGTTTGCCAATGACAGAACAAAAACAAAAAATGGCAAAAACAACCGCAGATTGGCAAGGCGAACTTGAACAAATTGATGATATGCTGGTTATTGGAATAAAATTGTAGCTATTTTAATATATTTTGTGATATTTGACCGCTCATTAGCACAAAATTTGAAACACAACGAATAAAACAACCCTATGAAAAAAACAATTACGTATTTAGCTCTTTTTATACTTGTAGTATCAACAACTGTAAAAGCCCAGGATCTTGGAAAATTAATGATCAGAAATTCCAATAAAGCATTTCCTAATTTTATTGCATCTCTTAATGGAATTCGTTTAAGTAACGATTATGCTCCTGCCGTAGCATTTAATATGTTGGATGAATATCAATACCGTATAAAAATATTACAAGCAGGTTCAACCACCATGATCAGTTATACATTGGCAAGCGAGCCAAAATATTTGTCTAAATATGTGATCGTAAAAGATAATTATGGCAACTATTCGATCATGCTCGAAAGCAAATCGTTAATAATGGATGAGCCTGAAGTTCCAACACAAACCTTAACTCCGGTTGTAACTACATCGCTTGTACAAACCAAAACTCAAATAAATCCCGCTACACAAACAGTAGCAGCAACACCAACAACAGCTGCTTCAACATCGGTAGTTATTACAGCTATTTCAAGCGCAGATTTTAATGATAGACTAGATGCAGTAAAAAAAGCCTCTTTTGATAGAGATAAGATCGCTAAAATAAAACAAGTGTTTGCTGATGAGTATTTAACCACTAATCAAGTTGGAGAGTTGGTTAAAATATTCCCATTTGACGATGATAAATTAAGCGTGGCGCAGTGGTGTTATAAAGGAACTATTGATAAGAAGAATTACTTTAAGGTTGAGAACCATTTTACTTTCGACAGATACAAAAAGCAATTGGGCGATTGGGTAAGTAAACAACCAAAATAATACCTCAAACTAAAAACAGAATGGCAAGTGCTAAATAGCATTTGCCATTTTTTTTGAACTAGAAAATTTAAAGCGTGAATTTATACCCAACACCACGGATAGAATGAAAATGCTGCGGTTCTTTGGGGTTTTGCTCAAAGTACTTCCTAAAATTTAAGATATAATTATCTATTGTGCGTGATGATGGGTTTTCATCTGCGCTCCAAAGTTTATCAATGATCTGATCGCGAGAAATAACTTTATTTTCGTTTGAAGTGAGTAGTTGTAATAAACCGATCTCGCGTTTAGAAATGCTGTGTTTTTCTTTTTTAATATCAACTATCTCGTACGTATCAAAATTAATGCTGCCTGTTTTAAAACTGAATAAATTATTGTTTTTAGCAGGGTAACGCTTTAAAACATTTTGAATGCGTAATAAAAGCTCTTCCAGATCAAAAGGTTTGGTTAAATAATCATCGGCGCCCAATTTTAAGCCCGAGATCTTATCCATACTTTGATTTTTGGCCGTTAAAAAGATAATAGGCACCTGAGCGTTTTGCTCTTTAAACTTTTTGTAAAGATCATAACCATTGATCTCCGGAAGCATTACATCCAATAATACAAGATCTATCGCATTCAAATTATCTTTAAAAACGCTTAGGGCAGAGTTACCGGCATCTGCGGTAAGCACTTTATAGTTCTCAAACTCTAAATTAAGCTTAAGGGTATCCTGAATGGCTTTTTCGTCCTCAACGATGAATATGGTAGAATTACTCATTATATTAACTCAAAAGTAAGTATTTTCCAGGCTATCAGCTACAAAGTATGAACTAGGGCTATTTACCGTCAGGCAAGGACTTGTCCGCAGACATAATGCTTATTATATAGATTTTGTTCTTTAAGTGCGATTACGGCCTGCGGGTTGGAAAATCTATATAATAAATATTATGTTAAGTAGAAATGTCAAAATAAAATAACCCTAGGGGTTATTCTACTTGATTAAATGCTTTTCTTGCTTTCTGTATTTACTTTAGAATATGCAGGACATTTCTCATGGCTCTTACAAGAAGTAACTGAAACACCTACTAAGGCTACTGCCACGATCGATAACAAAAACTTTTTCATATGATTAATTAGATTATGTTTCGTAAATATAGTACATATATTTAATTCTCTATAATTATTTCTATTAACAATTGTTATAATCAGCCCTATTTTAGGCGCTTCCAAGGCTTCCGGCATGTTATGGAAAAGCAGTAATTTAACGTCTTATTAGCAAATGAACTCCTCTTTTAAATACGCTACTTTGCTGTTTCTGCTTGTTTTTGGCGGCTATATGTCATCGCAAAACAAAACCTGCGTGGTTAAATTAAAACTTACAAACGAGGCTGGTAAAGTAATTGAATTAGTGGCAATTAAACTCAATCAATTTAATGTTGGCTTTACAAATAAGTACGGCGAATTTCAAACAACGGTACCAAAAGATAAGTCGTACGCTTTAAGCACTCATCATCTCTCTTTTGAGAGTTATATTACTAAATTAAAGCCCGGCATCAACGACACAATTTCTCTACTTATCAAGCTTCACGAAAAAACAACTATTTTGGCCGATGTGGATGTTTTTGCCACAAATAAGCCCGAAACTTTGGTTGGCAAGCCTAATTACGGAATTTATGATTTCGACTTTTACGAAGATAAATTGGTTTTGCTCACTTCAAAGAACGAATTAAAACGATCAGAGATCCGCCTCACCGATTATTCGGGAAAAGAATTTATGTCGCTACCCATTCCTCCTGAAGCCGGTGAAGCTCAAAAATTCTTTCACGATTATTTAGGAAATACAAATTTGCTTTGCAAGGACACTATTTTACGAATTGAGATCAGCGATAACTTTTTTATCATAACGGGAATTACTAAAAAAGAATACGAACGAAGTTTAAAACCCGTTAACGATACCGCCAATGGCAATTATTATTATAACGATCAAAATCCCGATTACCCCGCTTTTAACTATTACTACTTAAGCAAAAGCAATCCCAAGCAACATAAATTACTTTACAATGTTATAAACCGATCGCTAATGGATCTTTACAACTTTGAGTATTATTATCTCCCTCCGCGCGGACAATTAGAAGCACGCCGATTGGCCGATGCATTTAAAGTAGATAAAAAAGTGATCGCAGCATTAATGAGCGGCTTTACTCGCTCCAAGTTTTACGAACCCTTGTATGCACCGCTTTTTGTTTTAAAGGATACGGTTTGCTTATTTAATCATTACAACGATCGCATTTTTCACTTTGATAAAGAAAACGTGTTGATCGATAGCGTTACCATTAATTATCATCATCCGAAAAATTGGCATACCTGGAAAAAGCAATTGTTTGTTGATGATACGGAGAATAAAGTGTACGCCCTATTTAAAAATGGCGCTAATGTTTCTTTAAAACTCATTGATCATCATACCGGACAGATCAAGGGCGTTCACAAATTTGCGAATATAACTGCCGATAAAATAAAAATAAAAGATGGTTATGCTTATTACACTTACAGGCCTTTTGAAAGTACGCAAGAGAAGTTTTTGTATAGAGAAGTCATAAGAATTAGTAAAGAGTGATTTATTATTTGGGCGCCCGGGCGGGCTGCTGCAGGCTCCGCTTCGCTTCGGCTTTTTTTGTTCGGCGAAAAGCCTCACAAAAAAGAGCTAAACCTTCCGCATCCCTGGCGCGGCAGTACAGTTGGCTTTGTGGTAAAAAATTGACTATATCAAGTTGCGATCACGTTTAGCCTAGAAAATATATAATTCTATTTTGCCCCTATTACAAACTCCCCTATTCTATCACCTATCGTTTTTGAAACGTGTCCTATATTCATTACATCGGCAGGTTTAGCCATACCGGAACCTGCAAAGAACATATGATCTAAATTTTCTAACCAATACGACTTGAAGTTTGGCTTTCCTTTCATGGCTTCGTTCCAAAGGTCAAAATCTTTTTTTGTTACATTATAATCTCTTCCCCCTTGCAATAAAACAATTGGCAATGTTAGTTTCTTTCCTTCTTCAAGTACTTTATAATTTCTGTCGAACAACCAATATTTTGGTTTAGCGCCAAAAGGTAACATGGTTTTACTTTTTAATGTAAGGTCAGGCTTTAAAGCATTTTTTACTTGCCATTTAATGGCGTTATGAACTTTCTCACTTTCTTCTTTGTCTTCGGCTGCAGTTGTAGTTAACACGTAATCTAATTGCTCAGGGATTATTTCTAATAAACTTCTTCCCGGCGCTGCTAATAATACCAATCCTTTCAAACCTTTACATTGTTTAGCAATTAATGGAGCACACATAGCACCTTGACTATGTCCTGCAATAAAAACGCGATTAGAATCAAGCTCTTTTACTTTTTTTATGGCGTAAAATGCTTCTACGGCATCTTCAATGGTTTCTGAATTATAATCCATGCTATCCATTGGAAATGGATCGATGTACTGATAAACATACGTGCGCTTATCATATAAAAAAACAGCAATTCCTTTTTGAACTAATTGTAAAGCGATGTCTTGAAATATTTTATTTTTTCCAATGCTGCAATTACGATCGTGCGGTCCGCTGCCATGCACCATAATTACAACCGGACATTTTTTTGGAGTATTTGGCAAGTACAAAGTTCCGGGCAACTGAATAAAACCATTTGGTTGAAGAAGAATTTCACGTTTTGTGAAATTTACATTTGCAATAGGCTCCGGAACATAGAACCATTGTTTTGAGAACGTATCAATTTCAAAACGCGTAATGTATGAGCCTTGATCGTAGTAATGATACCAAAGGTATTTACCATCTTTTACTCTTATTGAAGTTGCTGCAGCCATTTTGCAACCTTGCGTATCCATCTCTGTTTTTTCGATGGCAACAATTGGTCCGTTCTTTTTTATAAATCGCTGAATAGCTTTATCAGTTTGTTGTTCAATAGCTCTTCCGTAAAAGGTAGTATCAAAAAATCGGTAATTCTTATACGGCTCATTTCGTTTTACAGCCCCAATGAACTGTTTAGTAAGCTTTTTATATGGGTTTACTTCATCTTGTGCTTCGGCATTACACATTACACAAACAAGGGCTAATAAGGCAAAATATCTAGTGAACAACATAATTTTATACTTTTATGTTAAAGTAGATTCTTTAGTTTAAAAAAGCAATTATATTTTACAGAATCGATCAACTAATTAACACCAATGTATGATAAGGGTCATTCTCGCTCCGGGCGATTTCGAGTAACTTTGATAAATATTTAAACCCAAATCACATGAAAAAAATCTACTTATTATTTACAGCCATTGTTATTGGTTCAGGTGCTAATGCACAGTTAACAATAACCAAAACCGCCAATCAACCGGTTGCTGGCGACATCGTATTAAGGTCTGATTATGATTCGACAACGGCAGTGGCCAAAGCTACGGGTACCGGAATGAATTGGAACTTTACGAATTTAACGATTGGCTCGTTCACCGAAACTAATACTTATACTACTGTTGCTTCAACTCCTGCGGGAAGTTTATTTCCAACAGCAAATGTTGCTGTAATAAGAGGTAATAATGATTATGAGTATTATAATAATCAAACCGGTTCTATTGCTTATGCTGGAATGGCTAACACAAGTAATACAAGCATCACCACTTTTGCCAATCAGGCAACCAAACTTAACTGGCCAACTGCTTTTGGTAATAGTAATTCGGATGTATTTTCAGGCACGGAAGTTACGCCTACATCTACTGTAAACTGGAACGGTACACTTTCATATACTGCAACCGGATCTGGAACTGTTACAATGCCCGACGGAAGTAAGCACAATAACTGTTTGCAAGTAAAAACAATCATTACTTTAACAATGACAGGAAGCAATACAATGACAATGACCATGATAAATTATGAGTACTATAGTAGTGTTCGCAGGTATCCTATCATTAGTATAGAATATCAAACCATGAAACAAGGTACAGTTACAAATACGGGATATGATATTAAAGTAGACGCTGCAGCCTTAACCAGTGTAAGCAAAAACGTGATCTTAAACTCTGATGTAGTTGTATATCCTAATCCGGCAAAGGATATTGTAAATGTGGAGTTGCCTGCAAACACCATCGCTGAAAAAATGGAAATAATGGATGTTACAGGAAGAATTGTATTATCAATTATTAATTCTAACTCATTAAATACATCATCGATCACAAAGGGAATTTATTTATTGAAAGTGAGCAGCGGAAATTCAACGATACAAAAACAAGTAATTATTACCGAATAATTATCTTTGTTATAATAGTTTTAAAAAGGTCTCGTTTTGGCGAGACCTTTTTAGTTTAACAATATCCTATTTTTAAGGTGTTTTTTTAGCTAATATTCTTCACCTTAAATCAATACAAGTAACTGGTAGTCAAATAATTAAAAACATTTGTGAGATTCACTTTATTGTAGTATATTTGTCATCCCAAAATTGTTATGAAACTCACTGATACTATGAAAAAGGCAATACATCCAGAAAATTACAGATTATGCGTGTTTAAAGACATGAGTAATGGTTACTCATTCTTAACTCGTTCTTGTGCTGAAACAAAAGAATCTCTTAAATGGGAAGATGGTAACGAATACCCATTAGTAAAATTAGATATCTCTATGACTTCTCACCCGTTCTATACAGGTAAGCAAGTATTAGTTGATACTGCTGGTCGCGTTGATAAATTCCGCACACGTTATTCGAAAAAGAAATAACTTTTTAAAAAATATATTTTGCAAAGATCCCTCAACACATGTTGGGGGATTTTTATTTTGTAAAATATATAAGGATCGAGTTATAATAGCTTTTGGCCACCTTTACTACTCTATCATTGGTTTTAATGCCGTAGGCAGTTGTCGTATTATTCATTAACCATTTACATTCATCTATATTATCTTGATACAAACTTTCGCCATACACCAATGGTGAATTTATTTTATT
>JAGPDW010000089.1:0-3363 GCA_018057345.1 Bacteroidia bacterium | reverse complement strand
GAATTTTTGTTCGTTCATGGCTTCGGTAAACGATGAAGCTAAATGCCCGGCATCAATGGCCACTTTAATTCCGTTAAGAGGAAGAGCTTCAATTTTTTCTCTGTTCCCTTTGGGCACATCTAAATAAATACGAATACTGTCTCTCTGCTGTTTGCTTAGCTTTTTGCTTGATTTGTTCTTGTAGAATTTAGTAGCTGTTTTGGTATCGTAATTCTCAAATACCTCGGCTAGCATTGGAATTTCCTTTTGATAAGCCGTGAATTCTTTTTGTCCTTTTGAATTATAAATGGTGATGCTTTCTTTGTCAAATCGCACTAAATTATTGAGGCTTCCTTTAAAATTAAGGTAGGAATCAAAGCGCTTTTTACAATCCTGAACGGTTTGCGCACCAAGAATTGTAATACTGCACACTAGACATATTAAAAGCCGCATGTTTAAATTTAGAAATAAATGGGCCCATAAATTTTGTATCTTCAAAGGATTATTAATAGAGGAATGTTAACAGAGCAACGCATAAACGATATTATCAGATACGAACTATCTTTTAAAACTGCATTAAGCGGTGGTAAAGGCGGACAAAACGTTAATAAAGTAGAAACAAAGGTAGGCGTTGAGTTGGATGTGATGAATTCGGGAATTTTAACGGAAGATGAAAAGCAAACTATTATTTCAAAGAGCAAATATGTTTCAAAGGAGCAAATTTTTAAGATCTGGTGCGAGAAACATCGTACTCAATTGCAAAACAAGAAGGATGCGTTGGAGAAATTTAGAATACACTTAAAAAGTTTATTTGTAAAAGCTAAACCACGCAAACCAACAAAAGTATCAAAAGCAGCAAAGCGAAAGCGATTGGAGAGCAAAAAGAAGTCGAGCGAGAAAAAACAATTACGTAAAAAGTTATTTTAGTTTTGTTATTCAACTCACTTATATTCACTGTATTTTTACCTGTAGTCTTTATAGGATATTGGGTTTTACCCCAACGCTTCCGAAATTACTTTTTACTCATAGCCTCTTATTACTTTTATTTTACTTACAATCCGTGGTTTCTTCTATTGCTTATTGGAACTTCCGCTTTTGATTTTTGGTGCGCCAAGCAAATTCAAAATGTTCCTGATCAAAAAAAACTTTACCTGTATGTCAGTATCATCAGTAACATTGGTGTACTAGCAGCCTTTAAATATTCGGCTTTTCTTTTTAATTCGGGCGTACATATTGTAAATACTGCTTCCGGAAGTAATTATTCACTCATGGAAAATTTGATCATTCCTGCAGGATTGTCATTTTACACCCTTCAGTCTTTAAGTTATACAATAGATGTTTATAGAGGAAAGTATAAGCCTAACGATACGCTTTATGATTTTCTATTGTATGTTTCGTTCTTTCCTCACATGGTGGCCGGACCAATTGTAAGATACAACACGCTCATGCCACAGTTAAAAGCTGTTTCCTATTTCAAACAAATTGATTGGAGTTCGTTTGCCACACTTACCATTTGGGGTTATTTTAAAAAAATGGTGATCGCCGACAACTTAAGTGAGGAGATAACTAAAGTATTTGATGATCCGGAATATTATAATGGTTTTCAGCTCTTAGTAGCGGGAGCCATGTTTGTAATACAAGTTTATTGTGATCTAAGTGGTTATAGTGATATTGCAACAGGAATTGCCAAGTTGTTTAATATTAACTTAAGTTTGAATTGGCGAAGACCCCTACTCTCTAGTTCACTACACGAATTTTGGCAACGAAATCACATCAGTATAACCACTTGGTTTAGGGATTATTTGTATATAGGATTAGGTGGCAACAGAGTTTCGTATAATAGATGGCTGCTTAATATTTTTTTAGTGTTCTTAATTAGTGGCTTATGGCATGGCGCTAATTTTACATTTATTATTTGGGGGGCTTTACATGGTGTGGTATATCTTATCGAAATTCTTTTAAAGAAATCACTCCCTTCGTTCAAAGCTCCTTGGCTTTTAGGTTGGATCTATCTTCTAACCTTTCATACACTTTCATTAATCGCTTTCCGAGCCAACAGTTCAGCCGACCTATTGTATATTTACAAACGCATTTTTAGCGGTGAGTTCTTTGAGGGCAATTTATTCACACTATTTCAAGATCTTTGGCAATGCTGGATGTTATTTATACTGTGTGTGTTCTTGTTTTTGAAAGAATTCAACGAAGAGCACGCTTTGCTTAATCGATTTCCTCTTCTCTACAATAATTTGAAACCTGCATTTTATATAGCGCTTGTCATTATCATATTTATGTTTGGGGATTTTAATGCTAACACATTTATTTATTTTCAGTTTTGATAAGGAAAGCGATCACATATTTAATTCTTGTTACTTTAGCCTTATACGGTTTACGTTTTTTGCATTGGAGAGGTTTATTGATGCAAAAACAAGGTTATTATGCCAAATACAGAACAGCTTTTCTCGAAAAAAATCATTTCGATGTTGTGTTTCTAGGATCTTCACGAGTAGCCATGCATTACAATACCGCATTATTTGATTCTTTAACCGGCAGTAATTCATTTAATTTAAGTTTAAGTGGAGCAACGCCGCGGGTTTCTCTGGCAGCTCTGAAAGCCTATTTACAAAAAAGCTCTCCGCCTAAATATATCTTGCTCGAAACCGATCTTCACAACGTGAACTTTGACAGTGATATTATGGAATTCAATAATTACTTTCCGTTCTTAAAGAACACCACTTTATTAGAAGAATTTAGCAAGATCGATCCTCGTATGAAGCATTTTTATTACAACGCTTTCTATTCTTGGCCTTACACAGGGTATAAAAATATAAGCACGAGCTTGCATTCGTGGCTAGGTATAAAAGGGAAAATAGATGATCGTTTTTACAAAGGATATGTAAAAAATGATTATGAGAATGGCTCATGTTTACGTGTAGCAAAACCTTATAAAGGTGGATTTACTGCAATGAATGGAAAGTATTTTGAAGAGATCATTGCCTTTTGTAAGCAAAAAAACATCCAACTTATTCTTGTAAGTTCGCCAATGTTTGCCGGCGGAAAAGTTGATCTTTTAAACAAGGAGCAGATCGTTAATGTAGTGGATGCTTATGCGCAACTAGACGGCCTGGAACACTGGAATTTGAGCTCTACTCCCTACTGCAACCAAAGGGATTTGTTTATTGATCACTTCCATATGAACTATAAAGGTGCTCGACTTTTTACCTCAAAATTGGCCAATTTATACAGCAATAATTGTCAAAAAAATGCGTTAATTCCTTAGATAATTCATTGGAAATAACTTAATTTTATACATAGGATGAAGTTTTACGTTTTAACAGTTCTAATTGCTCTAAATTTTGCGCTTAAAGGCCAAATTGTAAAGTACAG
>JAGPDW010000241.1:2348-3577 GCA_018057345.1 Bacteroidia bacterium | reverse complement strand
AAGCAGCTTTAGCAGAATATTATAACGCAACTGACCGCTAACGTTATCGCAATAGGCGAAGAAATTAAGGCGACTTAAAAATATGATATTATGACAGTTTATTTTAAAAAAAGAAGTCCATTTACTAAATTTGAAACATTTTCAACAAAAGGTAAATCTTTTAAAGACGAAAATGATGTATTAAAATACATTGAAGAATACAATAACAATAGACATAATAGGTGGTGGATTATTGATTTCAAAATAGAATCTAAGCCTTAATTATTTTGCCTATTGCGTGTTATAGCCACCCTGGACATGTACGTAATTGGCTTATAACGGACGGGTATTTGCGCTCGTTTTAATGGTGCAAATACTGTGTTAGCACCAGTACGGATTATTAACGATAAAACATAAACAAAATGACACCACAAGAAAAAGCAAAGGAATTAATTGAAAAAGCAAAAAAAGCAAGTTCATATCAATACCAAGAATATGCAGGAGCGCATTATAGTTGGTTTGAACACGATATAGATACTTTGAGATTAATTGCTTTGATTACAGTTGAAGAATTGTTAAGTACATTAACCCCATTTGCAGGGGATGATAATGCGAGAAGATTTTGGAATGACGTAGCATCTGAATTAGAAGTACTAAGGTAGTATTGGTGCTAACGGACGAGTATTTACGCTCGTTTTAATGGCGTAAATACTGTGTTAGCTTTAGTTGCCTTGCGTGGGATTTATTAACTTATAAAAACAAAATTTATGACAAGAGAAGAAGAAGTACAAATAGAATTGAAAGAGGCAGAAATTAACTACTCTGCTGTTTGGCTAATTAGTAACGAAGTGTTTACAAAAAAAGCAAGCGAGGTTTTAAATATACCGATTGAACGTGTGCAAGTTAATAGAAACATTATGATGGGCAGTACATTTGGTAAACTGCACGTTATAGTGTACAGAGAAGATGATGAAGAAAAGGTATATTACCGATTAAATAACGGAGCTAAACACTACGATAATTTACCGCCAAACATTTACGAGTTTGAACGTGCGTTGGAAGGCAATTGAAGCTAACATACGTATAAAATCAGTAACTTTATCCAACTTTTTGGGCGCATTGATAATTAATGTTTTAGTGTAAAGAAATAAATTTTATATTTGAATAATGCCTAATAAATCAGGATGCTTACTTTACATAGCGGCTCTTTTGATTGAGGTTATTATCTTATATTTGTGCTTATGAAATCA
>JAGPDW010000241.1:0-2248 GCA_018057345.1 Bacteroidia bacterium | reverse complement strand
TAATTAATGTTTTAGTGTAAAGAAATAAATTTTATATTTGAATAATGCCTAATAAATCAGGATGCTTACTTTACATAGCGGCTCTTTTGATTGAGGTTATTATCTTATATTTGTGCTTATGAAATCAGTATCAGAACAAGAGTGGAAAAAAAAGGCTGAAGGTTTAGCAGAATGGCGTAAGAATAGAACGTCACCACCTAACCTTGATCTTTACAAAAGAATCGTTTCGATGGTTCATGTGGGTAAGACAGTTTTGGATGTTGGATGCGGTCAAATGCACCTTGCCTCTTTACTTGGTGAATGTTTTTACTCTGGTATTGATCCCTTTCCATTGAGTGATTTGATTACAAAAATGACAGCAGAAGAACTAAATGACTTTGATAAGGAAGGTGGTTATGACACTGTTTTTATGTTATCTGCACTTGATAATGTGATTGATTTAAAAAGATCACTTTCAGGATTAAATAGTGTAGCAAAACAAAACATCGTAATACTAACTTCAATCGGTGTTCCGCCTGATCCTGCACATACGGTTCAAGTAGACAGGAGTGATCTTGTTTCCGTTTTAGGCGAGCCACATCTTGAAGTTGAAATTTCACCACGACTTTTTTTATTTGAATTTAACGTATGATAGAGCAATGGAAAGATATTAGTGGGTATGAGAATAAATATCAAGTATCAAATTTTGGAAGAGTTAAATCGCTTCCACAAAAACATAGTAAAAAAGAAAACATTTTAAAAAATAGCGTTAATCATTATGGTTATCTGAGAGTAAATCTTGGTAGGTTTAACACAAGACTTGTTCATAAGTTAGTTGCTGAGCATTTTATTGATAATCCATTTAATAAAAAATGGGTCAATCATAAGGATGGGGTTAAGGCCAATCCTCATGTGGATAATCTTGAATGGTGTACGCCAAAAGAAAATTCTGAACACGCATATAGGACAGGATTAAACACAATTCAATATCAGAACTTAAAGCAGCCATTCAAGCCTGTTATAAACCTTGAATCAGGTGTGTTTTTTGACACCATGAAGCAGGCTGCCATTGCCCATAATATAAATCCAGCGACATTTAAAGGTAAAATACATCGTGGGTTTTATAAAAATAGGTTCGCTTTGATATGATTCTAATCCTTTCAAGCAATGACTACTCGAATTTAGGATTTAGCTGGGCTGAATCTCTCAGATCAATTGGAGTAGATTGTAAAGACTTGGTACTTCAAAAGCATTCTCTTTACCCTAGACAATCTCAAGTAGCCTCAATGGGTCGAATGATTGCAACGTGTAGAGATGCTGAAGTAATAATTGTAATGCACAGCAGCGACCAAATCTACGATCAAATAAAGGATTTAGGTAAACGTATTGTTGTTTCACATACCGGCACACGTTACCGAGAGAATCATATAGCATTGAATCAAAAGTTTAAAGGCTGTATAACCTTGTCAGACCAGACCGAGTTCATGCACTTAGGAGATCATAAGTACATCACTGCTCCGATCGAATTGCAACCCGCACCACTTTACAACGGGCTGTTAAAAGTAATCGGACACTACCCGTCCAATGCTTTTGTTAAAGGAACTGATAAGATCATTGAGATGCTTGAACAGTTCAGAGGTAGATTTAAGTGGAATTACTCACATAACCTAGTGAGTCATGATGCACAGCTAAGACGAATGCAAGACTGTGATATTTACATTGAACTATTCAAACCAGAACTAAGAGGCAAGCCGTATGGATGCTTTGGAGTTACTGCATTGGAAGCTGCAGCAATGGGTAAAATCGTATTAACGAATAACATTTACCCAAAGGTTTATGAAGATGCGTATGGTAAAAGTCCTTTTACTGTGGTAAACACGGAACAAGAGTTTATCAATATAATCAGAGGTTTATTATCGATGGATCAAAATACGTTTAAAAATATTCAGAAGGAAACGATTGAAATTACAAAAGAAAACCATAACTTCGCTTCCACAGGGAATCGTTTAATGCGGTTAATTTATGAGTAAACTTCCAGACGTTTCGATCATCGTGCCTTTTAATAAGGACAGGGGTTGGCTAAATGAAGCCATTGAATCAATACACTATCAAACGTACAAAGGTAAAATCTGGCTATTAAGATCAGATATAATCAATCCCGACACCTATCAAACAAACAACGTAAGTCAAAACATTAACGCAGCCCTTCCATATTGCAAGGGCGAATACGTTAAATTCTTTGCTGAAGATGATCTGCTTACTCCTATTT
>JAGPDW010000088.1:0-12484 GCA_018057345.1 Bacteroidia bacterium | reverse complement strand
TTCTTCATCAATGGCCTTAGCAATTTTTCCTTCCGCTAAATTTTTGTAACCCTCAGGATTAGCGCGCAGTAACGTCCAAAATAAGGAATGATTATAATGTCCGCCCAATTTATTTCTGATAACTGAGCTTGTATATTTATCTACATGTGTACACTTCACTTCATCCGAACTCATATAATCCATATTGGTAGATGGAGTTTCGTTGAGTTTATTTACGTACCCTTGATGATGTTTAGTGTGATGGATCTCCATGGTCTTTGTATCAATAAAAGGTTCCATGGCATTGTATGCATATGGTAATTTGGGAAGTGTAAATGCATCACCTCCCATTTTATTTGAAATAGATTCTAAATGATCTAATTTTTCTTCTCCTAATAAATTCTTGCCTAAGCCTATTAGTCCAAGCAAAGCACTTTTCTTTAAAAAATCTCTGCGATCGTTACTCATTTTAGAACTGGATTAAAAGTTGATTTTTTTCTACGGCATTTCCTTTTTGTACCGCAATTTTTTTGATGATGCCATCGGTTGGACTCTTTAGCATGTTCTCCATTTTCATAGCTTCCAAAACTAAAAGCACATCACCTTTTTTTACTTCATTGCCTTCGTGAACCAAAATATTTAATACCATGCCAGGCATTGGCGCTTTGATCTGATTAATTTTTGCGCTCGCTACATTGTCCATTCCTAAACTGTGTAATAACTCATCATACTTATCCTTTAACGCGACCGTATACTTTACCGAATTAATTTTTAGCACCATTGTTTTTTCGGCAGCATTGAGTTTCATCACATCTACATTGTACGACTGATCGTTGTGCAACAAATGATATTGATGCGGATTTATTTTAATAAAACTTCCTTTTACAAGCGCTTCATTTAATACGCCCTCAAAATCATTTCCCTTTAATTTAAGATCGCTTTTATGCTTGTTGCTGTCGTTTACGTTGATGGTATACATAGGAACACAAATTTAATAAAAAACCCCCGGCATATACCGAGGGTTCTTTTTGTTTAATTTCTTTAAGGTTATTTCTTTACGAACTCGCCCATTTTATTATCGTAGTTAAGGAAGTAACCACCTTTAGGTAAGTTACTTACATCGATCTTATCGCCGTAGCCTTTTTTAACCACGTTACCATACTGATCATAGATCTCATACATGGTCTCAATCGGTTTTCCTTTAGCTACAAAATTAATGTCTTTACTTGCTTTGATAGGCGCGAATGAAATTTCAGGAACTTCGCTTACAAACTCTGCTGCTTTACTTAAACGTGGTTGACCGCTATAATCAGTTTGACGAATACGTACTTGATTTTTACCACTGTGAGGTACAATTTTGAAAGAGTAGTTATTTGTTGTTGGAGTTCCCATTCCGTCTACTTCACCAACTTTCACCCATTTGTTCCAGCGGAATTGCTCTACTGCGAAAGCTAATTTACCGGTTTCTGACTTAGTGCTCCAAGTAAAGGTGCCATCTTTGTCAATTTCCATGCTAATAACCTCGTAAGTACTCTTAGGCTTTAACACCTCTGCGTTCAATACTTTAGGCTTACAATCTTCTTTGTGGAATATTTTGATCTCTACTTTATCGCCAATGTTAAGTTTATGAGGCTTCATATCGATCTCAAAAGCGCTTGAGTTGATCTCATCAGTTGTAATGTTGCCATTAACCTTAACCTCTGAAACACAGAAACCTACACCATTTGATCCAAACGGATTTTGAATATATAGGTTTTTGCCTTGGTAATTGCCCTCTAAAATAATAACCCCACCGCTTTGAGCAGTTAAGTTCAAGAACCCTAAGGACAGTACTAACGCAAGTAAGCCAATTTTTTTCATCGATTAAAAAATACCGTTTGTAACTTTAAGTTGCAATATTATAATCTTATTTTCGAATTACAAAATATTTTTGACAAAAAAGGCGAATTTTATTTAATGAGCATTTTTGATAAATTACCTATATTTGTTGGTGAATTGGATTTATATGAGATTAGTTAGTTCTGTATGTGTTGTTGCCGCGCTGGCACTGGGTTTAAACGGGTGTAAAAACGGGAATTCTGATATTGGCAGCACTTCAGCCTCGCCAATGAAAACAGATTACCAGGGAGGCGATAAAGTGGTGAGAATTGCCGAAAATTCGGCTCCAATTAGCATTTTTCCGCACAAGATCACTCAATCTACAGAAGGACTCATTTCAGGCCAGATCTTTGAAGGCTTGGTAAAGGTTGATCCTAAGACACTTAAGTCGGTTCCGGGCTTGGCAGAAAGCTGGGATATTGACCCAACTGGCAAAACCATCACCTTTCATCTCAGAAAAGGGGTTAGATTCCACAGGTCAGCGGCACTTGACTTTAAAGAGGTAGAATTAACGGCGCAGGATGTTAAATTCACATTTGAACTACTTTGTACGGCAAGTAACGATAACCTTCATTTTGCTACAATATGTAAGGATAGGATTGTAGGAGCTAACGAGTGCTATGAGAATTCGAAAAAAGGAGATAAAATCGACCTAAAAGGCATAAAAATTATTGATAATTACAACTTTTCGATCGAATTACTCAATTCTCCGGCTATTTTCCTTGATATTTTAGGAGGTCCTTTTGCCGGAATATTATCAAAAGAGGCATATGCTGTAGATAAAACAAAAACAATTGTTGGCGCCGGCCCATTTATTTTAGATACCAAACGCACAACTCCACAACAGTATGTGCTTTATAAGAACATAGATTACTACGGAAAAGATCAAAAGGGAAATCAGTTACCATATTTGGATAGTGTAATAGTTGATATAACCGGATCTGCAGAAGTTGCATGGAATGGATTTAGAGAAGGTAAATATGATTTCATAAGTTCAATTCCTGCCAATCAATTAAAACAAATTGTTGAGGAGAACATTAAAGATTTTACGGGAAAGGATCCAAAATATGTTTTGGAAAGAAATGCCGAGATGATCACGCAGTATTATCTATTCAACACGCACAAAAAACCATTTGATGATGTAAAAGTTCGCCAAGCAATTAATTACGGGATTGATCGCGAAAAATTAATTGAAAGGGTTTTATTTGGACAAGCATACGGGCCTGCAAGCAATGGAATTGTTCCTCCAACATTTGATTTTTATAGATCGTCAACCATTAATGGATATACATTTGACATCGAGAAAGCTAAAAAATTATTAGCCGAAGCAGGATATCCTGATGGAAAGGGTTTTCCGGAAGTAAAGTTAATTGTGAACTCAGGTAATATGCGTAACAATACGGTTGCCGGAGAGATACAAAAACAATTGATGATGAACTTGAATGTGAACATGACATTCGAATCACTTCCAAATGATTCTAAATTCTTATTGCAAACGAGTGGACAAGGGGATATTTTTCGTGATGGTTGGGTAGCAGATTACCCTAGTCCTGAATCATTCCTTTCTATTTTTTATGGCGAGCCTGTTGAGAATGATACAGCACACATTTCGTATCCTAACACAATGCGTTTTGTAAATAAAGAATACGACAAATTTTATGAATTAGGAAGAGATGCACTAAGTAGAGATACTGCGGCGGGTTACTTTTTAAAGGCAGAAAAGATCTTAGTTCAAGAAGCGCCTTTGATAGCATTGTGGTATGAAAGTAATTACCGTTTACTAAGATCGCGCTTAATTAATTTTCATGTGAATCCTTTACGGCACTTCGATTTTTCAGAAGTTGATGTAAAAGAGAAGAAAGAGTAAAATAGGTTACCAACGTTATTAAATGAAAAAGCCCTGATCAATTTGATCGGGGCTTTTTGTTATTAAATATTCTCTGAGATTTCGGCCCCTTGTGCTTAAAGCGCGTCGTAATCAACGATCACCTTTTCAGTAAGAGGATGTGATTGACATGTAAGTATAAATCCTTGTGCTACTTCATCATCGGTTAATGCAAAGTTGGCATCCATTTTTACTTTTCCTTCAATAACTTTTGCACGGCAAGTACAACATACTGCCCCTTTGCAACTATATGGTGCGTCAACACCTGCTTCAATACTCGCATCTAAAATGCTAATACCGCTTGTTTCAAGATCGTAAGTGGTTTCAGTTCCATACTGTATCACGGTAACTTTAGCTTTCACATCTGCTCCGCTACCATCTCCGCTAGCTTTATTTACAGCATCAATTACACTTGTAAAATATTCAATATGTATCTTCTCCTTTTTTATTTTAAGTTTTTCTAATGTGGTTTTTACATTCTCCATCATCGGTCCCGGGCCACAAATAAAATAATCATCAGCATTTACGCCGCCGTAATTTTCTATGAGCTGTAACGCCTTCTCTGAGGTAATAATTCCTTTTTGAATATCAGGCACCGAATTTTTTGGTGCATCAAAAACATAAACAACTTTTAAGTTTGGGTTAGATGCTGTAATAGAATCTAATTCATTTTTAAAAATGGTTGAATCTTCATTTTTGTTGGCGTAGATAAGTGTAATGGTGCTTTGTTTCTCAACGTATAAAATACTTTTTAAGATACTCATCATTGGGGTGATCCCACTTCCACCTGCAAACAATACGTATTTCTTTTTTTGATTTCCGGCAAGGATACTCGTAAAGGTTCCCATGGGCGTCATCACTTCAATAGTTTCGCCAACTTTTAATTTTTGGTTGATGTGTGATGATACTAAACCGTCTTTTACTTCTTTGATAGCAACGCGCAATTCTTTTTCGTGAGGTGCAGTGCATAAACTGTACGAGCGACGAACTTCATTTCCGCCTATCGTCATTTTAAGAGTGATGTATTGTCCTTGCTTAAATAAATATTCGGGTTGTTGTTGCGCTGGAATTTCAAATGCCACAGAAACCGCTTCTGCAGTTTCTCTTTTTATATCTTTTACTTTTAATGTATGAAAGCGAGCCATGGTTGTAAATTGAGCTGCAAAAATAGCAGAATTAAGGCAATAAAAAAACCCGCTACAACAGGTTGTAACGGGTTAATTCATAAAAAACGAGTTTATTGTTTAATTTGTGCTAAAATGGATTAGTTTTTGTTGCAATTCTGCTCCTCCAACATATCTCACTTTTACAATATAAACACCTGATGCTTGATCTAATTGAAGTTCGGCGTTAACAGAATTATCATTTATAACCACATTTTTTATTTGCTTTCCACTTATATCATAAACAGATATGGCAGATAAAAAGTGCGGCGCGTTGATCTTGTAGCTTCCCCTTTCATTATTATAAATAGTAAATTCATAAGCAGCTTTTTCTTCTTTAATGAATGTTGAAGTAAGGCAGTTAACAGTGTAATTAGGTGTAACAGTTGTGTTTGGACTTATAGGAGTAACACTGCCTATGCTTAAAACCAAAGGTGCTTGCGAAAAAGAAATGGCTGTTACGCTGTTGATAGGAGTTGAACTGTAGCTGCTTGAAATAGGACTCGAACAATTAAGTGCTCCGCCAAGATCGGTTTTAGCAATCACATAAGTTGAACATGCCCATGAGCAGTAACCATAAGCCGGAAAGTATAGATTGTTATTGTAAACAGCAACATCTTCGATCTTGTATCCTATTACCGCGGTAAATGTTGGAAGGAAAGGATAGCTAACTTGATTTTGTGCTACAAGGTTATTGTTATATATCACAAGGTTTGTTCCTGTAGGATTAGAATATAATTTATCATTTTTAAACCTAGCCGACATGCTCGTGTAGGAATAAGCACCGGGTGTAGTTAGCAAAGTTAAATTCGTATCAATTCGTGTGAGAGAGGATGTTCCTGAAATAAATAGTTTATTGTTGCTTCCATATCCAAGACTCATTGAACCGTCGGGTAATTCAGTATAAGGACCAGCCACCAACTGCTGAACAGTAGCGTTAGATGAATTAGAAGTTATTCTTAACACCAAATTCTTTAAGCCGCTGCCTGTACTATTATGATATCCGGTAATGATATAGGAAGAGTTTTGTAATTGCTCAATGTTATTGAATTGAAGACCAACTGAGCTGCTCGGTAAAGAAAATATGGTAGCATAATTAAGGTTACTTGATGCAATATTATAGCTTATAATTACGGCCCTGGTACCAGTAAGAGTGGAGGTTTGCGCTGAGCCGACAATGAACGCTGTATTTCCAAATATTTTCATCTTAGACGCGCTAATAACATTGGAATATGTTATTTGAGAGGCTTGAACTACTTGTAAATTTCCGGTATCGATCTTTAATATAAAGTTGTTAATGCCTATGCTGCCAAGTGCAAATAACGATCCGTTACTATATTCAACATCTCCAATTCCATAAGAATAAGTTCTTGAACTTAAGGGAACGCCATTTAAATTCATTTTGTTGATCTGTGTAACTCCGGTGTTATTTTTTGAATAAAGTTTATCGGTGCCGGGTGCCGAAATAAGCTTAACGGTCATGTGTCCTTGCGAATCATAAACGTTATATAAAGTGCTTTGTGAGTTTGCATTAAAAAATGCGCTTAAAAAAAGTGCAGGTAATAATTTTTTCATGATGTTGTTTTTGATGAGCAAAGGTGAGTTTTTAAAATGCGCCTTGCTAATTACTTACTCATTCAAAAAAGCGTTCTACTAAATAACATCAGTTAAAACCATAAAAAAAAGCGCTCCGGTGAGAGCGCTTTTAAAAATAGTTGAATGTAAATTAGTGTTTGCTCAAATAATCAGCAACACCAGCGTGGCTTTCTTTCATTCCTACAGCGCCTTTGCTCCAATTGGCAGGACAAACCTCGCCATTTTCTTCAAAGAACTGAAGTGCATCAACCATACGAAGTGCTTCGTCAACATTACGTCCTAATGGAAAATCATTTATTAATTGATGACGAACAACTCCGTTCTTATCAATTAAATATAATCCACGGAAAGCGATCATAGGGCCTGTTGCCACTAAATTACCTTCATCGTTCACATCATAATCTCCTGACAGAACACCATAATTCAACGAAATAATTTTTGTTGTATCGGCTACTATAGGATATGTTACTCCTTTAATACCGCCTTGAGCTTTGGTCATTTGTAACCAACCCCAATGGCTTTGTTCAGTATCTGTTGAACATGCTACTACAGCAACACCGCGACTTTCGAATTCGCTTAATTTTTCTTGAAATGCGTGTAATTCGGTTGGGCAAACGAATGTAAAATCCTTTGGATAGAAAAAGAAAATAACATGTTTTTTACCTACAAATTGATCTAACGAAAAATCGCTTACTATTTCTCCTCCGTTGATAACGGTTTTGGCCTTGAAGGAAGGCGCTTTTTTTCCTACTAATGATGACATATGAATTGTTTTAAATTTATAAATGAATTGGGTTACAAAATTATTAATTAAATTAGAACACTTAAAGAAAATTAAAGAATAAATTTGTCATAAAACAGTCATTATGAGTATTACAAAAGGGCAAACAGCCCCAAATTTCAAGTTGTTTAACCACGATAAGAAGGAAATTGAGCTTGCACAATTAAAAGGAAAGAACGTGTTGTTGCTTTTTTTCCCATTCGCTTTCACCAGTACATGTACAAAGGAATTGTGTAGCGTGAGAGATAACATCGCCACGTACAATGGTTTAGACGCTGTTGTTTTAGGAATTTCGGTTGATTCGCCGTACACGCTTGTTAAATATAGAGAAGATCAAAAACTCAATTTCGATCTGTTAAGTGATTTTAACAAAACAACGTCGGAAGCTTACGGAAGTATTTACGAAACATTTGGCATGGGATTGAAAGGTGTAAGTAAACGTTCGGCTTTTGTTGTTGATAAAAATGGAATAGTGCGATATGCTGAGGTTTTAGAAAACGCAAGCGATATCCCTAATTTTGACAATATCAACACTACCCTTCAAGCGCTTAAATAAGATCTTAAAGCTCTGTTTAAATAAACATTTATTAGAAGCCGGATGCGATGAGGCCGGTAGAGGCTGCTTGGCCGGTCCGGTTTTTGCCGCCGCGGTAATATTGCCTAAAAATTTTAAGAATGAATTGCTTAACGATTCCAAACAAATAAAGGAAAAGGATAGAGAAGAATTACGCAAGATCATTGAAAAGGAGGCAATAGCTTACGCAGTTGGGCAGGTAGATAATTTAGAAATTGATGAGATCAATATTTTGAACGCGTCGTTTTTGGCTATGCATCGCGCGCTGGATCAACTTAAAACGAAACCGGAATTTATTTTGATAGACGGCAATCGATTTAAGCCTTACAAAAAAACACCACATCAATGCATTGTAAAAGGTGATGGTAAGTACATGAATATTGCCGCAGCTAGTATTTTAGCTAAAACACACCGTGATGATTTTATGAAGGAAGCGGCTAAAACGTATTTTCAGTATGGATGGGAAGCAAATATGGGTTATCCTACAAAGAAACACAGAGAAGCTATTCGTCAACACGGCACAACACCTTTACACCGAATGACCTTTCAATTGTTGCCAAGGCAGTTGGAGTTGGAATTATAATTTGTGAAATTTCGCCGCCTTTGTTTTTAGCCACGAATTGCACCAATTTTCACCAATCTAGATTAAACACAGATTGGTGTTAATTCGTGTAATTAGTGGCAAAAGGGATGTACTTTCCGAACATCAAACTTTTCATAACTTCATCTGTATTTTCTTTGCAAAAGTATTGTAGTGCTTACCTTTAAAGTGGATTTGTCGCTCATAAAAAAAATAATTTTCGGAGTATTTATTGCTTTATCTCTGGCCTTAGCTATTTGGGCGTATAAAGCTTTGCAACAAAACAAAAAACCTTCCAAAGAAGTTTTGTCGGTAATGCCCGATAGTTGTATCCTGTATTGTTCAACACGCAATTTCAGCGACTTGAGCGTTAAATTAAATTCGCAAAGTTTGATCTTTAATAAATGGAAAGTTTTTGCTGACGTAAAAAAACTATCAAGCACGATCGATCTGTATGATTCGCTTATTTATAATAACGAACTAATCAATTCTATTACCGATAATAACACAATCCATTTTGCGATCTATAAAGGAGATCATTGGCTGGCAGGATTTAGTGTAAAAGAACTGAAGCAAGAAACGGAACTCTTGCAATTATTAGAGAAAATGCTAACAAAAAAAGCCGAGAATGAATTTGTGATCGGCGCAAGCAAATTAAAAATAAAAAATGGTGTTGCGCTTATTTCAGACTCTGATGAGCTCATAGAGAATGGTTTTGGTTCAGGGAATAAATTGGCCGGCAATACATTATTTGTTGATCAGTTAGAGGCCATTGGGAAAAATGAGACCATGCGATTATATGTGAATGCGGATCTTTTCGAAAAGAATATAATAGCACCAACGTTTAAAATAAACAAACTGTTAGACGCCTCAGAAATTACCGCTAATTTGAAATTTAATCCAAGCGAACTTATTATTAATGGAAATTACAAACCTAATGATCAACTTCTTCAAAAAGTAATCTTGTCGCAGCAACCATTAACTATGAGCGTGTTTGAACGTTTGCCGTTTGGCACTAATTGTTTTAAGGCTATTGCAGTAAGCAGGCCCGATGAGTTTCAAAATGTAATGGCAACAGCTAAGGAACATCAAACATTTTGGAAAGCTATAAATGATAAAGCCTTGTATAAAGTAAGCAACGACTTTTATAATTGCATTAACGACTATGTTGTTGAATTTAGTTCCTTTCAAAATAAGGGCTTGGTAGTGAATTTGAATGATACCATTAAAGCGAATGAAGTACTTAAGCAATTAAGTGTTTCCGATTCTTTGTTAGGTGATGTGCGGATCTATAATTTGAGATCCGCAGACATCATCAAGGGTGCATTTGCCGATCTTTTTGAATTGGAAGCTACGCATGCTTTTATTTTTAAGGAAGCTCTTTATGTGTGCAAAGGCATTTCTTCTTCGCAGGAAATATTAAATGCACTGAAGAATAACTCTACTTTAAAAAGCAACGAGATCTTTATGAATTATGCCGGCGATAATTTAAACGGCAATTGCAATTATCTGTATTATGTGGCGCCAAACATGAATAGATCTTTTGTAAAGCAATTCACAACCTATGATATAGAAAAGAATAAAGAAGCCGTAGAGAATTTAAGCGATGCAAACGTGATGGTAAGTGATCAGAATGGCATATTAAAGTTTCGTATGCAACTCAACTACCAATCTCCTTCGTCGGAAAACATTCCAAATATGCTCTGGCAATGTGCACTCGATTCGGGAAGCGCGCAACAGCCTCACTTGTTCGTTAATCATTTAACCAAAGAGAACGAAATTGTAATTCAGGATAAATTAAAACAATTGTATTTGATAAATTCTACAGGAAAAGTACTTTGGAAGAAAAAGATAAATGAGACCGTTCGCTCAAAGATATATACCGTAGATATTTTCAAGAACAATAAGTACCAGCTTTTATTCAATACTGATAATTATTTGCACTTGATCGATCGAAACGGAAAATATGTGGATGGTTATCCTATTAAATTATCATCGCCGGCAAGCAATGCTATTTCGTTGATCGATTATGAAGGAAATAAAGATCACCGCGTTTTCATAGCTTGTAAAAATCATCTCGTTTATAGTTACACTTTGTATGGTGTGAGATCAGAAGGATTTAAACCTTATAGAACCGATGGCCTTGTAAAACTCCCTGTAAAATTTGTAAGAGTAGGAGAGAGCGATTATTTAATTACTGTTGATGAGGGCGGCATCATTCATGCGTTTAGTAGGAAGGGAGAAGGACGTATTGGATTTAAGAATAGAGCCGTAGAAGGCTGTCAGGATTTTGCAATTGTTGCGACGAACAACATCAACCGAACTTTTTTGTATTATGTAGATGAAAAAAATAATTTGATCAATCGTGTTTCATTTGCCGATAAAAAAGATGTGATCAAACTAAAAACAGACCTTACGGATGCAAAAATTTCTTTTCAGGATGTGAATGGCGATCAAACACCGGATTTTACAGCACAATTATTCAATGGTTTGTATGCGTATGATATTAATGGTTCGCTACTCTACAATAATCCTAAATTAAATGGAAGTAATATTGCTTTTGTAAGTCCTGTAGGGGCAAAAAGATTATATTATGGATACGATGAGAGTAAACGCGCCATTTTAATGTCATCCAATGCCAATTTACAGGTTCAGGAATTAGGTTCGGGAACCGTCCCAGGAGTTTTTGATCTTTATAAGGATGGGAAAATGTATTTAGTGTATGCAAACGACGGGAAACTTCTTTGTAATCTATTAAAATAGATTTTGTTGTTTATTAAAGCTAAGCTAACTTTACTAAAATAAATTGGATCATGGCATTTCTTACGGTACAAAATGAAAAGATAGTAAAAAGGGTAATATACGGAGCTGCCGTTTTGATATGCGGATTGGTAGTAATACTTCAACAAAAATTTTTACCGCATCCCGACGTCTTTCCTCAATTCATTTATAAATTACCAATGGTAAATGCTATTTTGAATGGTGCGTGCAGCATATTACTTATTTTCTCATTGCTTGCTATCAAAAAAAGAAACATTGCTTTGCACAGAAAATTAAATCTTACTGCTTTTGCACTAAGCTCTTTGTTTTTGGTATGTTATGTAACGGCGCATTATTTTATTCCGGATACAAAATTTGGAGATGTGGATCATAACGGAATTATGAGTGTAGAGGAGTCAGCCGCAGTTTCGGGAATTAAACCGGTGTATGTTATTATTTTATTAACGCATATTTTTTTAGCAGCTATTGTTTTGCCATTTGTGCTTTTATCTTTTTATTACGGACTCACCGATCAACGCGGGAAGCACAAAAAGATCACACGTATCTCTTATCCTGTTTGGTTGTATGTTACAATTACAGGTGTAGTAGTTTACTTAATGGTATCTCCTTATTATAATTATTGATCGTATGCGCGCATCATTGGTATATTGTAGCGCAATAGTTTTATTTTTTTCGTGTACACAAACTTCTGGAAAAAGGGAAGAGACATTTTCTTCTGTAACCTGGAGCGAACATATTGCCCCCATCATTTATAAAAATTGTTCTCCTTGTCACCGCCAGGGGCAAAGCGGACCATTTAATTTATTATCGTATGCCGATGCGATAAAAAAAGCCAAGCAAATAAAATTCGTCACCAAAACCAAGTACATGCCGCCTTGGCCTGCCGACGTAAATTATACGCATTTTGTGGGTGAGCGCAGTTTAACGGATGATCAAATAAAACAAATTAGTGATTGGGTGGATTCAAATATGCCAAGGGGGGATTCTGCAAAGGAAATAACAGCCCCTATATTTAATAACATTTCTTTTTTTGGAAAACCGGATCTTGTAATTAAAGCGCAAAAGGCGGTAGAGATAAAAGGAAATGGAACGGACGCCTTTCTAATTTTGAAATTTCCGTATCAAGTAGATAGAGATACCATTGCCGACATAATTGAATTTGTTCCGCATCAACGTAAATTAGTTCATCATGTGAACGGGCATTTGATCAGTTACGATGAAAACCGCCAATTCAATTACACCAGTGGTGAGAATATTCACAGCGATA
>JAGPDW010000087.1:0-12505 GCA_018057345.1 Bacteroidia bacterium | reverse complement strand
CACTTACACCATAGAAACTTACAAACCTCTGATCAAACTCTAAACCAGCTGTAACTGCGTGATTCTTGATATCAGCATTAAAACTTGCTGTAAATCTAACCTGGTTAAAATTTGTCTCGCTATAACCGCCTGGATAAGAACCAAAATTCAAGTACATTCCATAAATAGCAGCTGGGCCATCTCCATTTCTTAGAGCGTTATTACCAACTACCTGATTTAGGTCAAAAATACTGTTTTGTTCTTGAGAGAATAGATAAGAAGTATAAAGAGCAGCGTCAGGATTTTTATCTGAAGGCGTAAACACGATCGGCTTAGGAAATCCACCTTGATATGTATATGCAACTACTGTATCACCGTTAACAACAAATTCAGGATCATACGCATAATTCAAAGCTAATTCACTTTCATATTTACCAGTTTCAAATTTTCCGATATGCCCGTAATCAAAATAATTCTTTTTATGTTTTAAACTTTGCGAAACACTCTTTGTTTTTTCATAACTAGCTTGAAATTTGAAGAAGGCATTAGAAATAATTGATTGACTCTTTTCCTTACTGGCAGTTCCTGTACTGAATTTTTGAGTTAAAGAGATATATGGTCTTAAAGTCAAGCCTGTATTGTAAGCGGTATTTGCAGCATTAAATATCTGACCAACTTGGCTTGCACCACTACTACCACTGTATTCAACAAAACCACCCATAGTGATGTTTGTATTTAACGTTGGTTGAAAGTCAATTTTTCCGTTAAAGCTTAATGAGCGAGCCGCAGCATTTATCCTTGTTTTTCGGGTCTCCATATCATCTTTAGTGACATATTCTGATGACCTAACATAACCACTTCCTGAAGGAGATTTCAACAATGGTACGTCTTTAATTTGTTGAAGTTTTTCGTCGGTAAGTGTATATATTGGTAAAAACGAAGGGTCTGGCTCTTTCATATATGTACCCTGACCAGAAACGAAGAAACCTAAAACTGTACGTTTGTTACCTGAAGAATCCTTTTTGTTATATATCGGCCCACCTACACTAAAACCAAGTGAATTATATCCATATGGATCTGTTATTTGGGAAGATATCAATTCAACTCCACCAAAGAATTTTGATTGAGGACCTCGTGTTGAAATAGATACAGCTCCCGAAGTAAGGTCACCATAACTTGCAGGAACACCGCCTGTGATAACTTCTAATGAACCGATAGATTGTTGTGGTAAATTAAGTCCTCCAATTATCTTCATACCATCAACAAAATAAGTTGTAGTAGCTCCTCTACCTCCGCGAACACTGATACCCGCTCCATCATCCGATTGAAACACACCACCTGTAGTAGCAGCAACTGAATTCACATCTTTTGTTGCAAGGTTTTGATACTCTTCACGAGTAACTGTTTGCCCTGTTTTTGTATCCGGATCGATGAGAGGAACTTGATAAGTAATAACTTCAACTTCATCCAACTGAACTCCGCCATCGTTCGAAAGTCCAATTGTTACGTAGGCTGTTTTTCCTTCACCAACAATGATATCTTTTATCTCTTGCGGTTTGTAACCAACATAAACACCTTTTACATTGTACTTGCCCGGGCGTAAGGGTTTGATAATAACCTCTCCATCCATGTTGGTTGTACCAACTGCAACTTGCACACCACCTTGGTATGCAACAATGTTTGCGAAAGGAATTGTTTCCTTTGTTGCCTTATCGATTAGGATAACTTTAATTGCACCGTTATTATCCTGCCCAATGAGCGAAAAACCGGCTAAAATTAAGACTGCGAGCGTGAAGTAAATCTTTTTAATCATATTGTTAAAATACCTTAAATTCTACAATAATATCTAAGTGGCTAAAGTTATAAATGCACTCCATATATACCAAACAATTTTTACCTTGAGTTATTAAGTTCTTGATAATCAAACCTTTTTTGTTTTTATGTATTATTTGACTCATTCTTTATCGAAGTTACGGTAAAAAAGGAGTTAGAGAATTAATGTTAAATGATGTGGCAAGCTTATTTTGATAAGTGGCAAAAAGATAACCTTAACTGGATTAAACCTTTGTGATCATTACACCTTCTTTTTTCGATTTGACCGTTTCTCAACAGGTTTGTTTTGTCGATGACGTTTTGATTTTCTTTTGGTGCGTTTCATTTGCTTCAACGTTTCCTTCGACTGAATACGTTTGTGATGTTTTTTAATGGCTTTTCGCTCAGCTTTTTCTTTCCGTCGACGCTCGCGAGCCTCGCGCCTATCAGCCTTTCGGCCTTTTCGTTCGCTTTGAACTGATCTTTCTTTTGGACCGGTTCCTTTCTCGGATTGGGCAAAAGAATTGCTAAAAATTGAGATAAAAAATATGAAAATAAGAATGCGTTTCACCATCACGTATATTGAACAACTTCAACACCAAAACGTTTCAAAAAATCAACACCTTCATCATTGGCAATTCCTTTAAATTCAGCATAACTATGTTTGAAAAAAACCTTAGAAATTCCCACCGTATAGATCACTCTGGCGCAAGCTATGCATGGAGAAAGAGTGACATACAAGGTTGAACCCTTCATTTCCATTTTATTATTAGCAGCATACAAAATGGCATTTTGTTCGGCATGCAAAGCCAAAGAGCAACTTCCCTTACTATCACGAGCGCAGCCGTGTTCAGGCCATTCTACATCGCAATTATGAGTGCCGGCCGGAGGGCCATTATAACCCAATGAAATGATGCGAGTATCCTTTGTAAGAACAGCACCAACTTGCGCTTTTACACAATGTGAACGAGTGGCCAATTTTTCGGCCAGTTCCATGTAAATAGTATCAAAGGAAGGTTTTGATTTCACGTTTAATTCTCGATTTTTGAGTTAATGATTGCGATGATCTCTGCCTCTATTTTTATAGCGTTTTGTTCGATGACTTTACCTTCGTTGATCATTTTTGATACAAACGCTTTATCATCGTAACCGGTGCAATTTATTCGAACATTCATAAATGATCCCAAAACAGCGCTACGTGCACAAAGTGCCGCTACACCGGCATCCGACACAGAGTTAGGATTTCCAATTTCGACCATGGTTTTTATCAATTGCATACTATCGTGGGCCAAATTCATTACTTTAAATGGCACTTCAATGGCGAATCTTGTTGCATTGTTAATAGCTTGGGTTCTTGATCTCTTCTCTTCATCGGTTGTTTTAGGTAGAGCAAATGCCGACATGATCTTATTGAAAGCATTTGTATCAAGGTCAACAAGCTTATTGAGTTCGTCTTTAAAATACTGCCCTTGTTCGGCATAATTAGAAAATTCTTCCCAACGATCGTCCCAACCTTTTTTATGAGAACTTAAATTAGCCACCATTGTTGCCAAACTTGCGCCCAAACTTCCCATATACGCGGAGATGGATCCACCACCCGGTGCAGGGCTTTCGGAAGCGGTTTCGTTGGCAAATTCAACTAAGCTCATGCTCACCAATTTTGAATCCAGCTTATTCCTTAATTTATATTCAATAATTCTTTCTTCCGGATCGAATGGTGAGAGTTCATCTAAACCCATTGACCTTACCGCTATTTTGATGAGTTCTTTTTCACTTACCCCTATAGAACGTTTCTGTTTTTTGAGGAAATACTTTCCTGCATCCAGCATTGACCGCAATGGTATCAAGCCTACCAATTCACTGCCGGTAACACGAATTCCGCGCTCTTGTGCTTTGTTGCACACTTCATCAAATGCTTTATGAACTGATGTGATATTAATATTGGTTAAGTTCATTGAAATTTGCGCGATGCCATATTCTTCAATGTACCAACCAATAGCTTTTACCGATTTCAAAGTTCCTGGAGTTGACTTTGGAGATCCATCGGGATTGGTAATAATTTTTCCGGTTACTTTATCACCTTCGCGCATCACACGCCCTGCTTCACGCACATCAAATGCAATTGAATTTGCGCGACGTGTAGAAGTTGTATTTAAATTTATGTTATATGCTACTAAAAAATCGCGCGCGCCAATAACAGTTGCACCGCGCTTTGCATCAAATTCTGCCGGCCCTGCGTCAGGTTTCCACTCAGGTAATTTTATTTTTTTAAAGAAGCCTTCGTACTCTCCTGCACGGATCACTGATAGATTACTTCTCTTTTTATCCTTTTGCGCATCCTCATACAAATATACCGGAAGGTTCAATTTCTCTCCTACCATTTTTGCCAATTTAACAGCGTATGTTGCTGTTTCTTCCATGGTAATATTGCTGATTGGAATTAAGGGGCAAACATCGGTTGCACCCATGCGAGGATGCTCTCCTTTGTGCTTGCTCATGTCGATCAATTCACCGGCTTTTTTAATTGCTAAAAATGCTGCTTGAACTACTGCATCAGGGTTTCCAACAAACGTTACAACAGTTCGGTTGGTTGCTTTTCCGGGATCAACATTCAATAATTTTACACCCTCAACGCTTTCTATTTCGTCGGTAATTTGTTTGATGATGCTCATGTTAGAGCCCTCACTAAAATTGGGTACACATTCAATTAATTGTGTCATATTCTCAGATCTTTATGTGTTAAGTTGATCTCTTTAAAACGTTTGCAATTTTGCACATGATCATTAACCATGCCAACAGCCTGCATATTTGCATAACAAATGGTACTTCCGCGAAATTTAAATCCACGTTTTTTCATGTCCAATGCCATAGCATCACTTTCTTGTGTTGTTGCTTTGATATCGCCTTGTGTTTTTAATTTACTGATGATGGGTTTATTATTTACAAACTGCCAAACATATGTATTAAAACTACCAAACTCTTTTTGAATTTGTATAAAGGCTTGGGCATTTGTTATCATACATGCAATTTTTGAACGATTGCGAATAATGCTCTCATCCTTCATTAAACGATCTACATCTTTTGCGGTAAATTTTGCCACTTTTTTATGATCGAAATTAGCAAATGCCTTTTTAAATCCTTTACGGCGATGCAAAATTGTTTTCCAAGATAAACCCGCTTGAAAACTCTCAAGAATTAGGAATTCGAAATGCTTTTTATCATTCAAAACCGGAACGCCCCACTCCTTATCGTGGTATTCCTGCATTAATTTATCGTTTCCGGGCCAATTGCACATATAAAAAGAGTTTCAAATATAATTCATTTAACCGCAATATTTAAATAACTTTGCTAACCAATGTTCAACCGGCAATTATTAGCACTTATTAAAAAAGAATTCACCTTGGAATTTCGACAAAAAGCTTCTTTGGGTGGTGTTTTGGTTTACGTTATTGCTACCATTTTTATTTCAGCCTTAACCTTTAATAAGATAATTGCGCCAGCGGTTTGGAACGCACTTTTTTGGATCATTTTTTTGTTTTCGGCCATCACTATTTGTGGTAAAAGTTTTACGAAAGAAAGCGGTGGGGCTGCTTTACACAATTACGTGATCTATAAGCCACTTACTTTTTTTGCTTCCAAACTTATTTACAATTTTATCTTCCTCTTAACAATTAGCTTGATCACACTTTTCTTTTACTCCTGGTTTATAGGTTATCTCATCTCTAATTTTACTCTCTTTGGCATTGTGCTTGTATTGGCCTGTTTAGGTTTTTCGGCCATTTTGACATTAATGAGTGCTATTGCTTCAAAAACAGATAACACTAATACCATGATGAGCATTTTGAGCTTTCCTGTGCTAATTCCGGTACTTATTTTAGTTTTACGAATTAGTAAGCAGGCGATCGACGGCTTGTCGTGGAGCGTAAGCACAGATTTTTTACTGATCTTAATAAGCGTTAATGCTATTTGTATTGTGCTTTCTATACTATTATTTCCGTATCTTTGGCGGGCCTAAAAAACATGAAGAACTGGTACAAAATAGCGGCAGTGATATTGATCCTTTACACGATTATTTTCGGAATGTTGGGAGTCGTTCCTCGACTTGCTATTTTAAATGAGACCATCCGCAATCTGTATTATCATGTACCACTTTGGTGGGCTATGATGTTACAAATGGGTGTTTCGCTTTTTTATAGTGCCAAATATTTAAAAGGAGAGAATAAACAAGATGAAAAATTTGCCTTTAATGCCGCTTTAGTTGGAATTTTATTGTCGATACCGGGGTTAATGACCGGAAGTTTATGGGCAAGATATACATGGGGAACCTGGTGGACATTTCAAGATCCGAAATTGAACGGAGTTGCTATAGGAATTTTAATTTACGTTATCTATTTTATTCTTCGCGCTTCCATCATTCAAGAAATGACAAGAGCGCGCGTAAGTTCAGTATTCAATATTTTTGCGTTTGTAATGTTCATGTTATTCATCATGGTGTTTCCGCGCTTAACCGATTCGTTACATCCCGGTAATGGTGGTAATCCCGCATTTGGCAAATACGATCTTGATAGTAATATGCGGTTTATTTTTTATCCTGCTGTAATTGGTTGGATGTGTTTTAGCGGCTGGCTATTGAATATTTTAAATAGAATTTCACTAATTAAATCAAAGATAGATGACTAAGAAATTTTACCTGATATTGTTCTTACTTTCTACATTTTTTGCCAATGCGCAAGAAGTAGAAATGGCAGATAGCTTTCGCGCTGATGGAAAAATATATGTTGTAATTGCAGTGCTCGCCATTGTATTTACGTGTATCATTGGCATATTGATATTCCTTGAGCGCAAATTAAGCAGATTAGAAAAAGAAATTAAAGAAGCAAAGAACTAAGATGAAAAAATTATATATCGTTGCTATAGTTATTGTTGGAGTTGCTATTGCGGTTATCATGATGTCGCTAAAGAACACCACGACCTATTCTGATTTTACAGAATCGGCAGCAAATTCTGAACGGGAATTTCATATTGTAGGTAAACTTGATAAAACATTGGCGCAGGTTTGGGAGCCAAAGATCAACCCTAATGAATTCAGTTTCTTTTTAACAGACAACAAAGGAACAACCAAACAAGTAATTCTTCATAAAAGCAAACCACAAGATTTTGATAAAAGTGAGCAAATAGTATTAATTGGAAAAATGCAGAGTGATGTATTTCATGCCAACGATATACTATTAAAGTGCCCAAGTAAATACAACGATGCTACTCCAAAAATTGAGTAGATAATAATTTGAACTCTTCCATTGAATATATAGGTGAGCATATTTGGGCCGGAAAACTCGGCAATGGCTTTGTTGTTCTATCATTTGTAGCAGCGCTTTTATCATTTATTACATTTTGCCTTTCTACTAAACGAACAGAATATCTTTCTTTTGCCAGAATAACATTTAAACTTCATGCAGTTGCTGTTTTAGGAATTGCTGTAACCTTGTTTTATATGTTGTTCAATCATTTTTTTGAATACCAATACATTTGGCAGCATAGCAACAAAAGTATGGATATGAAATTTATCCTCTCGTGCTTTTGGGAAGGCCAGGAAGGTAGTTTTTTACTTTGGACATTTTGGAATGTAGTAATAGGTTTAATTCTTAATCGTGTTTTAAAGAATACTGAATGGGAAGCGCCCACAATGGCCGTTTTTGCATTAGTACAGATATTTTTAGCAAGCATGATCCTTGGTATTTATATTGGTGATTATAAAATTGGCTCTAATCCATTCTTATTGCTTCGCGAGCATGAACAGTATAGAAACATGCCTTTCATTCAAAATCCAAATTATCTTTTCAAGCTTGACGGCCGAGGATTAAATCCCTTATTAATGAATTACTGGATGACTATACATCCACCTACTCTGTTTTTAGGATTTGCATCTACACTTGTTCCTTTCGCCTTTGCCATTGCAGCATTTTGGAATAAAAAATTTAATGATTGGCAAAAGCTTGCCTTGCCTTGGACATTTTTTAGTGTTTGCGTTTTAGGTATAGGAATTTTAATGGGTGGCGCCTGGGCATACGAAGCATTAAGCTTTGGAGGCTTCTGGGCTTGGGATCCGGTTGAAAATTCTTCGTTAGTACCTTGGCTGGTGATCGTTGCCGCAGCTCATACAATGATAATTAACAAAAACAAAGGTGGTTCATTATTTACAACACACTTCTTATCCATTGCAGGATTTCTTTTGGTTCTTTACTCAACATTTTTAACGCGTAGTGGTATTTTAGGCAGTTCAAGTGTACACGCTTTTACCGATCTGGGAATGACCGGGCAGTTGGTAATGTATATGCTTACGTTTGTTTTCATAAGTGTTGTATTGTTGATCCATAATGAACTAATAAAGTATTCTTACATTATAGGTTCTTTACTTATCTGGTTCTTTAGTTTAGTTTACGGATACCAGAAATTAGCGCTAGAAATTTGGTGTGTTGGATCGGCCATTATGACCTTTTGGGCTTACGTAAAATATTTTCCAAAGGAAAAAGAAGAAGAAGCACTTTATTCGCGCGAGTTTTGGATGTTTGTTGGAAGTATGATATTGCTACTGATAGCCATGGTGATCACCTACTTTACTTCACTTCCTGTGATCAATAAACTATTTGACCTGAAGTATGCCCAACTAAAAGTGCAAGAATACAATGATTTTATTTTACCATTTGCGGTAGTGTTAGTGCTATTGATAGCTTGCGCTCAATTTCTCAAATATAAAAAGAACAACGCACCTGCATTCTTTAAAAGTTTAATGATAAGCTTTGGATTGGCCTTAGCTTTTGGTTTAACAGCAAGTATACCATTGTATTTTAATGAAAGTAAATTAGAAACTTACAATAAGATAGGTTATACATCCATTTTGATCACTTCATTGTTTGCCGTATTTGCCAACCTTGATTACATGTTAAGGATATTAAAAGGGCGCATTAGAAAATCCGGTTCTTCGATCGCTCATATTGGTTTTGCTATGATCATGATCGGTGTTTTAATTTCTACATCTAAAAAAATAACGATCTCAAAAAACACAACCAAGCAAAATCTCACTGAACTTTCAAAAGAATTTGATAATCAAAAAAGCATGTTACTTACCCAAGGAGATACAGTGCCAATGGGTCCTTACATGGTAACTTATAAAGGCAGAGAAAAAGTTGGGATCGATTATTATTTTAAGGTAGATTACTTAGCCGAAGGAAAAGATGGCAAATTGGAATATCAATTTACGTTAAAACCAAAAATTCAAGACAACCCAATAATGGGAACCGCAGCCGAGCCGGGAACCAAACATTTTTTAGATAAGGATATTTACACAGTTGCTTACGCAGATGTGAGAACTCAAATTGATTCAGCTACTCTTGGGAAATATAAACCGCCAACAAATTATGTGGGCCATATAAAGGATACGATCTTTGCAGGCAATGCTATCATTGTAATCGACTCCCTTAGAACAAACGTGAACGAGGCAGAGTACAAAATAAGCGATTCTCTTTTGGAAGTAACGGCTGTTTTAAAAGCTTACGATACGCAAAAAAACATTTATACTGCACGGCCGAAGTATATAATTAAGAATAATACACAAATACCAGGCGAGTATATCATTGAAGAATTAGGTTTGAAGTTTGTATTCTGGAAAATAAATCCTGAAGAAGGCACCGTTGAAATCACCATGAGTGAGCGAGTAGGAAATTCAAAAGACTTTATTGTAATGGAAGCACATCTATTCCCATTCATCAATGTATTATGGTTAGGTTGCATTATTATGGCTTTAGGAACTGCGATCGCGATTATGGAACGTATCCATCAAATAAGAAGAAAACATGCTTGATGTGCGTAAAAAAATAGTGATCATTGGTTGTGGTAATGTAGCTTGGCATTTAGCTAATCAGCTTTACAGAAAGTTTGATCTGGTTGTTTATAATCACAAAGCCAATGCTCAATTAGCCGAATTCAAAAAAGAATTCAATGCACTAACGTATTCTTCTATAAAAAAGATCATTCCTAACGCGGAGACTTATTTTATCTGTGTAACCGATAGTTCAATTGCATCAGTTACTAAAACTATTTCTCTTCCTCCGGCAAGTAACGTTTTAATTTGCTCAGGCACTTTTGATCTGGCGAGTATAAAAATCAAATTAAAAAATATTTCTATATTTTATCCTTTACAAACCTTTTCTAAAGAAGATAAGATCAAATGGAAAGATACCCTAGTTGTAATTGACTCCATATCACAGGCGGCATTTTTAAAAGCACAAAGCGTGTGCATGTACTTCAGCAAACAGATCATTCAACTCGATTATCAACAAAGATTAAAGTTGCATTTAGCAGCCGTATTAGTAAATAACTTCACGAATTCTCTTTTTGTAGAAGCCGACAAAATGATGCAAGCCGTTAGAAAAGATCTTAACATTACAACGCTCCTACCTCTCATAAAACAAAGTACAAAAAAACTAAAGTACATGAGTCCTAAGGCGGCGCAAACCGGTCCGGCCAAACGTAAAGACCAAGTTGTTATAGAAAAACACTTAGAGATCTTAAAGAACAATAAAGACTTAAAACAGATCTATACTTTACTCAGCGAGCTTATTTCCAAACAACAAAAGTAAGATGGCAATTAACTATAAGCAGGCATTAACCAAAATAACCACTTTTATTTTTGACATTGATGGTGTTCTAACTAATAATACCGTTTTCATCAATGAACAAGGAGAGTTATTGCGTAACATGCATTCTAAAGACGGTTACGCCATTCAATTAGCCATAAAAAAAGGCTATAAGATCATTATTATTTCTGGTGGAAATAATGAGCCTGTAAAAAAAGTATTAGAGCGGGCCGGAGTGCAACATGTTTTTATTCGCCAGTCAGACAAATTACAATGCTATACTGACTTTCTTATTGAACATTCCCTAAGCGATAAAGAAATAATGTATATGGGAGATGATCTTCCGGATTGGCATGTAATGAGTCGCGTGGCTGTGGCTGCTTGCCCTAATGACGCAGCTACGGAGATAAAAGAAATATCTCAGTACATTTCTGATAAAAAAGGTGGCGAAGGCTGTGTTCGCGACATTATTGAGCAAACCATGCGCGCCCAACAAACCTGGGAGATCGCCAATTGGTGATGTGAGTTAAAAAATTAAACAGTTGAGAAAGTTAGAACCTTCAAAACTTTCAAACTGATAAACTATCTTAACTTTCCAAACTATTAGTATCTTTAAGCTATAATGACCAACGTTTTAAATAACAAATTTTTTGCATTCCTTAAATTGATCAGGCTTGAGAATCTTGTTATTGTTATTCTCACGCAAACATTTTTGCATTACCTGGTATTTCAGAAAATATTTACCGAGGCCAATATTCCAAGCAATATTTATATTAAACTTTTTGGTTTAATTGTTATTAGCACCGTTTTAATTGCGGCTGCCGGATATATCATTAACGATTACTTTGATGTAAAGACCGATTTGATCAATCATCCGGAAACGGTAGTACTAGATAAAACAATTAAAAGACGCTGGGCTATTATTCTTCATATCACTTTTACCGCTCTTGGAATTTTATTAGGGATGTACACTGCGCTAAAAACTGGGTATTTACGGTTAGCATTATTTCATGTTTTAACTGCAACTGCTTTGTGGTTCTACTCAACGCATTTTAAAAAGCAATTATTAGTTGGGAATATTGTTGTATCATTACTTACCGCTTCGGTTCCGTTTATTACGTTTGTTTTTGAAATTGCTTACTTACAAAAAACAATTCCCGAATTTGCCGCCAATCACATTCCAGTTATTCTTACCGCCTCAAAGATCACTCTTATTTTTTGCGTTTTTTCTTTCATTACAAGCTTGGCTCGCGAAATCATAAAAGACATGGAAGATTTAGCCGGCGATAAAGCCACAGGAGGGAAAACCATGCCCATTACTTGGGGCATACAAACAAGCAAGACAGTTTGTTTCTTTTTGATCTCGATCACCATTATTTTACTTTTGGTTGTTATCTACAATACTATTAAATATAAAGGTGAGCTTGTAACCATGCCTAACATGTATATTTTATTTGGCCTTGTTTGCCCGTTAATTACTTTACTATACATGGTAGTAACCGCAAATAATCCAAAACACTTTAAGCACGCCAGCGTGTTCTTAAAATTTATTATGTTTTTAGGAATTGGTTATTGCTGGATATTTTATTTTAGTTAAATCCATTTCTAAATTATTTTTTGGTCACTTTAGAGGCAGAAACCGCAAAGGCGCTTCGCGCTTCACAAAGAAGACGCAAAATGCGCAAAGTTCCATCACCACTGCCCAATAAGAAGGCAAAGACCTTCGGTTTCGCAAAGTGCGGCGCACTCTCTGCGTAAGCGTAGCTTCTTTGCCTTCTTTGTTTATCTTTCTACGGTTAGTTGGTCTTTGAATCCTTTGCGTAAAAACTTTGCGCAGGCCATAGGCCGCTTTGCGGTTTCTGCCTCTATACAGTTCCTACTTCTGGATTTTTAGTATCTTTAACCTGGTCCTTTATTTTAGTTAAGATGAACTCTACCGAAAAATTATTAATAGAATTTCCTTACAAACTTGTATTAGGTTCTGCTTCACCTCGTAGACAAGAGTTATTAAAGAGCCTAGGTTTTGAATTCACTACAAAACCCATTAATGCGAATGAGGATTTTTCTCCGGAACTTAAAGC
>JAGPDW010000240.1:0-3597 GCA_018057345.1 Bacteroidia bacterium | reverse complement strand
TACCCTATTCTTTCTATTGAAGACGGTTGCGCCGAAGATGATTGGAATGGATGGAAATTATTAACCGATAAAATAGGCTCTACTACCCAATTAGTAGGAGATGATCTTTTTGTGACCAACGTAGATTTCCTTTCAAAAGGGATTGAAAAAGGTGTTGCTAATTCGATCTTGGTAAAAGTTAATCAAATTGGTACATTAACCGAAACTGCAAATGCCGTGCAATTAGCTCATACTAATAGTTATACCTCAGTAATGAGCCACAGAAGCGGCGAAACCGAGGATACTACAATATCAGACCTTTCGGTTGCATTTAATTGTGGGCAGATAAAAACTGGCTCGGCCAGCCGTACCGATAGGATAGCTAAATACAACCAACTTTTACGTATTGAGGAACAACTAGGTGATTCTGCTCGTTTCATTGGAGATTCATTTAAATATTTAAAATAATTTAGCGTTCAATATTAGTTTATTTTAAACACACTGATTAAATTAGCAGGAGTTAATTACCGATTTTCTATGGACAAATTAAAAGAGAAATTCAAAGCTAAGGCAGAAGTTCTGTCGGCCGAGATCAAAGATATTATTAAAAATAATGGTGACCTAAAATTAGGCGAGATCACTGTAGCCCAAGTATACCAAGGTATGCGTGGCATGGTAGGTATGGTTACCGAAACATCGCGATTAGACCCTGAAGAAGGAATTCGCTTTAGAGGATTCAGTATCCCTGAATTGCGTAAGCAATTACCAAAAGCACCTGGTGGATCTGAACCGCTACCAGAAGGTATTTTTTATTTGATGCTTGTTGGTGAGTTACCTACACAAGACGATGTAACATTTATTACCGCTGAATGGACCAAACGTAATAACGTACCAAAGCATGTTTTCGATGTAATTGAAAAATTACCTCCTGATACACATCCAATGACACAGTTTGTTATTGGTGTAATGGCCATGCAAACTGAAAGCGTTTTTGCAAAGGCGTATGCAAAAGGAATGAGTAAAAAAGATTATTGGGATTATGCATATGAAGATTCTATGAATCTAATTGCACGATTACCAAGGATCGCAGCATATATCTATCGTCGTAAATATAAAGGCGGCGTTCATATTGAGCCTGATCATAAATTAGACTGGGCAGCAAACTTTGCGCACATGCTAGGTTACGATCAAGTTGATTTCAAACGTTTAATGCGCTTATATCAAACCATTCACGTTGATCATGAAGGAGGAAACGTTTCAGCCCACACTACTCATTTAGTAGGTTCTGCTTTAAGCGATCCATACTTAGCATTTGCTGCAGGTATGAATGGTTTGGCTGGTCCATTACATGGCTTGGCAAACCAAGAAGTATTGAATTGGATAATGGAATTGAAAGAGAATTTAGGAGGAGGGTTACCAACTAAAGAACAAATTGCCGAGTACATAAAAAAAACTTTAACCGAAGGAAAAGTTGTACCGGGATACGGTCATGCTGTATTGCGTAAAACAGATCCGCGCTTCACTGCTCAGCAGGATTTTTATAAAACATGGATCAAGCATGATGATATTTGCGAAATAGTTCAAATGGTTTACGAAGTTGCCCCTCCTATTTTAGAAGGTACAGGCAAGATCAAAAATCCTTGGCCAAATGTAGATGCTCATTCAGGCGCATTATTAGTTCACTACGGAATGCATGAGTTTGATTTCTACACAGTATTGTTTGGTGTTAGCAGGTCTTTAGGTGTATTAGCAAGTTTAATTTGGGATAGAGCAACCAGTTCGCCTATAGAGCGTCCGGGTTCTTTAACCACTGATAACATTAAAGCTAAAATTAAAGCTGCCAAGGAAGCCGCTAAATAGCCTGATCACTTAATTATTTAAAGCCTCTGAGTGGACCTTAGGGGCTTTTTTATTATTTAGCATACAAAATTATTATTTCTATTTGGGCGTCCCAATCACCGGATATACTCCGGAAAACTCACAAAGGGGATCTGGAGTTTATGTTAATATGAATTATCTTCTCACTGAACATAGTGTCCTCTGTCTTACCTTTAATACAGCTGTTAATGCTGGACGAGAAATTTTGTCCTTCAAGGATCCTTATATTTTTTGAAGGGTGGTATCAAATGAAATCCTATAAAAGAAAAGAGCAAAAAAAAGGCTCCGTAAACGGAGCCTTTTTAAAATTATATTATTGCAACAAATTAGTTTGCAGTAAATCCACCTAAATTAATATGAGCGTTGTTACGTACTTCGTTGTTGTATAAAGAGAACTGTGTAGTTTGAGCATTACCAAACACACCCGGCTTGCTGCTTCCCGGAATAACCGATCCAGCACCACCGTTGATTGTCATAATACTATCTTTTGTTCCAGTATAGTCAGCAACCCAGATAGTAGCATCTTGATTATTGAAACCTGAAGTATTCATTGCAACAGTAGCTAGGTTAAATGTATAATAACCGCTAGCATTTGTAGTAGTAGTATACATTTTTGTAGTTAAGATCGTTGGATCCATGTCAAACGCTAAATAAACAGTTGTTCCAGCGCCAATAGCTGTATTGGTTGCACCAAATGCTACTGAAGCAGCAGTACCTGTTGTAACAGTTTTTAAGAAGTGAGTAAGACTAACAGAACCTGTAACAGCAGCGCTACCGATCATGATGTTGTTAGGGTTTGAAGTTAAGTTTGATGCAACAAAGTTCCACACACCAAAGTCATAAGTAGTTCCCATGAAGAAAGTTGTATTACCCGGAGTATTACCAAAATAATTCGCGTATAATCCTGTTTTAGTAACACCGTTAATGATAGTGTCTTGAGTACCATTAAATCCATTCATTGTAACGTAACCTTGAACACCGGTTGCGTTTGATTTAATAGTCATTGCCCAATTACCATTTGCATCAGAAGTTGCAGAATACACATCAGCACCTTGAGCTATAGAAGCAGGATATAATTGACTTTTGTTTACTTTAATTTGAACTGAAACACCAGCAGCAGGTATTTTTGTTGTAGTTACCCAGTTACCACTACCATCGGGAGTAATAACTCTTTTAGTAAAAGTACCTTTAACTAAAGTTGTTCCTGTAACGTCTGTAGCAGTAAAATCGGTTGTTGTTTCTTTCTTACACGAGAAGAACATCGCTGTAAGAAGAGTAAGAGCTAATAATGATTTTTTCATGACTTTTATATTTAAATTATTTATTTTTTATTTATTTGGTTTATTGATTTAGAAATGGAATATTAACATGATAGCACCTGCACCACCACTTAAGTTAGTGTTACCACCCAATGTATTATTCATTGAGAAGATGTTACCTGCGTTATTATCAACTGAGAAACCTTTTGTTTTTTCAGCGTTGTCAGCGTTAACTTCTTCCTGGAAAACTGAAGGGCCATTTTGACCATTCACAAATACTTCACGAGTAGATTTAGCACCTCTTCTTGTTGTTACTGAGTAACCCCAACCGTATTCTGCAGCTACTGATATTTTAGAGAACACAAAGTATTCGATACCTACAAATCCTCTAACACCAAAACGAATACCACCTCTTTCTTTTGTATAAAGATTTCTGGTAGTTCTACCGCTTGTTGGGTTCTGATTAAGCGTAGTGAAAGCG
>JAGPDW010000086.1:0-12571 GCA_018057345.1 Bacteroidia bacterium | reverse complement strand
AGATGAAAGTAAATCACGGTGTTTCTCCTTTAGAGAATCCAATATTGCTTCGCATTAACCGTCGTAATATCGCTCGTTTGCTAACCGAGGCCACAAAACGTAAAGCAACCAAAAAATAATCCGCTTGTAAAACATGGAAATAGAAAGAAATTTAAGAAAAGAAAAAACTGGTATAGTTACTAGTAATAAAATGGACAAAAGTATTGTTGTGGCTGTGATGCGTAAAGTGAAACACCCTAAGTACGGTAAGTTCCTTAACAAAACTAGTACGTTCGTTGCACACGATGAGAAGAACGAATGTAGTATTGGCGATACAGTTACAATTGCTGAAACACGCCCAATGAGCAAGACAAAAAAATGGCGTTTAGTAACGATTGTAGAAAAAGTTAAATAATTTTTAACGTTAAATAGAATTAAGAAATGATACAAAACGAATCAAGATTAGCAGTTGCAGATAATAGCGGTGCTAAAGAAGTATTGGTGATACGTGTTTTAGGTGGTACAAGAAAACGTTATGCGTCAATTGGCGATAAAGTAGTTGTAACCGTAAAACATGCTTTACCTAGTGGTAACGTTAAAAAGGGTACTGTAAGCAAAGCAGTGATCGTACGCGTGAAAAAAGAAATAAGCCGTGCTGATGGATCATATATCCGTTTCGACGATAACGCAGTAGTGTTATTGAGCGCAACTGACGAGATCCGTGGTACACGTATTTTTGGGCCGGTAGCTCGTGAATTACGTGATAAGCAATTCATGAAAATTATCTCGTTAGCACCAGAGGTACTATAAAAGAAATTAAAAAGATGAAAAAGTTAATATTAAAAAAAGGAGACACCGTTAAGGTCATTTCAGGCGAATCAAGAGGCCAGGAAGGTAAGATCATCTCTATTGATACAAAAAAGAATCGTGTTATTGTAGAAGGTGTGAATTTGATCAGCAAAAGCGAAAAGCCTAGCGCAAAGAACACTAACGGTGGTATCACAAAAAAAGAAGGTTCGATCCATATTTCAAACTTAATGTTTGTTGAAGGTGGTAAAACCGTTCGTTTAGGTCGCAGAACCGACGAAAAAACAGGAAAAACAGAACGTTATTCTAAAAAAACGAAGGAGGCAGTTAAATAATGGCAGCAACAACTTACAAACCGCGCTTAAAAGGTAAATACCGTGACGAGATCGTAAAGAACTTACAAACTCAGTTCAACTACAAAACCGTAATGCAGGTTCCGAAATTGGAAAAAATTTGTATCAACCAAGGTATTGGTGATGCAGTATCTGATAAGAAAATGATAGAATCAGCTGTAAAAGAAATGACCACTATTACCGGTCAAAAAGCTGTGCCTACTTATTCTACAAAGGATATCTCGAACTTTAAATTACGTAAAGGTGTAGCTATTGGTGTTCGTGTAACATTACGTGGCGATAAAATGTATGAATTCTTAGATCGTTTGGTTGCTTCATCATTACCTCGTATCCGCGATTTTAAAGGTGTAAACAACAAAGGATTTGATGGCCATGGTAACTATACATTAGGTATTACTGAGCAGATCATTTTCCCTGAGATCGATATCGATAAAGTAACTAAGATCCAAGGTATGGACATTACTTTTGTTACTTCTGCACCAACAGATAAAGAGGCATTAGCATTATTAACCGAATTTGGAATTCCGTTCAAAAAATAAAAGATGGCAAAAGAATCAATGAAGGCCCGCGAGGTCAAACGTAAAAAACTGGTAGATAAATACGCCGATAAACGCAAAGCGCTAAAAGACGCTGGAAATTACACGGATCTGCAAAAATTACCCCGTAATTCATGCAAAATACGCATGCGTAATCGTTGTAAATTAACAGGTCGTCCTAGAGGTTACATGCGTACTTTTGGGGTAAGTCGTGTTACTTTCCGCGAAATGGTGCTATTTGGCTTGATCCCGGGACTTACTAAGGCAAGCTGGTAGAATAATAAATTTGTAGGTTGGCTAAAGTTTAGTACCTTTGCCGTCCTATTTTATAGGAAATAATATATATTGTTTAATATAATTATTCCATTGACTTGGAATAACATATAAACTTAAAAAAATGACAGATACAGTATCAGACTACTTAACACGCGTTAGAAACGCTATTAAGGCTAATCACAGGGTAGTAGAGGTTCCAGCCTCAAACCTTAAAAAGGAGATCACTAAGATCCTTTTCGAAAAAGGTTACATCTTAAATTACAAATTCGAAGAAACAACTAACAAACAAGGTCTAATTAAGATCGCGTTGAAATACCATCCGGTATCTCATCAATCTGCGATACGTACATTAGATCGCGTTTCTAGTCCCGGTTTACGTAAGTACTCAGGAGTTGATTCGATTCCACGTGTACTAAATGGCTTAGGAATAGCCATTATTTCTACTTCTAGAGGTGTTATGACCGATAAGGAAGCTAAGAAAATGAAAGTAGGCGGTGAAGTTTTATGTTATATTTCTTAATCAATAGGAGGAAAGAAAATGTCACGTATAGGAAAAGCCCCAATTACAGTACCAAAAGGTGTAGAAGTTACACCAGGTAAAGGAACTGTAACAGTTAAAGGTCCAAAAGGAACTCTAACTCAAAAAATGGATTCAGACATCACAGTTGAAGTGAAAGACGGTATCATTACCGTATCTCGCCCAACTGATCAAAAACGTCATAGAGCATTGCACGGTTTATACCGCGCTTTAATTGCTAACATGGTAAAAGGTGTAAGTGAAGGTTACAAAACTGAACAAGAATTAGTAGGTGTAGGTTACCGTGCTTCTAACAAAGGTCAAATGTTGGAATTATCATTAGGTTACTCCCATAATATTAATTTTCAGTTACCAACCGAAATTAAAGTAACTACAACATCTGAAAAAGGTGCAAACCCTAAAGTTATTTTGGAAAGCCACGATAACGCATTATTAGGAATGGTAGCAGCTAAAATTCGTAGCTTACGTAAGCCTGAACCATACAAAGGAAAAGGTATCAAGTTTGCTGGAGAAGTATTGCGTAGAAAAGCAGGTAAATCAGCAGCTAAGAAATAATACTTAAAAATTAAGAGATGGCATTAAATAAAATAGAAAAAAGAGAACGCTTGAAACATAGGATCAAGAAATCTCTTAAGACAACAACAAAACAACATAGACTTTCAGTTTACAAAAGTAATTCTGAGATCTATGCGCAAATTGTTTTAGATGCAGAAGGTAAAACTATTATCGCCGCAGGTACAAATGATAAAAGTTTGAAATCTACTAAAGGAACAAAAACAGAAAAAGCGAAATTGGTGGGTAAACTTATCGCCGAAAGAGCTGTTGCTGCAGGTATCAATGAGATCGTTTTTGATAGAAATGGTTTTATTTATCATGGCCGCATCAAAGCTTTGGCTGATGCTGCTCGCGAAAATGGTTTAAAATTTTAATTTGAAAAACTGATAAGATGTCTAAAGAAGGAGTAAAGCGCGTTAAATCGAGCGAAATAGAATTAAAAGACAAATTGGTTGCGATACAACGTGTAACCAAAGTAACAAAAGGTGGTCGTCACTTTAGTTTTGCTGCTATTGTTGTGGTTGGTAACGAAAAAGGTGTTATCGGTCATGGTCTTGGTAAAGCAAACGAAGTAACTGATGCTATCACTAAAGGCATCGAAGATGCAAAGAAGAGCTTAGTAAAGGTTTCTATATTACACGGAACAGTTCCACATTCGCAAGAAGGTAAATTTGGTGGTGCACGTGTGTTTTTAAAGCCTGCAGCTCATGGTACCGGTGTAATTGCGGGTGGTGCAATGCGCGCAGTATTAGAGAGTGTTGGTATTACCGATGTATTAGCAAAGTCAAAAGGTTCGTCTAATCCACACAACGTGGTTAAAGCAACTCTTGATGCGTTAACAAAAATGCGTGATTCTATTACAGTAGCGCAACAACGTGGTATTACTTTAGATAAAGTATTTAACGGTTAATTTATAAGAAGATGTCAAAAGTAAAATTAACATTAGTAAAAAGTTTCGCAAAAAGGTCTCCGGCTCAACGCGCAACATTAACTGCACTTGGTTTTAAAAAAACTTACCAAGTTGTAGAAAAACAAACTAGTCCCTCGGTTGATGGAATGATCGCCAAGGTGATGCATTTATTGAAAGTAGAAAGTATTTAAATAAAGTAAGATGTCGAAATTAAACTCATTAAGACCTTCAAAAGGTTCAGTAAAAAATAACTTCCGTCGTGGTCGCGGTCAGGGTTCTGGCGGCGGTGGAACTGCAACACGTGGACACAAAGGTGCTCAATCACGTTCTGGGCACTCTACAAAGCGTGGTTTTGAAGGTGGTCAAATGCCATTACAACGTCGTTTACCAAAATTTGGTTTTAAGAACGTTAACCGTGTTGAATATCGCGGAATAAATTTGTCAACAATTCAGCAATTGGCTGATAAATTAAAAGCAAGTGAAATTACAAACGAACTTTTAATAAAAAGTGGTTTAGCAAGCAAGAACGACCGTATCAAAATTTTAGGTAAGGGCGAATTGAAATCGAAATTAGATATCAAAGTACACGCATTCACAGCAACTGCTAAGAAAGCAATTGAAGATAAAGGCGGAGTAGCAACTCAAGTAAAATAAACTATGAAGCGTTTTTTAGATACGTTACGCAATATTTGGGCAATTGAAGAACTAAGACAAAGGATCTTGATGACGCTTGCGTTGATCTTGGTTTACCGTTTGGGTTCTTATGTTGTTTTACCTGGTATTGACATCGCTGCACTTGATAGTGCTCGCGAGAATGCTGGCGATTCTGGTGGTTTGGTAGGATTGATCAATATGTTTGCAGGAGGTGCGTTCTTACGTGCATCTGTATTCGGATTGGGCATCATGCCATACATTACAGCATCTATCATCATCCAGTTATTAGGAATGGCGGTTCCTTACTTCCAAAAACTTCAACGCGATGGAGAAAGTGGTCGTAAGAAAATAAACCAGTTCACTCGTTTATTAACTATTGGTGTTACGGCTGTTCAAGCTCCGGGTTACATTGCATCTATCAAACAAACTGCTCCAAACGCTTTTGCCGATACTTCAACAATGTGGTGGGTGCAAACTATTTTGATCCTTGTTACAGGTACAATGTTCGTAATGTGGCTTGGTGAGCGTATCACTGATAAAGGTTTAGGTAATGGAATCTCTTTGATCATCATGATCGGTATTATTTCACGTTTACCATTTGCATTTTTATCTGAAGTAAAATCAAGAACTTCCGGTAACGGTGGTTTGATAATTTTCTTAATTGAGATTGTATTGTTGTTGATGGTAATTGTTGGTTGTATTTTACTCGTCCAAGGTACACGCCGAATACCGGTGCAATTCGCCAAGAAAATTGTTGGAAACAAACAATATGGTGGAGTTCGTCAATACATTCCTTTAAAAGTAAATGCAGCGGGTGTTATGCCTATCATTTTCGCCCAAGCTATTATGTTCATTCCGGCAGCAGTTGCAGGTTTCTCTAGCAGCACAGGTGGCATATTTCAAGATCGTTATGGTTTTTGGTATAATTTGATCTTCGCCGTTCTCATTATTTTATTTACGTACTTCTATACAGCTATCATGGTTAATCCAAAAAACTTAGCCGATGATATGAAACGTAATGGTGGATTTATACCAGGTGTTAAACCAGGGAATAAAACAGCTGAATTTATTGACGCAGTTATGAACCGCATTACATTGCCTGGATCATTATTCCTTGCAGGTGTTGCTATCATGCCTTCATTTGCTGAAAAACTAGGAGTTAATAGTGCGTTCGCTGATTTTTACGGTGGAACATCGTTATTGATATTAGTAGGTGTGGTGCTAGATACATTGCAACAAATTGAAACTTATTTATTGAATCGTCACTACGATGGGTTGATGAAATCGGGTAGGATAAAGGGTCGTGGCGCTAATGCTATGATGGTTCAACAAGGATAACATATGGCGAAACAAGCGAACATTGAAATAGATGGAACTATTATAGAAGCGTTAAGTAACGCAATGTTTCGTGCAGAATTAGAGAATGGACATATTATAACGGCACATATTTCGGGAAAAATGAGGATGCACTACATCAAAATTTTACCGGGTGATAAAGTGAAGTTGGAAATGAGTCCTTACGACTTAACAAAAGGAAGAATAACATTTAGATACAAATAGAAATAGGTTTTAGGTTTAAGAACTAAGAATTAAAAAAAAGAAGCGATGAAAGTAAAAGCATCAATAAAGAAAAGAAGTGTGGATTGCATCATTGTACGCCGCAAAGGGAAATTGTATGTGATCAACAAGAAAACACCAAAATTCAAACAAAGACAAAAGTAATTTTTAATAATTAAAGAGAAAATATGGCACGTATAGCTGGTATAGATCTACCAAAAAATAAAAGAGGAGTTATAGGATTAACCTATATCTTCGGCATTGGCCCAAGCAGAGCTGCAAAGATCCTTGATGATTGTGGAATTGACCATAATAAAAAGGTATCTGAGTGGAGCGATGATGAGCAAAACGCGATCCGTAACTTTATAAACACAGGTTTTAAAGTTGAAGGTGCACTGCGTTCAGAAGTTCAATTGCATATTAAACGCTTGGTGGATATAAATAGCAATCGCGGTCAACGTCACCGTAACGGTTTACCGGTTCGTGGACAACGCACAAAAACAAACGCACGTACTCGTAAAGGACGTCGTAAAACAATTGCCAATAAGAAAATGGCGACTAAGTAATAATTAAGTATAGTATTTAAATACAATGGCTAAACAACAACAACAAACTACACCTGCAGCAAAAACTTCAACTCGTAAGAGAACTGTAAAGGTAGAGGCGAGCGGAGAAATGCATATCAACGCTACGTTCAATAATATTATTATTTCGTTGACCAACCTTGCAGGACAAGTTATCTCTTGGAGCAGTGCTGGTAAAATGGGATTCCGTGGTTCAAAAAAGAACACACCTTATGCTGCTCAAATGGCTGCGTCTGATTGTGGTAAAGTAGCGTTTGAAGCAGGTTTACGTAAAGTAAAAGTTTATGTAAAAGGTCCTGGTGCAGGTAGAGAAAGTGCTATTCGTAGCATCGCTGCATCTGGTATCGAGGTTTCGGAAATTGTGGACATTACACCAATGCCTCACAACGGATGTCGTCCTCCGAAGCGTCGTCGCGTATAATAAGAAATTCATTCTGAAGGAATTTTTCCAACGGAATAAATAAGCCAGCCCTGTTAGGTCACAGGGTTTGGAGTTACGGGGTAAAGCTCATGTAACTTAAATAATAAAAAAAGAAAAAAGAAAAGAACAATTATTTAAAATGGCAAGGTACACTGGTCCAAAATCAAAAATCGCTCGTAAGTTCAAGGAACCAATATTTGGTCCTGACAAAGCGTTAGAAAAAAAGAATTACCCTCCGGGGCAACATGGTAACACTAAAAAACGTGCTAAACAAAGTGAGTATGCAATTCAGTTAATGGAAAAGCAAAAAGCAAAATACACGTATGGAATACTTGAGAAACAGTTTGCTCGTATCTTCGATAAAGCTGCACGTTCTCATGGTATCACTGGTGAAGTGTTATTGCAATTAATAGAAAGCAGATTAGATAACGTAGTTTACCGTATGGGAATTGCGCCTAGTCGTCGTGCTGCTCGTCAATTGGTTTCTCATGCCCACATAAATGTGAATGGTGAAGTAGTAAACGTAGCTTCATACACTCTAAAACCGGGTGATGTTGTTAGTGTTCGTGAAAAATCGAGATCACTTGAGCCTATAGTGAACTCAATCGCCGGTACAGTTAATAAATATGCTTGGATGGATTTCGATAAAGGAACTATGACAGGCAAATACATGAACCGCCCTGAAAGATCACAAATTCCTGAGAACATCAAGGAACAATTGATCGTCGAGTTGTACTCTAAGTAATTTTTAATTTTTATAACTTAATAAACTATATAATATGGCAATTTTAAATTTCGTAAAACCTGACAAGGTTATCATGATCAACTCTACGGAGACTGAAGGACAATTTGAATTCAGACCACTAGAGCCCGGTTTTGGTATCACTATAGGGAATTCTTTACGCCGTATTTTGTTATCGTCATTGGAAGGTTTTGCTATCACTAGCATTAAAATAGAAGGTGTTGATCATGAATTTTCAACGATCAAAGGTGTTGTTGAAGATGTTACTGAGATCATACTTAACTTAAAACAAGTACGTTTCAAAAAACAAATTGATAATCATGATATCGAAAAAGTTGTTGTGCATTTCGCAGGTAGCGAAAAATTCACAGCTGGAGATATCGGAAAATATGTGAATGGTTTCCAAATTTTAAATCCGGATCTAGTTATCTTCAATTGTGATGTGGCTGTTCGTTTAAAGATCGAGATCACCATTGAAAAAGGACGTGGTTATGTTCCTGCTGAAGAGAACAAAACAAACAATGCTTCTGCCGGTACTATTTTTATCGATTCTATTTACACTCCAATTAAGAATGTAAAGTACACTATCGAGAACTACCGTGTTGAGCAAAAAACTGACTTTGAACGTTTGATATTAGATATCATTACTGATGGTTCTATTCATCCAAAGGAAGCTTTAAAAGAAGCAGCGAAGATCTTGATATTCCACTTCATGTTATTCTCTGATGAAAAGATCACTCTTGACGCAGAAGAAAAACGTAATGAAGAAGAATTTGACGAAACAAGTTTACACATGCGTCAGTTATTGAAAACCAAGTTAGTTGACATGGATCTTTCAGTTCGTGCATTAAATTGCTTGAAAGCTGCAGATGTTGAAACATTAGGCGAGCTTGTATCATTCAATAAGAACGACCTATTGAAATTCCGCAACTTTGGTAAAAAGTCATTAACTGAATTAGAAGACCTTGTACAAACTAAAGGTTTACAATTTGGTATGAACGTTGCAAAATATAAATTAGACAAGGATTAATAATTTTGACTTGTGACATTCATCTGTCATAGTTCATAAACCATAACACAATGAGACACGGAGATAAAATAAATAATTTAGGTCGCAAAAGCGCTCATAGAAAAGCTATGTTAGCTAATATGGCTATATCTTTAATTGAGCACAAGCGCATATTTACCACTTTAGCAAAGGCAAAAGCTTTACGTTTATACGTTGAGCCATTGATCACAAAAGGTAAGGTGGATAGTCAACATAACAGAAGAACTGTGTACGCTTATCTTCAAAATAAAGATGCTATTGGCACTTTATTTAAAGATGTTGCTGCAAAAGTTGGCGAAAGAAAAGGTGGATACACACGTATCATTAAAACCGGTAACAGACAAGGTGATGCTGCTGAAATGGCTTTAATTGAATTGGTTGATTTCAATGAGATTTACACAAATACAAAACCAACTGGCGAAGCTAAAAAACCAAAAACTCGTCGTAGCCGCGCTAAAAAAACGGATAGTAAAACTGAAGGTAAAGAAACTGCTACTGAAGAATAAAACGTTAAATTTAACATTATATGAAAAGGTTGCTTAAAAGGCAACCTTTTCTGTTTTTAGACAATTCGTTAAAATATAACGAACAAAAAATTAAGCAGTTTACCAGTGAATTTTGGCTAAAAAGTTAGCGAAAAATTCATTAATATTGAGATACAGAAAATTAATTTCAATGAGTAAAATTAACTTAAGAAACTTAGGGTTTTTCCTAGTGTTTATTTTTTCGACGATACTATCGTATTCACAAATCAACATCAATTATGTTTTTACGAAAGACTCTTTAAAAGGTTTTGATGAGCAGGCCGCGTTTATGCAAATGCGCCAACAGGTATTCGATCCGGGAGATTACCAAGGATTTATGTTTCTGCAAAAAAGAAATTTTGTAAATAGTAAATATCATTTAGTAAAAGCCAACCAAGCTTCGTCTAATTATTCTTCACGTATACCGAATCAAAATAACTGGACAAATGCTGCACCTTGTGTTAACGAAGGTTTTGAATTAGGGAATCTTACCGGTTGGAACGCAACTATCGGCAGTAATAATTCAACATCACTTGCATGTAATTATGGACCCTTACCAACTTCAACAGTTTTAGGCGCTCCAAATTTTGTTATTCAAACAACTCCATTTTTTGATCCTATTGTTGGTGCAATACCTAACTCGCCTTTTCCCGGAAACAAAGTTGTAAAACTGAATGATGGTAATTTTGCAAATCCAAATTTTAATGTTGTTAGGTTGACGCAAGGTTTCCCTGTAACAGCATCAAATTTTCTTTATGAGTTTGCGTACATTGCAGTAATGAATGGTGTTCATGGTTGCTGTGAACAGCCTTATATGTATGTGCGAGTTCGCGATTGCATTGGAATTTTGCAAACATGTCCTGTGTTTAGTATAACTCCTCCAAGCGCAGGATGTCCCGGGACCGGACCAACTACATGGAGTGCAAATACAAATAGCCCTCCTGATAAATTCAATACATCATGGCAAAAATATTCTATCGATCTTACCGCATTTATTAATTCGTGTGTTACGATCGAAGTAACAGTTGGTGATTGTACTTTTGGCGGACACTATGGTTATGCATATTTTGATTCTAATTGTACCAATTTTGGTATCACTGTAAATAATTCAACTGTTTTTCCTGCGCCAACTTTAACTGTAAATGTTCAAGCTCCCTGTGCAACAACAGCTACACTGTCTGCCCCAGGTGGATTAAATCCATATGTATGGAATGGACCACCACTTAGTGCGATCGTTAATAATACCAATCAAACTATTACCACGCCAGTAGCGGGTGATTACACGTTGTCAATGAATCCTGTTGGTGCATGTAATCCTGTAACACGTATAGTTCGACTTGCGTTCGTGCCTCCGTTAGGAGCCTTTGCAACACCAACTTCAATTTGTTCGGCTGGGAGCAATACGGTTTCGGTGCTTACCGCAACGGGAGCCACAAATTATACTTGGTCAACGGTACCCGTCTCAAACTCCTCAACAGTTGCTGTTAGTCCAACAGCCACAACCGTATATACAATTACAGGCAATACATCAACGTGCACGGTTTCTCAAACATTGCAAGTAGTTGTGAATGGAAATCCAACAATAGCGGTAAATTCAAGTAGTAATGTTCTTTGCTCTGGTGGTTCAGTAACCTTAACGGCGAGTGGAGCTACAACTTATACTTGGTTGCCTGGATCTTTAACAGGATCACTTGTTGTTGTTAGTCCAACAGCAAGCACAAATTATACGGTTCTTGGTTCGAACGCAGGATGTCCTGGACAGTCAACAATTGGAATAACTGTTATTTCGTCACCAACCGTTTCGGCATTTAGTAGTGCATCAACAGTTTGTCCGGGAGGCAATGCTAATTTGTTTTCAAGTGGAGCGATTACGTATACATGGCAACCGGGTAATTTAAATGGATCAAATGTTGTAGTTACTCCTGCAGCAACAACAATTTATACAGTTACCGGACAACTACTTTCTTGCTTTGACACAGAGACAGTTCAGGTAACAGTAAGTAATGGACCAACAGTGAGCATTGTTGCAACACCTACAACAGTTTGCAGCAGTAGCGGTGGAACTGCACAATTAGTAGCGAGTGGTGCTGTAAGTTATACTTGGATGCCTGGATTTGTTATATCTCCAACTTTAGTTATCACACCAACAGCAACTGCCATATATACAGTTACAGCAGTAAATGCTTTGTTATGTCCAACAACGCTAACAGTTTCATTTGCTGTTACACCAACACCAACATTAAATATTAACGCATCTTCCACTGCAATTTGCGCCGGTAATTCGGCAACGCTTACGGGAAGTGGTGCAACATCTTACACGTGGAATCCGGGAGCTTTAACCACACCGGTAATTGTGGTTACACCTGCGAGTAATACAACATATACATTAACGGGCGCAAACGGAAGTTGTACAAGTTCATTAACTGTTTCCTTGGTGGTGAATGCAAATCCTACTGTAACAGCAAGTAGTACGCCCACGGTATTGTGTAGTGGAAATTCAAGTACATTATCCGCACTGGGTGCATTAACTTACACATGGAATCCGGGAGCATTAATTGGCACCCCGGTAACAGTTACACCTGCATCTACAACAAATTATACCGTTACAGGATCTAATGCAGCAGGCTGTACGGCAACTGCGGTGGCAATAGTGTCTGTAAATATTTCTCCAACATTAAATCCTATAGCAACTCCGGCTTCCATTTGTTTAGGTAATACAGCAACATTAAGTACAGGTGGCGCAACTTCATATACATGGAATCCCGGAAATCTTTCCAGCGGTACGGTAACAGTTTCTCCGGTGGGAAGTACAATCTATACAGTTGTTGGTGCAATTGGAAATTGTACCGATACAAAAACAGTTTCATTATCAGTTAATCCATTGCCAATAGTTTCTGCTAGTGCAAGCCCAACTGTGATCTGTGCAGGTAATTCAACTACACTTACTGCTATTGGTGCAACAACATATACTTGGTTTCCGGGAAGTTTTACAGGTGCTGCCGTTATTGTTACGCCGCCATCAAACACAACTTATACAGTTGTTGGTTCAAACGGTACATGTACTAATCAAGCGGTTGTTAGTGTTTC
>JAGPDW010000239.1:0-3601 GCA_018057345.1 Bacteroidia bacterium | reverse complement strand
CTGCAACCGATGGCCTTGGGTTTGTAAATAAAAATGAGCAATTTGTACAACGATATAAATCGAATTGTTGGCCAGTAGCCACAAAGTCTTTACAAGTTAACTCTTTGGTTAATTGATTATGGTTACAAACTAAGCAGGTATTAAGGTTTTCCATTACGGCAAATAAAATAAAAATAAGGTGGTAATTAAAAATTGGTTTTGTACAGGTTGTTTACTTTCTAAAAGTTATCTACCAATATGAACCATGAGCACCGAAACATCAGCAGGAGAAATTCCACTAATGCGTGAAGCCTGTCCTAATGTTTTAGGCCGTTGTTTGTGTAGTTTTTCTCTTGCTTCTTTTGATATAGATTGAACGCTTAGGTAATCAAAATCATCTTGGATGTTAACATCTTCTAACCTGTTCATTTTTTCAACTACTTGTTTTTCTTTTTCTAAATAGCCTTCGTATTTTAGTAATACTTCGGCTTGCAACAAAGCGTCATCATTAAACTTATTAAGGTAGGCATTAAGTTCTGGCAACGCGTCAGTTATGTTTTTTAGCTCTACTTGTGGTCTGCTTAAAATGGCATCTAATTTATAGTTTTGAGGAATAGTTGTAGTTCCTAACCCTTCCAACATCGGATTAATTTCTGTGGGTGTTACAGATGTTTTTTTGAAGTAACCAATTATTTCATCTGTATCTTTAATTTTTTTCTCAACCCTTTGCAAGCTTTCTGCCTTTGCCAATCCAAGTTGATATCCTTTTTCTGTAAGTCGTATATCCGCATTATCTTGGCGCAGCATAATTCTATATTCTGCCCTAGAAGTAAACATTCTATAAGGTTCATCAGTTCCTTTATTTACCAAATCATCAATTAACACTCCAATGTAAGCATCGCTTCTTTTTAAAATAAAGGCTTCTTTTTCTGTTACATTTTGATGTGCATTAATACCAGCAATTAATCCTTGGCATGCGGCTTCTTCGTATCCTGTTGTTCCGTTTATTTGGCCGGCAAAAAACAGGTTCTTAATTAAATGGGTTTCTAGCGTAAGCTTTAATTGTGTAGGCGGAAAATAATCATATTCTATTGCATAACCTGGCCTAAACAGTTTGGCTTTTTCAAAACCTGGAATTAATTGTATTGCTTTATGTTGTATTTCATCTGGCAACGAAGTAGAGAATCCATTAACATATATTTCAACAGTACTCCAGCCTTCGGGCTCAACAAATATTTGGTGTCTATCTCTTTCGGCAAATCTGTTAATTTTATCTTCAATGCTTGGGCAATATCGCGGACCTAAACCTTGTATTCTTCCGGCATACATAGGCGAATCGTCAAATCCTGTTCTTAATACATCATGTACATTTGGGTTTGTGTAGGTAATCCAACACGGGCGTTGGTTTTTCACAGCCGTTGTTTCATCGCTATAGGAGAACTTAGAAGGATTTTCATCACCATCCTGTTTTTCCATTTTGCTATAATCCAAACTTCTTCCATCAACCCTCGGTGGGGTTCCTGTTTTCATTCTTCCACTTTCAAATCCCAAACCAATTAATTGTTCGGTTAATCCGCTTGCTGATTTTTCACCTATTCTACCACCACCAAATTGTTTTGTTCCAATATGAATAATACCATTTAAAAATGTTCCGTTGGTTAGTACTACCGAACGTGATTTTATTTTTTGACCCATGCCTGTTATTACACCGCAAGCCTTTCCGTCTTCAACAATAATTTCTTTAACCATGTCTTGCCAAAAATCCACATTCGGAGTTTCTTCTAATTTCTCTCTCCAGTATTGTGCAAATAACATGCGGTCGTTTTGTGCCCTTGGGCTCCACATTGCAGGCCCCTTACTAAGGTTAAGCATCCTAAATTGTATCGTACTTTTGTCGGTTACTATTCCAGAGTATCCACCAAGTGCATCAATTTCTCTAACAATTTGTCCTTTGGCCACACCACCCATTGCAGGATTACAGCTCATCTGTGCAATCTTGTTCATGTCCATGGTTATCAGCAAAACTTTCGAGCCTAAATTAGCGGCCGCAGCAGCTGCTTCGCACCCTGCGTGTCCGGCACCCACTACTATAACGTCATATTCGTTAAACATTTGTAAATCAGTGTTTTGTGTTGTTTTCACGTGTTTCACGTGAAATATGGTAAATTATTGGAGCAAAGATATGTAATAGTCTTCTTTCTCCCGCATCAATGTTGCTTCTTTCTTTGTTTTGTCTTTGTATCCACACAAGTGCAGTACACCATGAATCAATACCCTCAACATTTCTTTGTGGTATGTGTTGTTGTTTGTTTGCGCATTTTCCTTTACCCTGTCGTTACTGATGTATATATCACCAATAACAACGTTGCCTTCGTTAAGTTCAAATGTAATAATATCTGTATAAAAGTCGTGGTTTAAGTGTTCTATGTTTATGTTCAAAAGATAGTTGTCAGAGCAAAAGTTGTAGCCCAATTCTCCAAGCTTATAGCCTTCTTTTTTTATTGCTTTACTCAGCCACTCTTTTATGGCCGTTCTGTTTTTGAATGATGTTTTTATATCAACATCTGTAAATGTTACTTTACCGGAGTAGGGTAAATGTTCCTTGTTTGAGTTGTTTTTCATCTTTGGTGCTGAATATTTCTATGTAATAATAATAAACTCCTTGTGGGCAAATTGCTCCTGTTGCATCTATTCCGTCCCAACCATTAAGTATATAATTTTCGTATATTAGTTGGCCCCATCTGTTAAATACCTTTATGGTTGATTTTTTGTAATCTATCAACGAACCTTCTGGTCGAAATGTTTGGTTTATGCCATCTGGCTTAAATGCATTTGGTATAAAAACTGTAAACGATGCTGAAAGGCATATTCTATTTGAGTTGCTTACAATTGTATTATCACTTGCGTTTACGGCTTGTATGTAGTAGCATATTCCCTCATTTAATACAGATTGAACATTATCTGTGTCTTTAATTAGGGTATCAAGTGTTGCATTCCAATTATTAAATGTAAATATTCCGTTATCGCCTGTGCCTCTGTTAATTATGTATTCTTTAACGCCATTGTTCCACGTGAAATAAGGAGTCCACGACAAATCTCTAGTGTAATTTGACTCGGATCCTGATAGTATAATGTTTGAACTTGTGTCGCTATTAAATGAAATGTTGTTGCATACATCATAAGCCGAAATTGCTATATGATGCTTTGCATTGTCGATTAGCCCAAGATTAATTCTTTTGTCAATGTCGTTTTTTGAAAGTGTTATTGTACTTAAGGGGTTTCGGTTTTCATCAAGAGTGTATGCCTCATATTTCGATACCTCATCTGTTGGATTTGTGCTAAACCTAAAATAGATGTTATTGTCTAAAGGAGTGCCTGATGTTACATAATCTATATTTAAATAGGTTGGTTCTTGTCTTGGTCTGGAACTAAATACCAGTTTGTTTGAAGAGCTACTAATTAATATCGTTGTGTCTTTTATTGCCCTTACAAATATTTGATAATTATTTCCAGTTATATAATTATATATGTATGCGTTTGTTGCCCCACCAACAGAATCAATTAATTTGTAACCGGTGTTATTTGTATTAATTAAAATGTAATATTTAAGGATACCATTCCA
>JAGPDW010000238.1:0-3608 GCA_018057345.1 Bacteroidia bacterium | reverse complement strand
GTTTTTGCAAGGCTTTATCCTCATATAATTTAGAAACTGCAGCAGCAAGATCGTTTTCATTTTCAGGCTCCACGTATAAAGCGCATTTTCCTTGGTTCACAAATAAGTCGCGCGCTTCTCCGTCAACGCCCAATAGTACAGGGATCTTCATGGCCAAGTTCTCAAATATCTTAGAAGGAATAGCTCCAAGGAACAGATCGAGTTTGCGTAATGGAATTACAGCGGCATTCACCTCTTTTAAAACGCCTCGCATCTCATTTTTTGAAACGCCTTCTATAAATACCACATTGGTTAATTGCATTTGTGCTTTTAACTGTTGTAATCGTTCTTTTTCGGGTCCATTACCTAACAGCACAAATTTAACGGCCGGTTTATCTTTTAATTGTGCGGCAGCTTTTAAAATTACTTCGAGGCCTTGTGCAATACCAATAATTCCGGCATACAACACAATAAAATCGTTTGGCATTAAGTTATTCTTTGTTCTCCAATTGGCAGTTTCAATTTTGGCGGGATCATAAAAATCAAGATCAACTCCATTTGGGAGCCAATAGGTTTTTACAGAAGGAAAACGCGAATTAATATTTTTACAAATGCCTTGTGTTTGTCCGGTAACTAAAGCCGAACGTTTATACAACTTTGCTTCGAGGTTATAAGCCATTTTTAAAAGGAACTTATTATTTACAACGCCCAATTTTTCGGCACTCTCGGGCCAAAGATCGCTCACATTAAAAATAAGTTTGGCATTTTTACTTTTAGCCAAACTCATTGCAGAATAACCCAAGAATAAAGGCGGAGATTCGCACATTAAAAAATCGTAGTGATCTTCCAGGTTTTTTTTTCCGACGTTAACACTTGATCTTACAAACGAAAAATAATTTCTTAAGCGTGAAATGATAGAACGGTTTGAAGAAACATAAATAGAGGCTCTGTGAACTTTTAAACCTTGCATTTCTTCATACATATAATTTTTTCCTTCATACCCTTTGTAAATTTGCATTTGAGGGTAATTAGGAAAAGCAGTTAAAACGGTTACATCAACGCCAACGCTTTTTAAACGTAGAGCCAATTCAAAGAGGCGATTTTGCGGAGCGCCCACTTCAGGAGGGAAATATTGTGTGAGTATAAGTAGTTTCAAAAAATTATTTCTTTAATATTTTTAATGGCCAAGGCAATTGATTTATTTTAAGCACCTGGTATTTTAATTCTTTTCCGCCCAAACCTTTGTAAAATGTAGCAATACCGGCTGCAGCTCCTCCTCCAAAATCAAACAGCTTCACTTTAGTTTCAAAGTAGTGGATAGCGTAATCCATTAGCAGATGCATGCTTCCGTTATTGTCCTTTTTATGAAAACTCATGCCCTTCAAAAATACGGCATGAAAATCATTATAAATAAAATATCCTAACGCTTGAGGAGCGCCCTTTTCATCAATCGTTACAAAACATTTGAGGGCCTGTTCATGAAATGCATTGGTTATTAATTTTAAAAACAACAAACAATGTCCTTCTGAAACCTTATGTTCTTTTTTTAACCAAGGAATGATCTTGCTTTTGGCCAGTTTAAGCACACTTTCAAGATCTACTACTTCGCTTACTTTACAATTGAGCTTATGGGCCTTTGAAATATTACGTTTGGTATTATCGTTGAACTTATAGCCTTTTTTGTAGTCAATTACGTAAGTGAGTTTATCTTTTACGTTCTTTTGGAAATTTGTGTGGGCGTTTTGTTCTATCTCAATGAATTTATAATTCTTTTTAAGGACCGTTTCAATTTCTTCAACATCTTTTTTTGTTGCATCGCCGTAAATTCCTAATTGCGATGTAAAGGGAGGCTGATGAAGGTATTTAATGTTTAATTTGCTGGCTTGCGTTAAGGGCATCACCGTTTTATAATTATCCATTACCAGTGCTTTCCAATTGGGCGCTGTGGCATTTAAATAAAATGATTGGGCAAACACTAGTGGAAAAGGCGAATTTAAAATGGCTTTATCCCATTTTTTAAGATCGAGTGCAGTGTGTGGTATGATCTTAATTCGTTCCATTAATTTAATACAGCAAAAGTATGTCCGCGCTGCTTAGCAAGCAAAATAAATTCATTTAAATAGTCGAACGAACAAGGTGCTAATGATTTTGGGTGACTCAACATCATCATGCGTTCAAATTTCTTTTGTTCGCAGTCTTCCAGGTTCTTAATTAATCGCGACGAGAAATAACCATCGGCACAAGCAAAATGATCGGTACTTGAATGGAATTGCTTGTAAATTCGTCCTTTATCCTTTAACCACATACCGTCGCCAAGGGGTTTAAACTTTTCGGGAGCACTTTTCATTTTAAAGTACAGTTCCCAATAAAATAAAGGGCCGATCTTATCGGGCGTAATGCTTATTTCTTTAAAACTTCCTGAAGCATCTTCAATGCAAGGATCATTCTCAAATTTCCACTCCGCTTTATCTTTTGCAGTTCTAAAATCATACGAATGCGCGGGCGAATCGTGATAGCCGTTAAAATAAACGCTGCTATCAATAGTAATGCCATTTTGTTTTAAAGCATCTTTAATGTGCGAAAAAGGTTGAACACACCATCCTCCTGCTCTATAGGCTGTACATTTAGTTCCTGTAATATCTGAAAGCGTTTTGGCGTATTTAGAAATTACTTGAGATGCTTCTTCTTTTGAAAGATCAGAAAGTTTATAGCGTTTGGTATGGATGATCCATTTATTGCCATCAAATTTGCAATCTTCCCAATGCGGATGAATATGAAGAGCAATTTGATGTCCTGCTGCCGAAAGTTTTGAAATTTGCTCTGAGATCTTTTCCAGATCAGACTTGCATTGAGAGTGCTGCGAATTATTTTTTAACTGTACCAAATAACCGGCATCCACAAAAAATATAAGGGGAACTTTATTTTTATCGGCAAGTTCTGATAATTGTTGTGTTGGTTCAAGGATGCATTTTTGTAGAGTGCCTGTGTTCTCACCAAAAAATAATTCGTAGTCAAAGCTCAAGTGTAGCAGCATATTATTCCAACTCACCTCCAAACGGTGTATACATGGTTATTCCTTCTTTGTATTTTTCCATCAACCAATTATGCATTTTTTCGGCATCAATAATAGCGCAACTGGCGTCGCCTATATTAAATCGTGTCATAATGCCGTCTTTTATAAAAGCAGGCTCCAGTTCATTGCATCTTCTTTTTTTAGAGATCGCAGGATCGTGCGACTTGGTAGTTACCATTCGTTCAACACCTACTTCATCTCTTACTTTTACTAAAAATTGCTTTTTATGATATACCGGATATTTAAAATTCTCGATAAGATCTTCGATCACATGAAAATTTGTTACGGTATCTAATTTTGTTCCCAGCAAAACAATTTTGCCTTTTAGGGTGATCAATTTATAAAAAGGACTATTTTGATTATAGGGTGTTAATTGCGAATAATGATCTTTGAGTAAAAATTTAGTTTCTTTTCCAAGAGCGCAAACCGGATCGGTAGGATGCATGCTGCGTTTTACCCCTTTAATTTTTCTAAAGGCTTCGGTGATCGCTCCCATTTGGGATTTGGTATGTCTCACATCAAAAGCAGGATTTTTACTTAAGTAATCAAATGTAAA
>JAGPDW010000085.1:0-12675 GCA_018057345.1 Bacteroidia bacterium | reverse complement strand
GTATATTAAAAAGGCAACGCCCGAGACAAGTAATCTACCGAGAGAAATACTCATTAAATTAGAAGCAAGCATTTTAGGATCGGGATCAATAAATGCAATAACGCCTAATACAATTGCCACTGCCAAATGAAACACGATGCTAAATATCCAATGTATATTTTGAGGTGATCCGGAAAATAGATACAGGATCAGAATAGATGAAAAAGTAGAGCCAAGTGTTGCAAAAATAACCGGCTTAATGATATTATTTATCTTGGTCATTTTTTGAAGTATCAATTACATCTTTTATCACAACATACAAAGCAATTCCAATACCTAAAAGTGATAGTACTATGGTGTAATACGGACGCTGTGTTTTAAAATGATCATCTAATTTAACTCCACCCCAAGTGCTTAAACCAATAATTGCGCCCATTTGAATGGCAATGTTGCTAAAACGTAAAAAGGGGTTAGGCTGTTTGCGAGGCAACTGCTTTTTGCTCATTTTTTTGACTGATATTTTTTACAAGAGCGCCCATATTACACGTGCCCGTAAAAACAGCGCCAGCCTCAATGGCTAATTTACTTGTAACAATATCGCCATTGATCTTTGCAGTACTTTTTAAAGAAAGTGTTTCGTTAATATTAACCGTACCTTTTACTTCTCCGCTCAAGTCGGCATTGGTACATTGTATATTGCCTTCAATTCGTCCGGTATTACCTAAAACAAGTTTTCCCGAAATAGTGATATTGCCTACCAAAAGTCCGTCAATCCTAAAGTCGCCATTAGAATTGATATCGCCGTTAATTTTAGTGCCTGAGCCTAAAAGGTTTATAGAACCGGCATCTACACTTTGATTTTTTGTTGAGTTAAACATGGGCCGTAATTTTATACAAGATACGAAATTTGAGCTGAAGGGCAGCTATTTTAGTTTATCAGGGGTAGCTAATATGCTGTTATCCAGACTTTTATAATTGTCGTTATAAAACAATTGATAGCCGCTGAGGTTCTTTTTACTATAAAACATAGGCATATTTTCGGCCGAGACTATAAGAAGGGTGAAGAGTTCTTTTTTAAGATCGTCTTTAAAAAGATCTTTATCGTCCTTCATGTTGTCTCTAAATTTTATGGCATCAATGGCGCTATCAAAACTTTTTAAGATAATGAGTTGCATTTTCGGTCCAAACAGCGTGCTTTCGATAGTGAATACTTTATTGCTGTAGTATTTTTTTGCGAAGGCATCGAGTTTTGATTTAAAGCTATTTGCTATTTTTGGATCATCAGCACACAGTGCCAACATAAAATGTTGGGTAATAAAATTTATCTGGAAGGTATCCTTGCCCATCACTTTTATTTTTGGCGCGTCACTAAAGGCCTCCGGATTTTTTTGTTTTGCAATACTATTCAAAATATCTTTTGATAAAGGTGCAACATCCGATTTAGGATACATGGCCACAATTTGTTTTAATGCTACTTCTAACGAATCAACTCCTTTTAATTTGCCTAGGCTCATGGCTTTTATGAATTCGAACTTTGGTAAATAAACATTCTTGCCAAATTTTGTAATGGCAGCATCGCTTTGCGCATATGAATCGGAATAATTACCGGCAGTGTACGAAGCATAAACAACTGCGTAATCTTTTTCTACATCGCTCAATACACTTTGTTTTTCTTCAGCGTATTTAGGATTTTTGATCAACTGTGCAAATTCGCTATTAGGATAATCGTTCAATATCTTGTTCTTATAGAACTCGGCTTTCTCTGCATTTTTTTCTTTTTCGTAAATGCGAAATAATTGATAGTATGTATTCAGTAAATATTTATGCGTACTATAACGCGAGTTCAATTCTTCAAATGCAGCAATTGATTTTTTATTATTACTCAGATCTTCCTTATAAGTTGTTCCTAATAAATAAAACGCCTCAATGATCTTATCATTGCTTACTTTCAATAGCGAATCGGTTACCGGTAAATTCTTTAAATAATACTCTTTTGTTTTCTTAGGATCTTTGTTCGCGGTTTTATCTTTGGGATCCTTATTGGGGTCTGTAGAATTGTTTGCATTAGGATCATCTATTGTAAGGGCTTTGTTCGATCGGCGCCAGTTATCCTCATTTTTGCGATTACCCCATTTTTTACCAAAATCGGCAATACCAAAACTAATGGTATTTTGATTGTAGAAGTAAAATGTATTTTGATTACCCATAGGAAGATTTGGATCAGCTACTATGTTTGTGTTACTTCCAATGCTTTGCGCATTTGCCAATAAGCGTTCTTTTTCTTCACGCGCGCGCTCTTCATCCTCTTCCATTTTTTTGATGATCTTTTCTACCATCACTGCTTTTTCGGCATCACTCATTTTCGCAAAACGCTGCAAGCTATCCTCTCGCTTAATCGTCTTCAAATAACTTACCAAGTTATCAAGTGTTTTTTGTCGGGCAACAATGTTCTTATAATTTGGATGATCGTTAGGCAGTGTTGTAAGTGTACTATCATAATACGCCTGCGCAATTGGATAATTGGTCATTTCAAAATTGATCTCGCCCAATTTTAAATACGATAATGCTTTTTGACTCGGGTTTACCGTACTGGTTTGAACCGATTTCTTATAATAAAAAACAGCCTTGTCAATATTCTTTTCTTTTTCTTCTATCTCGCCAAGGGTATAAAAAATAACATCGTAGTAATCGACATTTTTAAATTCGCGACTCATTTTTAAAAGACCTTTCTTGGTTTTTTCCGAATCCATTCGCTTTACATCCAGCAAACGCGCCAATTTGATCTTGCTGTAAAATACCATTTCGTAATTTGGTTTTAAACGAATGGTATATTCGTAAAAGCGGCGGGCGCGTTTATAGTCTTTTTGTTCTTCGAGCATTTGCGCAATGATGAACGAATAACGTGCACGTTTTTTGCGTGGTGTGCCGTTAATGAGTTTGCGATTATTTGCAGCTTCCATTAATTTAGAAGAAGCTTCGGTAAGCAATCCTTTACGGAAATAATAATCAGCTTCCAGCGCGGGTAATTCTTTTTTAATGTGGGCAGGTAATTTTTTTTCGTTCTTTAATAAAGAGATAATGGGCGCTGCACTACTTACCGAACCAACTTCGTTATACGATTTTATGAGCCATACCATGGCATCGTATTTATCTTTTGAATGATTATAAGCGCTTACCACATATTCAAATGCTTCAATGCCAGAAAAGAATTCACGCTTGTAAAAGCGCGAGATGCCAATGTTGATCCAATTATTATCTATCCATTTTCCGGAAGTAGGAATGGTATTGTCTTTTGAATCTTTGATAGCATGTCGCTGAATACACGTTGTTGATTTTTTTATCGCCTTATCAAATTCAGGAAAAGTTGTTTTTGCTTTTTCGTGTGTAGGGTAAACATAAACGGGTAAAGTTTTATCGTAATTCTCTCTATTATTATTTTCAATTTTAAAAACGCCGTCTTTTATGCTTTCAGTTGAATAATAATAGCCGTTATAACGTGCCGTTAAATTATGGAAGCCTCTCGAAAGCACCGTGTTCTTTTTTGTAGAACATGACGCTAGTACTATTATGAAACTGAGATATGTGAAAAGCCTGAAAGTCACTTCTTTACTTTAACGAAAGAACGGTAAAAATAGTATAATTTTTAGAGTTTTTGGAGGAAAAAAGTGTTAAGCTGCCCTTTAAGAGAGCTGTTTTACAGCTAAATAGGCCATTAGGCCCGTGTATTAAAAAAGCCCGTTCTAAAAGAGAGGGCTTTTTTTGATAGAAAAGTTGTAACACTAATTCTGTTTTACCATCTTCTTAGTATCAACTGTTTTCCCATCTACAATTAAACTGTACATGTATAATCCATTTGAAAGATCGTTAGCAAATACATTTACCTGACCGAGACCTTTTTTAGTGATGTCAACCGTTTTGATGATCTTGCCATCAATAGTTTTAAATACTAATTGAGCAAAGCCATATTTTTCAGGAACGTTGTAAGTAATGGTTGTTTGTTCTGCAAAGGGATTTGGTTTGTTTTGATCAAGAACGATCATGTCAATATCACTTAAGTTTACATTGATCTGAGATAATGCATTTGGATCATTTCCGTTAATGCCAGTTTGTTTAGCCGCACTGTTTGAACAACATGAACTTACTGTTTGAGTAAGTGCGGTAATTAAACTATCTAGCTTTTGATTTTGAGCAGATAATTGTTGAACGGCCCTTACCAGAATTGGAATTATTTGTTGGTACTCAACGGTCGAGTATGTAAAGGCGGGATAGTTAGTATTGTTTACTACTTTTTGAGGGTGTTTAGCTGCATTAACAATTGCTGGAAGAACTGTGTAAACATCTTGTGCGACTAATCCATATTGTAAACCGCTAGGTAAGCTCATTTGAGGGTACTGAGATAATTTATAATCAAATGTTTTTGGTTTTAATTGATTAATAATGTTTAATGCATTGGGTATGCTGTCAAAGTTTTGTTTCAAAACAGCATCGCTGCTAAAATTATCAGAACCTGTAGTTACAACATCGCCATCAAAGTATCCTGCGTAATTACCTCCTAATGCTGGAAAATTTGGATTAAGCCCAGTTGTTTTTGCAAAAATAGCATAATGCCCTCCAATGCCGGATGACCCATCAACTTCAGCATAAACGCCATAATTATTAGCTGGAGAATTAAAAGCTGTGGCAAAAACACCGTAGTTCTCAACAGAGGGTGAGGGTATGTTTGTAACACTTGTATCAGACATAAATGCACCACCAATGGCGTATCTGCCTTGACCAAGAGTAATTATCGGTAAAGATGATTTAGCAATGCGACCAATCATTCCGATAGAATTAATAGATCCTGTTGCTTCTCCAATTGCTCCAATATTATGATTTAAATAATTTGGCGGGCCAAGTATGTTTCGCTTCGCTTCAGCATAGAGTCCAGCAGTTTCAATGGGAATGCCTGTAAAAATCGGACTAGACGTATTATTATTATTGAAATGCCCCGCATATGTTTGTACAGTTGGTTGAACCGTTTGACTTTCTAACACACTAAAGCGAGAAGGGGGATTAATTCCACAAGAATAACCAACAGCTACAATGTCTCGTTTAATCACATTATCTATAAGGCCCTGTCCATAAAATTTATATTGAAATGTTCCTGTTGGAATTTGAAAATCGCCTGTTAAAGGATTTGGATTAAGCGTTGCGGTACATAAATTGCCAAAATTGGTGGTGTCTGTCGGAACATAAATTACATCTCCCAATGAATCTACAGCTAGTATACCTAAACCTGGATTGGCCTGTGGGATACTTGTTGCATTAAGATCGCTAAATCTTAGCCCTGCCCAACCCGTAGGAGCGCCAAGAGATGTTGTTGGTTGATTATTCGCAATTGCGGAGTTTACAAATTGACTATTGATCTCTAAAGAATTACCTGGTAAGTTAGTGTTAATGCCAACAAATCTTTCTTGCAATATCAGACTTGGTGTATTAACTGCCGGATTGCTATAGGTTGTGATTCCAAGATCGCCTCTATCAGTTGTATGAAAATCGGTATAAATTCCTGTTGTTGTAAGCAAAGTAGGTGTTTGCTGAGTATGTGTTAAACGAAACTGCGGATCACCAACAACACCTTGAGTTGCTTTGTTTGAAAGAATTTCTAGACGACGAAATGGATCAGGAATTGGGAATAATGGATCGTCGAAAAAATTACCAATACCAACATTACCAAAAATAGAGGATATGCGCATCATCTCTTGCCCATTCTGTCCACTAGCAAATGCATTATAGCCAGCAATATTTAGAGGTGCCGTAAAAATAAATCGCAAATAATCAGGCCCAAATTGATTAGGACCTCCGCCAACGTTTGTGTTATCTCCCCAATTGATTACAGCATCCGCTCTATCAATAGGCACTACTGTGCTTGATTCAGTTTTAATTCCTACATACATATTATCAGTACTTTGTCCATAAAAAGTTCCAACGTTCATCCAGCTTCTATGACCAAGGCCTGGGCTTGTGTTTTCACCAATATGTAATAAACTAAAAGGCTGTGTAATTGGTAAAGCAGGATTCAAATTAATGGCTACTCCACCACCAAAAGGTGTACCAGAAGTACTCGCAGTATTAACTGCATTGAAAGTTTCATCGAATATAGTTACTCTGCGAAGCCCTCCAGGATTAGCAAGGCCGTTTGTATTGAAATGTATAAAACCGTTTTGCATTGTACTTATTTCTGCGTTATTACTATTTGCTGGCACAGTAATTGAAAACTTTTCAGCATTAGCACCAGCACCTGTAAACATCCGCCATGCGTTTAGGTTAGTAGCTGGGCCATTGGTGCGGAACAATTCTCCTAAACCGATGCCGGGCATAGGAAAGGGCATATAAGCAGGAGTGCTATTTACCTCTAAAAAACTTTGAGGAGTAATATTTGCCTGAAAAACGCCTAAAGCTTTTTCGCTATTGACGGGAACTGAAAAAGGAGGAAACCCTCCGGTTCTTAATCTAGAATAACGAATTGCCCCAACGCCAATAGCATAATCCATTCCGTTTTGAGCCTGTTGACCTAGGCTTAATACTATCAATCCAAACAGCATTCTTTTTTTTAATTGCTTAATTCTCATGCTTTAGTTTTTAATTAATTTATAATTTAGAACTTTACTGTTATTTTTCAATTGAAGAATATATATACCTGAAGACAATTGTGTTGTGTTAATGTTTTTTGTTTCAAAAGCACTAATATAACTTGTTTCAATTATTTTTCCATTCACATCAAAAATTTGCATTTCAAAATCAAAACCTTGAATGTTTTCAATAATCATAAAATTAATAGTTGGATTAGGATAAATTTTAAAATGGTTGATACTTATTTCTTCAACTTCTGTTACGCAACTGTTATTTAGCAAAGGATAAAAATATGCCTGATCAAAATTTGGCAGGCTTGCGTAACTTTGCTTAGTGTTTAAAGACACTGAATTCAAGTTTAAACTACAAGCGATTCCAGGCAAATTAGGATTATTTATTACGCCAATTGAATCCGCATTACCATAAAGCAAAGAACCAGTACCTCGTGCGAAATAAATTTTATTATCTATGCCTATCTGCATATGACCATACCAAACACTATCCTGATGAACTAAAAACTGACTGCTTTGAATACTTGCTTGATTATAGTTTGTTAAATCGTATTGATACAAAGGCGGAAGAATAATATCCCCAAAAAATTCCGAACCTGTATATAGTTTTGAATTATCGGGAGAAAAACACAAACCATACGCATGCCCATGAATTACTTCAATTTTAATACAATTTGATAGTGTAGCATTCGAATTATTAAATTTAAATATTGCCAAAGTATCAAAATTATATTCTCGAAATGAAATTTCAGTCATCATACTAAGGTCATTTGAAAATTTAAAATTGGTAAGATGATTGAAAGGATTTCCACTTCCAAATGGTGATACGTTAACAACGGGTGTTAAACTTAAGCCAGTATTATTAAAAAGAAAAAAGCAATAATTATTCGATGTGTTTTTGCAAACAATCCATGTGCTGCATCCGTCAACGTGTCTACAGGCTGCTAGCCCTTGAGCTTTAGTTGACATTATAGGATTATTAGCACTTATTACCTTTCCTAACCCTCCGTTTAATTTTATATTTACTATTGAATATTTAAGGGTGTATAGTTGAAAATCCAAACACCCTAGGTGAAATAGATAGTACAAACTATCATTACCGGGATGCGGAATAATTAAAGCGTTTTGGCAAACTTGTATAGGTTCTGTAGTCGCATTACAACCTAGTAAATTAAAACCGCCCTGCATGGGAACATGGTTTTTATTCCAAATTGTATTACCGTCACTGTAAAATAAAAGATTACCGTTAAGGTCACTAATACTTGAAGCGCCCTCATAAGTGTTTGTTTGCCCATTAGTAACTGCAATAGGATTGCCGCTAGACCAATCAATTCCGGCCCCCTGCCCAAAATACCAATGATTAGCTCGTTTTGTTTCAGAATTTATTTGAGCTGAAATAATTAACGTGAATAAAGAAAGCAAAAATACAAAGTATAGTTTTCTCATATACTAAAGATAATACTTTTTGATTCAAAAGCAAATTATGCGTTGTTTACTTAAACGGAATTTTTTGTGTTAAAAAGAATGATTCAAATAGCACTATGCAAAAACGAAACGCTTGAGTAGTTAATTTGCCACACAAAACCGAATTTTTTAAATTCTTTTTACATTAACTGTTTTACAGCCAAATACGCCATTAGGCCGGTGCCCGTGCGAAGAGCGTTCTCATCGATATCAAAAGTGGCGGTGTGTACGCCCGAGGTAATGTTCTTTGCCTTATTGCCCGTACCTAATCTATAAAAACAACTTGGCACTTTTTGAGTAATGAAAGAAAAGTCTTCGGCGGTCATGCGTAAGGGTAATTCTTCCACATTATTTTCGCCTAAGTATTCTTTGGCCCAAGCTGTGCAATTTTTTGTGAGCGCTTCGTCGTTCACTAAGAACGGATAGCCTTTTTCGATTCTAAATTCGCAAACGCCGTTCATTTGTTTCGCAACATCTTCTGCAATTGCCTTCATTTTCAAATGTGCTTTCGCTCTCCAGTTCTCATCCATGGTTCTAAACGTGCCTTCAATTTTTACTTCATCAGGAATTACATTGGTTGCGCCATTGCCATTTATTTTTCCGAAGGCAAGTACGGTTGGAGGTTTTGGTTTATTATCTGCTTCAAGTGTTGAATAGGCAGGCGGCATTTCCATAAACGCTTTATGGAGTTCTAATAATATTTTTGAAGCGATCAGTAAAGGATTAACATAATCGTTTGGCATAGCGGCATGACCACCTTTGCCTTTTACTGTTATGTATAATTCATCGGTGCTTGCCATGTACATGCCGGTTTTAAAACCAACTTTTCCGGTTTCCATACTTGGGAAAACATGTTGCGCTAATGCCGCAGAAACTTTTGGCGAGTCTAATACACCTTCTTTGATCATTAAGGATGCGCCACCAGGTAATACTTCTTCGCCCGGTTGAAACATGATCTTTATAGTTCCTTCAAATTCATTTTTTAATTCATTTAAAATAATAGCAGCGCCAAGCGTACATGCGCTGTGAACATCATGTCCGCATGCGTGCATCACGCCTTTATTTTTAGAAGCATAAACTACATTATTTTTTTCTTCAATGGGAAGCGCGTCCATATCGGCGCGCAATAAAATTATTTTTTTACTAGGATTTTTCCCTTCGATCAAAGCAACTATTCCGGTTTTTACAATGCCATTTTTAAAAGGGATATTGTATTTTTTTAGAACACCTTGAATGAATGCAGATGTATTGTGTTCTTCAAACGATAATTCGGGATGTTGATGAATATGCTGACGAATAGAATTTATTTCAGAAAAAAGTTCCTCTGAACGTTTTTGTATTTTAGAAATGAATGTCATTATTTATTGAGGAGCATTTTTAATCCTATCAAAATGATCATTGCGCCAAAGATCTGTTTTACAACTTTTGTATCAAGCGCCAAAGCTGTTTTGCTTCCAAAATAACTTCCAACAATAAATGTAATGGCCATGATCAAAGCATACTTATAATTTAATTGCCCTTCTTTATAGTAATTGTAAACGCCCAAAAAACCAATGGGAATCATGAACATGAAGAGCGTTGTTCCTTGTGCGGCTTTTTGATCCATAGCCAAAAAATAAACGAGGACAGGAACAATTACAATGCCACCGCCAATACCAATTAATCCGCTTAAATAACCGGCAACAACTCCAACAATAAGTAAAATAATAATTTGATTCATGTTCGAACGCTTATCAAAAGTACGTTTTTTTATCTTTCAGAGTATGTTTTCTTTATATGTTTGTAGTTTAAAGAGGCAGGAACCGCAAAGCGTTCTAAGAACTACGCAAAGTTTTACGCAAAGAACGTAAAGGATCAACAAACCGCAGAAGTAATAAGAAGGCAAAGAAGCTTCGCTAATGCAAAGAGTGATCGTATTAATGTCTTGTAGTTCTTTGCGTAACCGAAGGTCTTTGCCTTCTTTTGAGTATTGGCGATAAAACTTGGCGACCTTTGCGCCTTCTTTGCGAAAAGCGCGAAGCGCCTTTGCGGTTTCTGCCTCTAAAACAAAAAGTATATTGTTAGAAATCCGTAGCAAATGATAAACCTATCACTGCCTTTTGGGATCTAAAGTTATCAATTCCGTAACCAAAATCCAATCGCACAAAGTAGCCGTATAATCTTGAGCGAATTCCCCAGCCGGCACCTGCTACCAATGGATTTTTATCGTTAATAACAGTAATGATAATAGGACTTAAACTACTTCCTTGAAGATACGTATTCACGTTCTCGGTATTCTCTTTGCTTAAAGGATTTAAACCATACCACGCCGCGCCAAGATCAAAAAAGCTGATCAACTGTAAATTATTCAAGAAATCTGAACGCATTGGTCTATCAACAAAATATTTTACGATAGGGAAACGCAATTCTGAATTGTAGGTCACGAAATTATTTCCATTGCGAATGTTTTGCGAAAAGCCGCGCATGTTAGTTGCCAATGTTTGGAACTGATAGGTCTCGGGCTTTACAATGTTGATCTCATTATTGAATTTAGCATTGAACCAATTATCTACTCCGCCTAAGTAAAACAATAAACGATCTGTTCCCCAAGATGTTCCTCCGGCCAAACGATTACACCAAGTAATTTGTCGGTGAACACGTTGATAATGTCTTAGGTCAAATCCTGCAGTGATCAGGTCATGTCTTTCGTTCTTTATTTTGCGCCAGTATTCGCCCCATACTTTTCCGCGGAATCCATTCATGATATTTACCATCACATTTCGCGTATCATCAAATACTAATTCAGCACGCAATCCTACGTAATTATCATACGCGGGTTTTTTTGGAAGAGACACATCTCCTTGTGAAAAATAGGTGAATTTATCATTTCGATACAATACCGATCCTTTTGCGCCTAGCACTTCGTTGATAGGCAATTTAGCCGTGTAGCGAATATCATGTACATGTGCACGGGCAGGAGTTCCATTAAAATCATCGATCTTCACAAAACTTTGGCGATGCAATACTACTTGATGGTCAATTTTCTTTTTACGGTATTCATAAGATAATAGCACTTCGTTATCAACACCACCACTAGTAAACAGATCAGCGATTCCTGAGAAACGGAAGGCTCCAACAATGCGGTGATCTTCAAAAAGATCGCTAATACCTATTTTGGTTAAGAAATTTAATCCCGGATTTAAATATACCGGCGAACCACCTCCTGCAAAACGCTGATAGCTTGTTCCTAAATAAGCATTGTCAAATTGTGTAACAATATAATCGCTGTAGAAAGATGTGAAATAATTTTTTTGAATGGGGAATGTTATCAAGCCGGCATTTTTTGAACGCTTAAGAGAATCTGCCGCTAAAGAAATTGCGGTATTGGTTCCTACACCTTCTGTCTTTTTTGGTTCGCCACTCAAGGTATAATTATCAAAATCAATTCCGTCTTGTTTTTTTGTTGGTGTTTGGTTAATGCTTGGCGAATTAGTTTCGGGTTGATATTTTTTTGCATTGTAAAAATAAGGATCGAGTAGTGTAGGCTTAATGGTCATTTTGAACCAACTGTCTTTCGGTTGCGAATAATTCACCACATCTAATTTTCCTAAAGGTGTAACAGCCATATAATCTTTTCCGTTGTAATAGAACATTTCGGCAACATGCGTAGCGTTAAAATTGATGTTCTGATCTAAAATATTGCGATCGTAATTTGTTACTAATTTGCTTTTGAAAAAGTAACGGTAGTGTTCTGTGGTATCTACAAATGAAATAGCGCTATCGAATTCGGCAAGGTAGCGATTGTAGATTCCGTTCTTTTCGCTGAGGTAAGTAATGAATTGACTGGTGTATGCTTGCGGAACGCGCTCGTCAATTTCGCTTGAATTAGTAATTCCAACTAGCACTTGTGTTTTAAATGGATACGGCGCCATGTAAAGATCCATGTTTTTGTTGAATTTATTAAAGAACGCAGCATCGTCTTTTGCTTTAATGGTATCATTAGTGCGATTACTTTCAAACACAATATATTTTGATGATTTTACAAAAATAGGATTGTTATCATCCCAAATATCATTGGTAATTTGCTCTAAGCCGCTATTGTTTAGTGTAAAAACAAAAATATCGCTTTGGCCTTTTCCTTTTTTTACCCCACTCACTACTAATTTTTTTCCATCTTGGCTAAAAGAAAAGCTATTCACTTTTTCAAAGCCGGGCATATTGCGAATGTGTTTTTCTTTTGTTTCGGTATCGTAAGTGTGAATTACCATTTGATCTTTCAATTCGTAGACCATCATCACCGTTTTATTATTCGGATGCCATTGGATCAAGGGATAATTGTAATCAGCGAGGCGTTCTAACTTTGGGCCTTTTTTTAAAATGCGTGTTGGTTTCTTTTCTTCCAAATTCTTAACGTATACTTTCATTTGGCTCAATTCATCGGTAGCGTATGCAACGTTTTTTGCATCCGGACTTAAGCGCAATTGATAATAATGTTTGGTGGATTTATATTTTTTAAGAACCGTATTGTTTTTAATTGGAGAAGTGCGCGCTGAATCTTTGGTCATGTAGATGCGGCGATTTTGCGCGTCAACAAAGTCGAATAATAAATTATCAAATGAAGTTCCTATAA
>JAGPDW010000237.1:0-3641 GCA_018057345.1 Bacteroidia bacterium | reverse complement strand
CAGCTAAATATGTATTGGTACCACTAGAAAGACATAAGTAGACATTGGAACCTCCATTTGTGGGCTGTGCAAAATCAGGCTGACCATCACTGTTGAAATCTGCAACTCCACATCTGTTGATATAAGATGCACCCCCAGCGACAGGTGAATACACAGGATTAGTGAAGCAAAGATTTTGGCCGTTACTTATTAAAGACAAACATAATGTTGCTATTGTAAATCCTATTACTTTCATTAAACCTAAATCTACAACTACTATGCCAAAAATCCCAGCTTTTGTTAAAACAAAGCTGAGTTTTGCAATTACAAGGAAATTTATTTCCTTTGTTCCGAATATGAAACACACGCTTTACATAAAATCCAAGTATAGATGGCTGCCAAGCCGTATGTAATGTTCCTTGGGGCTATGTGCTCCTTTTCTTAATAAAAAACCCATTTTAAAACCGAATAAAAGTTTAATTTAGTCCACCCAAAAATGGGTGAAATTTTATAGTATATGTTGATCCAAAAATTTGGCGGTACCAGCGTAGGAAGCGCCCAACGAATAAAAGACCTTACAAAATTGGTGGTAAATTCTACCCCAAAAATTGTGGTATTAAGTGCCATGAGCGGAACTACAAATTCGCTTGTAGAAATAAATAATGCCTTGTACACTAAAGATACGGTACTGGCTAACGAATTAATTTCAAAACTAAAGACCAAATACGAAAAAGAAATTTCGGAATTGTATTCTAAGCCTGAATCGTTAGCAAAGGCAAAAGATCTTATTCATAATCATTTTGAACACATCAAGAATTTTACATTGGACATGTTTACGGCGAATGAAGAAAAAGCCATTTTAGCGCAAGGAGAATTATTAAGCACTGCTATGTTCCATTTTTATTTGGAAGAAATTGGCGTGAACTCCGTTTTATTGCCTGCTTTGAATTTTATGCGCATTGATGCCAACGATGAGCCAGATATGGCTTATGTGGAAGCAAATTTAATTGCGGAGTTAAAAAAGTATCCAAATGCGATCTTATTTATAACTCAAGGATATATTTGTCGCAATGCCTTTGGCGAGATTGATAATTTAAAACGTGGCGGAAGCGATTATACAGCGTCAATTGTTGGTGCAGCTATTAGAAGTGAAGAAATTCAAATTTGGACAGACATTGACGGAATGCACAATAATGATCCGCGCATTGTAAATAAAACACATCCTATTAAAGAATTAAGTTTTGATGAAGCAGCCGAGTTGGCGTATTTTGGCGCAAAAATTTTGCATCCTACTTGTATATTACCTGCGCAAAAACGAAATATTCCGGTGCGTTTAAAAAATACCATGCAACCAGAAGCAGAAGGAACATTAATAGCTAACGTTGATTCTAAAGAAGGGATAAAGGCTATTGCAGCAAAGGATGGAATTACTGCCATCAATATCAAAAGCGATCGAATGCTTTTAGCGCATGGTTTTTTGCGCGCGGTGTTTGAGATCTTTGAACGTTTTAAAACTTCCATAGATATGATCACCACCAGTGAGGTGGCAGTATCATTAACTATTGATAATGATAAGAATTTGAACGAGATCTTAAAGGAATTAAAAGAGATAGCAGTTGTAGAAGTAGAAAAAGATCAGGCCATTATTTGTATCGTAGGAAATTTATCCAAAGAAAAACACGGCTACGGGTTTAAAGTGATGGAATCATTAAAAGATATTCCATTGCGAATGGTGTCGTATGGTGGAAGTGCCAATAATATTTCGGTATTGGTAAGCGCCGATAAAAAGAAAGAAGCATTAATGGCTTTGAATAAAGGAATTTTTAATTATTAAACTGATTTCATATGTTCACAAAACAACACATAGCTCAGTTTAGCGGTAAAGAAACTCCTTTTTACTTTTACGATATTGACCTACTCAAAAAAACATTAGCGGCCGTAAAAAAAGCGGCTCCAAAAGAATATCATATTCATTACGCTTTAAAGGCAAATTCAAACATTAAAATTCTGGAATTAATTAGAGAGGCTGGGTTTGGTGCTGATTGTGTAAGTGGAAATGAAGTAAAGCGAGCAGATCAATGCGGCTTTAAACCAAACGATATTGTATTTGCAGGCGTAGGGAAGAGCGATGCCGAAATAAACTTTGCATTGGATAAAGATATTTTTTGTTTTAATGTAGAAAGTAAAGCAGAGCTTACTGTTATAAACGAATTAGCCGCGGCAAAGAACAAAAAAGCAAGAGTTGCATTGCGCATCAACCCAAATGTGGATGCTCACACGCATAAATACATTACTACCGGTTTAGAAGAAAATAAATTCGGGATCAATCCTTACGAGTTTGATGATGTATTGACCTTACTAAAACAATTGCCACATATTGAATTGATCGGTTTACATTTTCATATTGGATCACAAATTGGAAGTTTAACGCCGTTCAAAAATTTATGTCAGCGCGTGAACGAGATCAATCATTGGTTCATTGAGAAAGGTTATCTGCTTCCAAACATCAATGTTGGCGGTGGATTAGGAATTAATTACCATCAACCGGATTCTGAATCTATTGTTGATTTTGAAGCTTTCTTTAATGTATTCAAACAATTTTTAGAGTTAAAACCAATTCAGCAAGTGCATTTTGAATTGGGCCGTGCTTTTGTAGGACAATGTGGAAGTTTGATAAGCAAAGTGCTTTACATTAAAAACGGACTTACTACAAATTTTGCCATTCTGGATGCGGGTATGACTGAATTAATTCGTCCCGCTTTATACCAAGCCTACCATAAGATCGAAAATATATCAAATCCTTCAGAGCCTTCTGTTAAATACGATGTGGTGGGGCCAATTTGCGAAAGCAGCGATTGTTTTGGAAAGGCTGTTCTTTTAGCTGAAACCAAACGTGGCGATCTTATTGCTATTCGCAGCGCAGGAGCGTACGGTGAAGTAATGGCGAGCCATTATAACTTACGAACTGATCCTAATGTGGTTTACTCAGATGAGTTAAAGTAAGTTCTGCCTAAAAGAGGCTAATTTCTTTAAAATCATTGTATTAAAGCCTCATTTTTATTGTTTTAAAGGGAACTTTTTTTGATTATATTTACTTTATATGATCAACCTAAGAAACATCTTGCTTTTATTCGTGTGCATCATTTCGGCATCAATAAATGCTGCTAACGAAGTGCCAGGGGTATCTAAAGCACCGATCAAACCAAATTTTTTTACGGAGAACAAAGGTCAGATGGTAGACTTAAATGGAGACCCAGTTCCGTTTGTTTTGTTCAAGGCTGAAAGTCCGGGTTTAAATATGTTCATTACCGAGAAGGGTTTAACCTATATGCTTTTTAAGGGAGAGGAAGAAGAGAAGAAAACGGAAATTAAAGATAATTTTGGTGGATTTGAAGATGAGCGCGTAGAGATAGAATGGAATAGAGTGGATGTTTTACTCAAGGGTGCTAATATCAAAAAGGAAAATGTGATCAAAGAAGGTGCGTCAACTTATTTTAAACAGTTTTTTATTAGACATCAACAAAATGGAGTAGGACAGGTTTATGATTACGAAAAGATAACCATTAAAGAAGTTTATCCGGGAATTGACTGGGTGTTGTATAATAATAACGAAAAAGGAATTAAGTACGATTTTGTTGTTCATCCAAACGCTAACCCGAAGG
>JAGPDW010000084.1:0-12733 GCA_018057345.1 Bacteroidia bacterium | reverse complement strand
GCGTAGATGTAGTAGAACATATAGCTTGATTTGCCCCAGCGCTTACGGTTGCAATTTGCGAAACGCCAACACTCATCGTGCTTGTAACCGCAATACAATTTCCGTTTCCTGTTGATGTAAGGGTGAACGTAATATTTCCTGACGCAACATCTGCTGCGCTGGGAAGATAATTTGTGATAGGTAAATTTGGTGAAGGAGAAAAACCGCCGCTTCCGCTACTTGTCCAAAAACCAGTCGAAGTTGGACCGCTTACATTTCCGTTCAATGCAACGGCGCTTATGCTACAAACAGTTTGATTTGCTCCTGCAGAAACAATTGGCGCCGCGGTTATTTGTAATAACACCGTGCTGGTTGATGCAGGACAAACACCGTTGTTTGCTGTTGTTAATAAGAGCGTAATAAGACCACTGTTTATATCGGCAACACTTGGAATATAATTTGTATTTAAATTTGTTGGAGAAGTAAACGCGCCTGTGCCGGAAGACGACCAAATCGGCGTTGCAGGAAATCCAATAATTGCTCCCGATAAAATTACTGTACTATTGTTTGCGCATACGGTTGGATTAATTCCCGCGTTTGCTATTGGTGGATTTTGTAAAAACACAACAACACTTCCTGTTCCTGCAAAACAGCCCTGGTTATTTGTTGAAGTTAAAAACAAAGTAACGCTCCCTGCGGCAATATCTGCGGCGCTTGGAAAATAAGATGGACTTAAAATATTGAACGAAGGGCTAAACGTACCACTTCCGCTACTACTCCAGCTGCCGGTATTAGTTGCTCCTGTTATTGTTCCGTTTAGTGCCGCAGAGGCGGTTGCACAAACGGTTTGATTATTTCCGGCGCTTACTGTTGGCGAAGGAAGAATGATCACTTGCAAAGTACTTGTTACGGGTGGACAAACACCGTTGTTTAGTGTAGACAAAGAGAGCGTGACCGATCCCGCGGCATTGTCTGCCGCGCTTGGCGTATAATTTGTATTCAGATTTAATGGCGCCGAAAAAATTCCGCTTCCTGAAGAAGACCATTGCGGAGTTGATGTAAAACCAGTAATACTTCCTGATAAAGTAACCAAATTATTATTTGCACACACCGTTTGATTTGCACCCGCACTTGCAGTAGGACTTGGCTGAGTAGTTAAAGTGTAAATAAAAGGAGGGCCATTACAGTTACTGAACAACGTAGTTGAAACTGTATAAACGCCAGGCGCTGTAACAGGACAACACTGCCCAATAAAATTAGTTACGCTTGGTCCGTTCCACATATAAGAAGCAAGGCCGTTTGGTGCGCAAAATGTATGTGTGGATCCTGCACAAACCGTTGCAGACCCACCGCCAACAAACGCTTGACAAACGCCATCAATATAAGCGTAACCAAAATGTCCGCCCAACGAACAATCAAATGTTGTAAAGCGAATAGTTACATTTTGCCCAATATAAGGCGTAAGATCTATCAACACCGTTGTCCAAGGCTTATAAATTACACCCGGTGTTGTTGAATTAAAAAATCCGGGAATGTTTTGCCCGGCCGCAACGTAAAAATAAGTACAAGGAATTAATTGATTAAGCGTATCAACCATCTCAACCTGAAAAGAAGGCTGTTGACTAATAGGATGATTTGGATCTTCTAATACAACGGCATATTTGTATGAAAAGTTTGCGTTGGCCGGCGTTACCAAAAATTGTTGTTCGATACGATCGGCCTCGCCATTAATAACATTATTACCAAGGCGCAATGAAAAATTTCCTCCAGGAAAAACTACAGGAAATCCACCATAAGGATCGTTGCCGGCAGCGGTGGGCATAATTGATTGTTGCCCAGCCGGGTTTGGACAACAACCCATGGCATTATAACCAGGATGAAAACCGGAGCTTACGGTCCAGCCCGCTAAAGTTCCTAATTCAAAATCGGGATTAAAACAAGGAGGGGCCATCACTTGGTTATTGTTGTTTGGACCTTTTGAATTGAAGGTGGAATTAAATGAAGACGCAACAGTAGGCGTATTTGCTAAAGGAATTGGTGTTTGCATTCTTTTGTGTGAAGACAGAAACTCTTGTCTGTCTTTACCCGTAAGCTGTAATTTATCTGCATAAGCATTCCAGTAAGAAGCGCTGTATGGCGCTGTAAGGTTTTGCGAAAAACAAACATTCACAAACAACAAAGCAAAGAGCGCAATGCGTTTACCGAAGTAAAAAAAAGAATGAATATGATTGGGTTTTAAGATCTGCATTTTCACAAGCTAAAAAAACGAGCTCTTGTTTAGTTATATGTTGTCAAACTAAAAAGGTTTCATTAATGTTGTGTTATATTCTAACATTCAAGGGCCTGTATAAATTTAAATAGAATTTTATCGTTTAACGAAACCATTCGTCGAAAATTAAAGTACAATTATGCATATATTTACCAAAAAACCAATTACTATGAAAAGGCTAACGATAATAACGGGGGTGGTGTTAAGTTCCCTGATAATGAATGCGCAAAAAGGACAACAATTTCCGGCAGTGAACGGCACCTGTTTAAACGACAAGGCTATGAGTCTACCAATTAAGAACGGGAAAGAAACTATAGTTGCGATCGCTTTTCACAGAGGCGCAGAAGAAGAATTAAAAAAATGGCTAAACCCTTTATATTATACCTTCATGAAAAAACCGGACAAGAAGGATAATAAATTTGATATGGCAGAAGTGTATGATGTGAATTTTGTATTTGTTCCAATGATCAGCGGCTTCAAAAAGATATCTGATGATTTTAAAGCGGGTACACAAAAAGAATTTTGGCCTTATATATTAGACACCGAAAAAACCGACGTAAAAGGAATGCAAAAACAATTAGGATTAAAAGACAATAAGATCCCTTACTTTTTTGTATTAGACAAAGACGGAAAAATTTTAATGATGGAAAGCGGCGAGTACAGCGAATCGAAAGTAGATAATATGGAAGAGGCTGTGAGTGGGGATTAAACTTTCTTCAATTCTAGCACCGTAATTTCAGGCCAAATACCAAGGCGGCCGGGATATCCTAAAAATCCAAGTCCGCGATTAACGTAAAGAAATTGTTTTCCTTGCTTATATAAACCCGCCCAATTTTTATAAACGTATTTCACGGGGCTCCATTTAATATTCATGCTCGGAATTTCAATTCCTAATTGCATGCCGTGTGTGTGTCCGCTTAACGTGAGATCAATATCAGGATATTCTAAAACAACTTGCATATCCCAATGACTAGGATCGTGACTCATTAAAATTTTAAATGGATATTGTTCTGCTCCTTCGTAAGCATTTTTCATTTTACCATAACGCGGAAAGCGTAAATTGCCGCCCCAGTTCTCAATTCCCAACAAACCAATTTTTGCGCCGTCTTTTTCAATGGCAACATGTTCGTTCATCATTAATTTCCAACCAAAAGAAGCGTGTTTCTTTTTTAATGTTTCTAAATTCTCAACTTTCGCTTCTTCTGAGTCCCATTGTACATAATCGCCATAATCGTGATTTCCCAATACAGAATAAACACCGTGTGGCGCTTTTAATCTGCTAAACTGCTCTTCGTAACCAATAGTTTCTTTTGCTACGTTATTTACAAGATCTCCGGTAAACACAATCATATCGGCGTTTTGTTGCATTACAATATCAAATGCTTTTGTAATAGGATCGGTACTCATAAAAGAACCCACATGGATATCAGAAAGCTGAACAATTTTAAAACCATCAAATTCGGCAGGAAGATCCGGAGAAGGAACAATTACTTTGTGCACACGATATTTATAAGCGCCGCGCACCATGCCGTAAATAAAACCAATAGCAGGAATAACGGTAAACGTAACAGCAACTTGACTCAAAAATTTAAGCCTACTAATTCCAGGAGCTGCATTAAGCTCTTCTCCTGTTTTTCTGTTGAATTGCGCAATTACCCATCTAAAAAAACGAATGACGTCATCCACAATTAAAAATACGCAACCCAATAATTTACACAGTAACAAGATGAGCGCAACCGATAACAAGAAGCGGAAAAAATTATTCCAATTGGGCGGCGGATAAAACGCAGAAACTAAACCGATCAACAAACTAAAAGCAGCAAGCGCATATGCCGTGTACAAAAACGCATTTCGTTTTCCGAGAGAAAAATCTTGTACAAATGTTTTCACCGCCTGTAAAAAATAGAACTCAATAAGAATAGTAATTGTAAAGAATATAAGAATGCGTACGACCATAATAGAGGCCAAAGGTACTAACTATTCTATCGAGAAATTTGCCGCTTTACTTTTTTTAACCACATTTCACCGACCGGCTCGCTTCGCTCGCCGATTTTAGAGGCAGAAACCACAGAGCGCGCTTCGCGCTACACAGAGGTTTGCACAGAGTTACACAGAGGATCAGCCAACCGCATAAATAAGTAGGCGTAGCAAGCTACACCCCCTTGTTCTTTGAAAAAATATTTGTGAATGCTCAAGGCCGAAGGTCTTTGCTCTGCTTCCTCAATTAAGTACAACAACTTTCCAAACTGTTTCTGCCTCTTAAACCTCCCACGCCTTCCAATCCATCTCTTCGCCCGCAAGAATTTTGATGTAGCTGCTATAGCGTTCTTCAGAAATATCGCCGCGCTCATAAGCATCACGCACCGCGCATTTTGGCTCATCAATGTGTAAACAATTATTGAATTTACAATCGTTCATATATTTTCGGATCTCAGGAAAATAATGACCAACCTCTTCTTTTTTCATTTCTACCAAACCCAATTCTTTTATTCCGGGCGTATCAATAATGTCGGCACCAAAATCTAAATGATATAATTCGGCAAAAGTTGTAGTGTGTGTTCCTTTAGAATGAGCAGAAGAAATTACCGACGTTTTAATGTTTAAACCGGGCTGCAACGCGTTTACCAAAGTGGATTTTCCAACGCCCGAATGCCCGCTAATTAATGAGGTTTTCCCCTGTAAAACGGGCTTTAATTTTTCCACATCTTTTTTATCCAAACTACTAATGGTATAACACGAGTAACCAACTTTTTCATAAATTGAGATGATCTCGTTTTGTAATTCAAGCAACTCTTTGTTGAGGTTGTCGGATTTATTAAAAACGATAATTGCAGGAATAGAATAAGCCTCTGCGGTAATTAAAAATCGATCAATAAAACCTAAGCTTGTTCTTGGCTCAACTAAAGTTGCAATTAAGATCGCCTGATCTAAGTTGCTTGCAATAATGTGTGCTTGCTTGCTTAAATTAATTGACTTTCGGATAATGTAATTTTTACGCTGATGAATATTGGTGATCATCCCCTCGGTATCGTTTTCCATTTCAATATCCACGCGATCGCCAACAGTAACGGGATTGGTTGTTTTTCTATCATCCAAGCGGATCTTTCCTTTAAGCTTGCAGCTAATAATTTCACCATCGCCCATGCGCACCAAATAATTACTTCCCGTAGATTTTGTAACCGTTCCTGTCATTCAGCACAAAAATACAAAGTAAATTTGCCACAAAGACAATTTTAGAACAAAATTAACCACCAAGACACCAAGCCACGGTTTTCTTTGTGCTTAACCGCGTCTCCGTGTCTTGCTGGTTATAAAACTTGACGACATTGTTAATTGTTTGGTGTTAATTTGTGCCAACACCATCGAAAAGGCCCTTTGTTAGGAAGAAATAATACGTAAATTAGACGTGTTTATTAAACAAAATTATGAAAGAAGTATATATAGTTTCTGCAGTTAGAACTCCACTAGGATCATTTGGCGGAGTGTTTGCGGGCATCTCTGCAACACAATTGGGCGCTTATGCAATTAAGGGCGCTTTAGAAAGAATTAAATTAGATGGAAAACTGGTTACCGAAGTATTTATGGGATCGGTAATGCAGGCAAATCTTGGACAAGCACCGGCACGACAAGCTGCAAAATTTGCGGGCTTACCGGATTCGGTGAATTGCACCACCGTAAATAAAGTGTGTGCCAGCGGAATGAAATCAATTGCGTTAGCTGCGCAAAGCATTATGTTGGGCGATAACGACATTGTTGTTGCGGGCGGAATGGAAAGCATGAGCGGCGTTCCGTTTTATTCTGACAGCACGCGATGGGGAGCAAAATACGGAAACCAACAATTAATTGATGGTTTAGCAAAAGACGGTTTGGTTGACGTGTATGGAAACGTACCAATGGGAAATTGCGCAGAGCTTTGTGCAAAGGACATGAAATTTACACGCGAACAGCAAGACGCATTTGCTATTGAATCATACAAGCGTTCGGCAGCAGCGTGGAGCGCAGGAAAATTTAAAGAAGAAATTGTTCCCGTAACTGTAAAAACAAAAAAAGGAGATATTGTTGTTAGTGAAGATGAAGAATATAAAAATGTAAGCTTCGAAAAAATTCCGGGATTAAAACCGGTATTTCAAAAAGACGGAACAGTAACTGCGGCCAACGCAAGCACCATGAATGATGGCGCAGCGGCTTTAGTTTTAATGAGCAAAGAAAAGGCAGAAAGCTTAGGATTAAAACCACTGGCTAAAATTGTTGGATTTGCAGATGCAGAACAAGCGCCCGAGTGGTTCACTACATCACCAAGTTTAGCAGTTCCAAAAGCGGTTGAGAAAGCAAAATTAAAAATGAGCGACATCAATTATTTTGAACTGAACGAAGCGTTTGCAGTAGTTGGCTTAGCAAATATTCAATTAATGAAATTAGACGCAAGTAAAGTGAACGTAAACGGCGGAGCGGTTTCATTAGGGCATCCATTAGGTTGTAGCGGTGCGCGCATTATAGTTACTTTAATTAATGTATTAAAACAAAATAACGCAACATATGGCGCGGCTGGAATTTGTAATGGCGGCGGCGGTGCTAGCGCTATGGTAATTCAGAATATTTAGTTACAGAATTAGAGATGTTATTCGAAAGATCGCGCGATGAGTGCGATCTTTTTTATTTGGGCGCCTTAACGCGCTTTCCGCTACAAGCCTGCTTGTCCTTTGCAATGTTTGTAGGGCTCCGGTGGCTTCCGGTGGTCGCCTCCTCGCCCAACAAACATTATGCAAAGGCCGGCGCAGGGCTTTTCGCTACAATCGCTGGCGCGGCCGCACGCTAGGCATTCTGCTAAAAAAGCGAAGCTTTTCTCTGCGCTCTTGATTTAGGCGTAGCTATTTTCCAAAACGACTTTGCGACCTCTGCGTAAACCTTTGCGGAGGCCGAAGGCCGCTCTGTGGTTTCTGCCTCTAAAAGCGCGAAATATCCAAAAAGATCACCATCTTTGCAGCGCGAAAATGAATCTCTTATCAGTAAATAATCTTTCTAAAGCTTACGGCACAAAAGAGCTGTTCACTAAAATAAGCTTCGGAATTAACTATGGCGAAAAAGTGGCGCTAGTTGCGCGAAATGGTTCGGGAAAAACAACGCTATTTAAGATCTTAAAAGGGATTGAAATTCCTGATGAAGGAGAAGTTGTTTTTCGTAAGGACATAAGCATTGGTTTTTTGGACCAGAATTTTACTTTTGATGAAGATGCCACTATTCAACAATTAATAGATAATGCAGATAATAAATTTGTAAAGTGTATTCGCAACTACGATGCCGTTATAAAAGCGAGCGAAACATCAACCAGCAATGATGTCGCAGATAAATTGGAGGAATCGCTTAATGAAATGAATTTGTTAGGCGCCTGGGATTACGAAAAAGATATTAAGGAAATTTTATCACGCTTAGAGCTTCACGACACAAGTCGTATTGTTAAAACATTATCGGGTGGACAAAAGAAAAGAGTTGCACTAGCCTTAACGCTTATTAATAAACCAACGCTCATAATTATGGATGAGCCAACCAATCATTTGGACATTGATATGATCGAGTGGCTCGAGAATTATTTACAGCAAGAATCGTTAAGTATATTATTAGTAACACACGATCGCTATTTTTTAGATGAGGTTTGTGATCGCATTATTGAGATCGATCAACATAAACTTTACGAATACAAAGGGAATTTTGATTATTATTTAGAGAAGAAAAAAGAACGCGAACAAATGCAAGACGCCGCGCTCGATAAAGCTCAGAACCTATATAAACGCGAACTTGTATGGGTGCGTAAACAGCCGAAGGCGCGTACTGTAAAATCAAAATCGCGCGTTGATGCTTTTTATGAGATAGAACAAAAAGCCAAGCAAAAACGCGTTGAAAAGCGACTGGAGCTTACCGTGAAAATGGAACGCATGGGATCAAAAATTGTGGAGATGCATCGCATCACCAAAAATTACCCGGGCAAGGAAATTATTACAGAACCATTTACGTACACATTTATTCCGGGCGAAAAAATTGGTGTTGTTGGAAAGAACGGAGTTGGGAAGACCACGCTTTTAAATATTATTCAGGGAAAAGAGCCTGTTGATACCGGAAAAGTTTCGTTAGGAGACACTATTGTATTCGGTTATTATTCGCAAGGCGGAATGATCATCAATAACGACAAGCGAATCATAGAGATCATTAAAGATATTGCCGAATATATCCCTTTAGCAAATGGCCAAAGCTTATCGGCCTCACAGTTGTTAACGCGTTTTAATTTTTCGCCGGCAGTTCAGTATAGTTATGCGCATACGTTAAGCGGAGGAGAAAAAAGACGTTTGTATTTGCTAACCGTGTTAATGAAAAATCCTAATTTCTTAATTCTGGATGAGCCAACAAACGATTTGGACATTGTAACGCTACAAACGCTAGAAGATTTTTTAGATGAATTTAAAGGCTGTGTTTTAATTGTATCTCATGATCGATATTTTATTGATCGCCTGGTTGATCATACGTTTGTATTAGAAGGAAGTGGTGAAATAAAAGATTTTCCGGGCAATTATACTGAGTATAGAACGTGGAAAGGCGAAAGAGAAGACGGCAGAAAAAACGAAACGCGTCAGGAAGTTGCACTAGCAAAAGCAGAGGCTGAAGAAAAGAAAAGAGTAAGCGAGATAAAGTCTGTAGTAATAGAAAATAAGCCAAAAGCAGAAGTGCCGGTAAAAAAATTATCTTTTAAACTTCAGCACGAACTGGCTGAAATCGAAAGAGAGATTCCTGAGCTTGAAAAACAAAAAGCAGAACTTGAACAACAAATAATTGATTCGGCCACTGATTACGGAAAAGTTTTAGAGATCACCGCTAAATTAAAACCAATTTCCGATGCTCTTGATAAAAAAAATATGCGCTGGTTGGAGATCCAAGAGATGTAACTCTAGGTCTGATTCGAGAACCCCTACAGAACCAACCGCCGCCCGCGATCTTTTCTCAAACACGAATGATTTTTAATTTAGAATTAAGTATATTTGATTAATCAAGATCGGCGCTAGCATATTTGTTTCCTTACTCTTATTAGTTTTAGTTAGCGGTCATGTTCAATCGCAAAGCAAGACCATTGATTCATTAATGTTAGCATTAAAAAACGCTAACCATGACACAACGCGCTGCAGTATACTTGGCGCACTTATAGAAGCAGAAAGCGACGATGCGGTTTGGATCAAATATAATGATGAAATAATGAAACTGGCGAGAACCAAGCTAAAAACAACGAAGCCATTAAGCCCAGAATATAAGTGCTATAAAAAACACCTTGCTTCGGCATTAAACAACGAAGGGTATTTCGCAGATAACCAAGGCAACCTCGCCAAGGCAATGGAGTACTACAACCAGAGTATAAAAATTGAGGAGGAGATCGGAGATAAGCAAGGGGTCGTTGCTTCACTAAATAACATTGCGGGGATTTACCAAGTTCAAGGAAACAGCCCTAAGGCACTTGAGTGCTTTAATGCGTGTTTAAAAATTGAAGAGGAGGCCGGAAATAAAACAGGCGCGGCTAGTTCGTTAAGCAACATAGGATTCGTTTACAAACAGCAAGGAAATATATTAAAGGCACAGGAATACTATACCAAGAGCCTCAAAATAAGGGAGGAGGCCGGAGAGAAGCCTGAAATTGCCGAATCATTAAATAATATCGGAGCCCTTTATAATGACCAGGGCGATATACCAAAAGCACTGGAATACTATAACAGGAGTTTAAAGATACGAGAAGAGATCGGCGAAAAAGCGGGAGCCGCTAATTCGTTAAACAGTATAGGTTTAATTTATTTCAAACAAGGCGACATTGTTAAAGCACTAGAGTGCTTCAATAATGGGCTGAAGATATTGGAGGAGACAGGGAATAAGCGCGGCATTGCTGTTTTGCTAAATAATATCGGCTCTATTTTTCATAAGAGCGGCGACCCCTCGATAAAAACCTCTAAGGAAGACGCATTAAAAGCGGGCGCAGCTAAGGCGCTTGAACTCTATAGTAAAAGTTTAAAGATGAGGATAGAGATGGAGGATAGACAAGGGGTTGCTGAATCGCTCAATAACCTCGGGGGTTTTTATAGCGACCTCGGCGACGCCCCCAAGGCGCTGGAGCACTTTGAAAAAAGCTTACGAATCAGTGAAGAGATTGGCGACAAAGCTAGCGCGGCCAATACTTTGAGTAACATTGGATATATTTACGAGAGACAAAAAAAATACGCCAAAGCAACGGAATTTTGCTCCAAATCAATGCGTATTAGCAAGGAAATAGGATATCCCGAAATTATTAAAAGAGCTGCCGGCACATTAAGCAAAGTTTATGAAGCTACCGGGAACTACAAGCTTGCCTTTGAAAATTATAAACTGTACACGAAAATGAGCGATAGCCTCGACAATTTAGAAACTCAAAAAGCAGTTATAAAACAACAAACAAAATACGCCTATGAAAAGGAAAAAGCGGTGACAGACGAAAAGCACTTAGCTGAGATCAAGCAGCAAGAAGAAAAGGCCGAAGCCGATAAAAAAAGACAAAACATTATAATTGGTTCAGTAAGTTTAGTTTTATTGCTAGTAGCAGTATTCTCTGGGGTTTTATTTAATCGCTTTCGGGTAATTAAAAAACAAAAAACAGTTATTGAGGTCAAAGAAAAAGAGACGCAGGAACAAAAGCACATTATTGAAGAAAAACACAAGGAGATTACAGATTCAATTAATTACGCCGAGAGAATTCAACGAAGTTTTTTGGCCACGCAATCACACCTAGACATTAATCTTAATACCGGCATTGCGCAAGCCTCATTAGTAGAGGGTGTAAATGAAAGCAATTACTTCATTCTTTTTAGACCTAAAGATGTAGTTAGCGGAGATTTTTATTGGAGCGCAACATTGAATAACGGAGATTTTGCATTTGCAACAGCCGATTCAACCGGGCACGGAGTGCCGGGCGCCATTATGAGTTTATTAAACATCACTTCTTTAGAAAAAGCGATAGAAACAGAAACCTCTCCTGATAAAATTTTGAGCGCAACCCGAAAAACAATTATTGAACGATTAAAAAAAGACGGCAGTCTTGATGGAGGCAAAGACGGCATGGACTGTAGTTTGTGCGTTTATGATTTTAAGAACATGAAACTTCGAGCATCTTCGGCAAACAATCCGCTGTGGATCATGAGGGGCAGTGAAATAATTGAAATTAAGCCAGACAAAATGCCAGTAGGGAAGCACGACAAACAAGGCACGTCTTTTACTATGCACGAAATTGACATACAAAAGGGCGACATTGTTTACACATTAACTGACGGCTTTCCTGATCAGTTTGGTGGCTCAAGAGGAAAAAAATTTATGAGTAAAAATTTGCGAGAGCTTCTTGCACAAAACACGCATTTACACATGAACAAACAAAAAGAGCTACTCGAAAGAACTTTTAAAGATTGGGTTGGAGATTTAGAACAAGTTGATGACGTTACAGTGGTCGGTATAAAAATTTGAGTTAGTTCATCCTGACTAGATCTAAATATAAAACTCTCCGATCAACTCTCCGCTTGCGTAATACACCAAATAATGTCCGTGCTCTAATTTTCCAAGCTTTACTGCCTTGCATTTTGGCGAATCGTATTTAAAAAATTTACCACTAGTGCTTATGGTTAAATAGATCATGTGCCCATCAATTTTTACTTTGGTTCGCTTGCAAATATTATAAGAACTAAAAGCTGTTGATCTAACGGATGCAGAATCAAGGCCCGACACATCGCAAATGAGCGGTAAATGATATCCGTCTTCGCTCTCAAGCGGCCTTTCAATTCTTATTCCTCCATAACTTTGCACTTGTTTCCATGAAAGTTTTTCTACAGTGAGAATATCAAACACAAAGGGAGCGAGCAAAAGGAGCCCGACAACAGAAAGAATTATTTTTAATTTTAAACTCAATTAGGATTGATGACCTCGAAGTTAGAATTTATCTTCTTTCGCTTTTGAACTTCGCCGAATAATTGTATCAACAATAGAAACAAAAGTGCATACGCGCCATAAAGCAAGCTGGCGTTAATAATTATACAGGTTACAAAGAAGGTTAGAACTAAAAACAAATTTGCACCGATCATATAGACCCCAATCTTTTTTCGATCTATAAACCGCCACAACAAAAACGTTATAAGCGAAAACAAAGCACTCAACGAAATAACAATCTGTGCAAATAGATTTTCGAGAATGAAAGCTGCACCAATGGCAGATATAGAAGTAAACGTTGGATAGAGATACCAATTGTCGCCAAGGTTCTCAAGAATGAGCATCGTTTCGGAGGTAAAAGAAGTTGCGGTATCTTTAAACGTGAGGTGATCAATAACTTCGTTGGCCGCGGTTTGAAAAATATTTTGTTTCTCAACCAAAACTTTTTCTTTTTCATGCTTAATAGCATCCGCTTTATTAAACGCACTTTTTGTAACGCCATCAACGCAGGTAGAA
>JAGPDW010000083.1:0-12749 GCA_018057345.1 Bacteroidia bacterium | reverse complement strand
TTGGTTCACCATTCATTATTTATTTACTATTTAAAACACGTAATTGGTAGTGGAAGTGACACTAAACATAAAGAATTTAAGCATTGGTTATGTTTCAAAAAAACAAACAACGGTTGTTTATAAAGATGTATCCGCCAGTTTTACTTCAGGAATGTTAGTGGGCATTATTGGTAAAAATGGTTTAGGAAAATCTACATTATTAAGAACCATCGCCGGGTTACAGGAAAAATTACAAGGAGAGATCTTGTTTGGGGATAGATCTTTGGATCACTTATCAAAGCACGATCTTGCCAAAATGATCGCTGTTGTGTTAACCGAAAAAGTGGGTGGATTTAATTTAACGGTAAATGATCTTGTTTCGATGGGAAGAGTTCCTTATACAAATGCCTTTAATCATTTGCAAGACGATGATAAGATGGTGATTGAAGAGTGTATTTCTATTTGCGGATTAAACGATCATAAATTGAAGCCGGTAAACGAATTAAGCGATGGCTTATTCCAAAAAGCCATGATAGCCAAAGGCCTTGCGCAACAAACTTCTATTTTATTATTAGATGAACCAACGGCGTATCTGGATTTCCCTTCTAAACATCAATTGTTCGAGTTATTAAAAAAAGTTACTGAAGAGGAGAAAAAATGTATCGTTACATCTTCTCACGATATTGAATTGGTTTTAAAATATGCTTCTCATTTATTGATCATGTCGGAAAACGATGAAATGGAATTTATTGAAGCTTCCGCATTCAAAAGCAGCGCACTTTTTAAGAAAGTAACAAATGGTTATTTTAATTAAATAGACGAAAGTAACTGCTCTCGATATTCTGTTAGCAAACTGGATTTGGATAAGAACCCTTTATAAGAGCCCTTTTCTGTTACCGGTAAATTCCAATGGCCAGTTTCTTCAAATTTATCCATTACTGCAAAAATATCTTCGTCATGTTTAATGATCACATCTGGTTTTAACATGATCTCGGATGCAACAAGTTTAGTGTATAGTTCTTGATTGAACATTTCTTCTTTGATGCTTGAAAGAGTGATGATGCCTAATAGTTTCTGCTCAGTATTCACCACAGGAAAGATATTGCGTTTAGAATGCTTGATGTTTTCAACGATCACACCTAAATTATCATCCGGTTTTAAAACTGTAAAATCGGTTTCAATGAGTTTGGTCATTTCAATTTTTCCAAGTATGCTGGTGTCTTTATCTTCCGAAACAACCGTGCCTTTCTTTTTTAATCTCATAACGTCTAAGGAATCGGGATGGAAGTATTTTACTACTGCGTAACTTACCGACGAAACGATCATAAGTGGAATGATCAACTCATAACCTCCTGTAATTTCGGCGATCAAAAATATGGAGGTGAGCGGCGCGTGAAATACCCCTGCCAAAACTCCTGCCATAGCAACTAACGTATAATTTACCACGGGTACATCTTTGAATCCTAAATATTGCAGTGTCAATGCAAAGGCAAATCCAAGATGAGCGCCAACAAATAAGGATGGGGCAAAATTACCACAATTACCTCCAGACCCTATGGTTAAAGCTACCGCAACGGTTTTTAGCATAAAGGTTAGAAAAATCAGGATCAGGATCTGCCATTTGTGTTTAATGAAGTTTTGTAGAATGCTATGATCAAAAAAATGATCCGTATTAAGCTCCGATATACCTTTGATGTTTTCATAGCCTTCGCCAAATAGTGTGGGGAATATTACTAGAAGACCTGCCAAAAGCAAGCTGCCGATGAGCCAGCGTTTAACTTTCGACTTTAGTTTTCTGAACTTCGATGTGATCCATGAAAAAACATTTACATAGTAAAGGGCAACCACAGCACTTAACAAAGCAAGCGCCACATAAAATAAAAGATTCTCATAATTGAATGGCTGTTTTAATTTAAAATTTAGGAGAATGTTCTCATTCAATATGATCTTAGATATAAGTGCCCCGCTTGCCGAAGCAATGAGTAAAGGAATAAAGGCTGTTAAATTGATGTCGATCAATAAAACTTCTAATGCAAACAAAACACCTGCAATGGGCGCGTTAAAAGCTCCTGCAATTCCTCCCGCAGCACCGGCGGCAAGCAAAAGTGTTCGTTCGCGGTAACTTAATTTGTGTCGACGCGCATAGTTAGAACCGATAGCTGAACCTGTATTAACAATGGGTGCTTCCATACCACCGGAGCCACCAAAGCCAACTGTTATTCCACTTGTAATAATATGTGCCCACATATGATGAAAGGGAATAAAACTGCTTTTCTTAGCAATAGATTGCAAAAGGTAATAAAGCCCCGTGTTTAAAAACCCCTTATAAAATCTATGAATGATCAAAACGGCGATGCCAATACCAACAAGGGGTAAGAACACGTATGTAAGTTTAAAGTCTTGCGCTTGCAGATATTGATCCACAAACTGCTTCTGAATAAAGTGAGCAAAAGATTTTAAGATCACAGCGGCAATACCCGCGCTTATTCCTACCAAAACACTCGACAAAATAAGAAATTGCTTTTCGTTTAGATGATCGTGAAGTTTGCTTAACCAACGTTCGAGTATATTGAGTTTTTTAGGTTTCACCTTGGCGTAAATATATTAACTTTTTATGCATGAAATCTTTAAAAACAATAATGTTGCTATATTCATACAAACACTTAATTTTGCAAAACTTAATGAAAAATGTACTTATGAAGCTGAAAGTTAAAAAATCGCAACTACCTAATGCCGGAAAAGGTCTATTTACTGAGGCGCCAATTAAAAAAGGAGAAAAAATAATTGAATACAAGGGTGAAATAATTGAATGGAAGGAATACAAAAAGCGAGTTGAGAACAATGAGGATGGTTACCTTTTATTTGTGAATAACAAAAGGTGTATTGATGCCTTTAATACTCCTCAACATATAGCGCGTTATGCAAATGATGCAGCCGGTTTAAGCAGAGCTAAAGGTTTAAGAAATAATTGTTACTATGATATTGTAGACGGGAAGGGATATATTGTATCAACTCGCAATATTAAAGAAGGCGAAGAAATATTTGTGAATTATACAAAAGAGTATTGGGATTGTATCCGTTACAATATTAAACACGGTCATTACAAACCAAAGAAGTCTAAAAAGTAAGATAAGGAGCAAGGCCGTGCAAACCGCCTTCTCTTCCAAATCCACTTTCTTTATATCCGCCAAATGGCGAAGTAGGATCGAATTTATTATAGGTATTTGCCCAAATAACTCCGGCACGTAGTTTAGAAGTAAGATTAAATATCTTCGAGCCTTTATCCGTCCACACGCCTGCACTCAAACCATAGGGAATGTTATTAGCTTTCTCAATCACTTCTTCGATCGTACGGAATGTCTGTATCGTTAAAACAGGCCCGAAAATTTCTTCTTGCACTACACGATTACTTTGCGCCGCCCCAATAAACAAAGTGGGTTTACAATAATATCCTTTGCTTGGTAATGAAGCTGAAGTTTGAAATAACTCTAACCCTTCTGATCTTCCAATTTCTAAATAAGAATTAATTTTTTCTAATTGTTCTTTGCTATTAATAGCGCCAATGTCGGTGTTCTTGTCCAATGGGTCTCCAACAATTAAAGTTTTCATGCGTTCTTTTAATTTACGGATCACAAGCTCTGCCACATTTTCTTGCACAAACAAACGCGATCCGGCGCAACATACATGTCCTTGGTTAAAGAAAATGCCATTCACAATTCCTTCTACAGCTTGATCTATAGGCGCATCATCAAAAATAATATTAGCGGCTTTACCACCTAACTCTAAAGTGATCTTTTTGTTTGTTCCCGCTGTTGCTTTTTGAATGATCTTTCCAACATCGGTACTCCCGGTAAAAGCAATTTTACTAACGTTAGGATGCGCTACCATAGCAGCGCCCGTATTTCCAAAACCTGTAATGATATTTACAACGCCCGGAGGAAGATCGCAATCTTGAATGATCTCCGCCAATTTTAAAGCGGTAAGTGGCGTGCTTTCAGCCGGCTTTAAAACAACAGTATTTCCTGTGGCAAGAGCCGGCGCAATTTTCCATGCTGCCATCAATAAAGGAAAATTCCATGGAATAATTTGTGCCGCAACACCTAAACTTTTTGGTTTTTTGTTAGGGAAAGCATAGTCCAATTTATCGGCCCAGCCTGCATAATAAAAAAAGTGATTGGCAGCGGTAGGAATATCAAAATCTCTGCTCTCGCGAATTGGTTTCCCGCCATCCATACTTTCTATCACTGCTAATTCGCGAGCACGTTCTTGCATTAAACGCGCAATTCTAAAAATATATTTGGCACGTTCTTTTGCCGGCATTTTTTTCCAAACTTTATCGTAAGCATTTTTTGCCGCACTTACAGCACTATCCACATCTTTTGCATTGGCTTCGGCAACTTCCGCTAATTTTTCGAGCGTTGAAGGACTATGTGTATCGAAATATGTTTTGCTATTGGGCTTTACAAATTTTCCATTGATGAATAGATCATACTGCGTTTTTAATTTCGCGTGATCATTTGCTTCCGGTGCCGGAGCGTATTCCCATTTAATTTCTTTTGTCATATCCTTTAATTATGAGTGATGAATTATGATTGAGAATGAGCTAATTCATAACTCATCACTCATAATTCATATTTAATCAATGCTAATGTAATCCTTACTAAAATATGCGCCTTTCTGTTCTTTACCCAATTGTAAAATAATATCATTGGCTAAACTACTGGCACCAAAACGGAACCATTCATTGGTCATCCACTTCGATCCCAATGTTTCGTTAAGCATTACTAAATACTGTAAAGCCGATTTTGCTGTGCTAATTCCTCCCGCAGGTTTCATGCCCACCATTTTTCCGGTTTTCTGAAAATGATCTTTAATGGCAAGCAACATCACTAAAGTAACAGGCATGGTTGCAGCAGGTTGAATTTTTCCGGTAGATGTTTTAATGAAATCCGCTCCGGCTGCAATGGCAATATCACTTGCTTTTCGCACATTATCCAATGTTGAAAGTTCTCCGGTTTCTAAAATAACTTTTAATCGCGCAGTACCGCACGCTTTTTTTACAGCAGCAATTTCATCAAACACAAATGTGTAATTGCCTTGTAAAAATTCACCGCGACTTATCACCATATCAATTTCATCGGCGCCACTATCAACTGCAATTTTTGTATCCTCTAATTTTATTTGTAACGAAGAATTTCCGCTAGGGAAAGCCGTTGCAACTGAAGCAATTTTTACGTTGCTATTCTTTAATATCTGTTTTGCAGTAGAAACATGTGTTGGATAAACACAAACAGCCGCAACGGTTGGTAAGTCCGGAATATGATCAGCCACATGCAAAGCCTTTTGACACAACTGAATTACTTTTCCCTCAGTATCTTTTCCTTCCAAAGTTGTAAGATCGATCATATTCAAAGCCAATTTAAGGCCTTGGGTCTTACTTTGTTTTTTAATGCTTCGGCTGTTAAATCGCGCAATGCGTTCTTCTATACCTACTTGGTCAATTACTATATTTTTGAATACATCCACCTTATATAAATCAACTGTTAAATATAACTAAAAAAATGTTTAACGAAGCCTATCAAACACCAACAAATTATCAAATAAAGCATACCTTTAAACTACTTTATGTTGTTTTGCAAACCTCTTAAAAACAAATCGCGCTACAAGCCTTTTCGTGAAATTGATAAAACGTATGCATTTACGGAATTTGATAAGGCGTCGTTGGTGAATAAAAACGATTGGGAAGCTGTTGTTACTAAGAAAAGCATATTTTTTGATCTGGAATATTTAAAATTGGTGGAGCACTCAACACACGCGGTTTTAAAATGTAGGTATGTGATCATTTATAAAAATACGGAAGCATGCGCGATCCTTTATTTTCAACTTACAGAATTTAAAGCGAATGTTTTCGGCGATCTTTTACATGGGGAGATCAACGATATTAAATCAAATCGATTAAAATTGTTTGAAAAATACGTAGAGTCAAAAGATGAAGATGATATTTTGTTTCGCCTTTTTACGTGCGGAAATAATTTGATAAGTGGAGAGTATGGTTTTTTGAGGACAGAAAAAGTTAGTAAGAAAGATTTCTTTTTATTGTTTACTACATTGCTCAAAACAATTTCATCTGAAGAGAATCTTGGAAATAAAATCGCAGCGGTTCTAGTAAAGGATTTTGAATCTCCAATAATGGAACTGGGAAACAATAGCAAATTCGAATCATTTAATGTAGAACCAAATTTGGTAGTTGATATCCCTGAAGGATTGAGGTCGGTAGAGGATTATTTGCAATTGTTCTCAAAAAAATATCGTAATCGTGCAAAGGCAATTTTAAAGAACAGATCGGAATTTACGATCAGGAATTTAGAGTTGGGCGAGATCGAAAAGCAAACCGATCGCATTTACAGTTTGTATCATAATATTTACGCGAAGGCAAAATTCAAACTACTTTTATTACCCCACACTTATTTTGCTGAAACAAAAAAGATCTTTCCTGATAAATTTTTCATGAAGGGATTTTATGCCGGCGAAGAGTTGATTGCATTTTCCTCTTGGTTCATGATGCCGGATAATAGCATAGAAGCGCATTATATTGGTATGGATTATGAATTGAATTCGAAATTAGAATTGTACCAGAATATTTTGTACAGTTTTATCGAATTAGCAATTGAAACCGGAAAACAAAAAGTGAATTTAGGAAGAACGGCTGCCGAAATTAAAACAACGGTAGGAGCAAGGGCACATGAATTAACGTGTTATGTTCAACCGCAAAACACGGTGTCGAAATTGATCTGTAAACCTTTTATTGAATTTTTAAAACCAAAAGAATGGATCCCTCGTAATCCATTTAAAGAGGAGGCCTTAACTTAATTCTGCTTCAAATAATTCCGCAAAATTCTTTTTCAATTTTTCTTTGATCTCGTTCATGTCTACATCCTTTCCAAGTTCTGCGTTCAAGCTTGTTACTGCTTTATTAGTTATTCCGCAGGGAATGATATTATTAAAATAGCTCAGATTCGCATTCACATTAAATCCCCAGCCATGCATAGTTACCCATCGGCTGCAGCGAACTCCGAACGCACAAATTTTACGAGCTTTCAATGGATTTTCTTCATCTAGCCAAACGCCGGTCTCTCCCTTACTTCGTCCGGATTTAATTCCATATTCCACTAAAGTTTTAATGATGGTTTCTTCAAGTAACCGTAAATATTTATGAATGTCTGTAAAAAAATTATCAAGGTCTAAAATAGGATAAGCTACCAATTGCCCTGGGCCATGATACGTAATATCTCCACCACGATTTATTTTGTAATACGTTGCGTTTTTTTGTTGAAGCTGAGAATCATTTACCAGTAAATTCTTTTCATCACCACTTTTTCCTAGCGTATAAACGTGCGGATGTTCAACAAACAATAAATAATTTTTTGTGGGAATTCTTTTTTCTTCCGGAAGATCGCGATTCTTTATTTTTTGCTCAACGATCGAATTAAACAATTCTTCCTGATATTCCCAGCAAGCTTTGTAATCCATCATTCCAAGGTCTTTGAATATGATGTTCTTGTTCTTCAAACAAAATTAAAATTTAGAAAGTTCTTGTTTCAAGTGATTGATAACATTCACTTCAACAGCATCAATACCGCGGATATCGGCAATGTAACAGCTGATCCAATCGCCAATATGAATTAAATAGATGAATTGCTCCAATTTTGAATCGCCTTTAGCTTTAATGTCAATCACTTCTTTGGCAAATTTTTGAAAGATGGGTTTGCAAACTTCATAACGTTTTTGTGTACGCTTGTAATCAAAAGAGGTGTGAAATGTAACAACAGTTAAATTTTTATTTTCAGTTGTCCAACCCACTAATTCATTGTGATTCATTTCCGGAAAAACATGATGCCAACAAAGTGCTTTTGAATTCTCGTTTATTTGCTGACGAAAGCGCACACTCACACCTTCGCAAGTTCCTAAAGAATAGATAACGGCTAATTGTCCATTTAATTTTTTGGCGATCTGAGTTGCTTCCGCCTTGATCGCATCTTTTTCTTTTGTAAGAAGTTCAATGCTTTTATCAAGATCGGTGATTAATTTTTTGTCGGCAAAACCTTTGGCAATAAGTACCTGAATAAGTTGAACCAACGAATATCCTATGCACGAGCGTGGAGGATTTCCTCCAGGTATTTCAATAAAGTCAAACTGATGTTGTTTAGCAAGTTCTAAAACTTTTCCTCCGCTTGTTACACAAACAATTTGAACTTTTCTGGAAATAGCCTCGTTCATTACCTGAACGGTTTCTTCTGTATTTCCGCTATAAGATGAAACAATAAGAAGTGTATTTGCATTTGCAAAGGCCGGCAAAAAATAATCTTTATTGATCATAATAGGCACCGAACACGAATCGCTAACCAATTCATTTAATATGGTTCCGCCAATGCCCGATCCCCCTAAGCCTGTTACAATAATATTTTGGATACTTCCAGATTTCGAGATCACCGCTTTAGAGGCTATGTTTTTAGCCGCTTTTAACTGTTCGGTGAACGATTCAACTAATGCTTTCATAAAATTTCAGGTCAAAGGTAGAAAAAACAGGCGACTTCTATAATTATTTACTTTTTACGCTCATCCAAACCTTCATAATGGCTGCAACGCTTATGGCATCAGTGATCTGGCCTGTATTAACCATCTCAAAAGCCTCATTGATATGAACTTTTTTTACCTGTAATACCTCACTTTCTTCGGGTTCACTGTTCTCAAAACTGAGATTTTTGGCCACATAAACAATGGCAGTTTCATCGGTGGCCGAATTACTTAAATGTAGGCGCATTATTTCTGTTAATTCTTGAGCAATAATGCCCGTTTCTTCTTTCAATTCGCGCCTTGCCGATTCAAGTGGGTCAACACCTAAAGGGCCTCCACCTTCTGGAATTTCCCAAGAATATGAATTCATTGGATACCGCCACTGGCCTACAAGCCAGGTGTTATTGTGCTCATCCAACGGCACAATTCCTATGGCCAAATTTTTGAAATTAACAACGCTATAAACGGCAGGTTTATTGGCCGGATTAAGGCAATCATGTTTCACCACTTTTATCCATCCCGACTCATAAACTTGCTCCGATTTTAACGTTTTCCAGGGGTTATTTTCCATTACTAAATTTTTTAAAAAATTACTTCACTCAACAATAGGTATATTTTACACCCTCAGATTGTTAATTATATCATTTATAATCGCTAAATTAGTAACTTTTAACGTATATATTCGTAACCAAGTGATTATGAATCGGGCCCTTTATAAGATCGTACTATTCTCTTTCTTTTCCCTGCTATTTAACGCAGCGTTAGCACAATCATTGTATTGGGTAGGAGGATCTGGAAATTTTAACGATCCAAAGCACTGGTCGTTAAAATCAGGCGGCGTTTCTGCTTTTCAAATACCTGACAATACCAAAAATGTAATTTTTGATGATAATTCTAGTGAAGGCATCTATACCGTTAATTTTGACAAGAATAATTCAGTAAAGGCTTTTACTGCCAATAGTTTAATAAATATAGTAGTTTTTGAAGGAGCTGATCAAAATGTGCTTTATATTTCTGAGGGAATTTACCTGTCTCAAACAGTAAAATTCAATTCAAAAGCAGAGATAATTTTTAATTCAGCTTCTCTTAAAACTAACACCATTGAGTTTGGATTAAATAAGTTAAACTGTAATCTGTATTTTAACAACGGTAACTACAGTATTCAAGGTATAGAACAAAGTGAAGAGAAAACTACCAATTTTGGAGGCGGTAAATACACGTTCAATCGAACGTTAATATCAACAGGCAACTTTTTAAGTACCAACCCAAGCGCTGTATTTAATTTCAGTAATTCCTTTTTGAGGGTAAGGAACTTCTTTAAGATCGATCAAAACGCGAGTGTAACATCTGATAAATTATATATTTCCGCGCACAAGGCAGCATCTAAAACAAATAACGAAAAATTTTCGTTACCAATAAACATGATGAGTGCATTGAGCAACACTTTCACAAATTTCACTTCCCTACCGTGTATTATTACACATAGTACAAGCCCAGCTTGTTTACCTTGTACAGGAGCCTTAACGGTGTTTTTCTCCGGTTGTAATGACCCTGATCCGGCTGTAAATCCGTATAATATTTCTGTTATTCCTTCCGGCACCTGCGTTGGTACAGGTGGAGTTGTGAATGGGGTAACAACTACATCATTCGTGGCAACAAACATGTGTAATTGTACTGTAAACTACCAACTATTGATCTTCGACAATTCTGCGAATCTAGTATATAATACCTTCATTAACTTCACCCCTAATAGTATTTCAGGTAACGCTGGTACTTCAACATTATCTTCTTGCAGCTATTTGTGCGACGGAAAACGTAATGGTTTTATATTTGGTACCAGTCCATTCACTGTAGCGGTTGTTCCTGCCACAGTAACACCAAACACATTTACAACAAATGGAACGTACAGTTTAACAAACCTTTGCGGTGGTGTAAACTATACCTTGAATATCACTGATAAAGATGGTTGTACAGGTTCAATTACAAAAACTTTAGGAGTAACTCCACCAGTATTACCAAATTCATTTACAACCGGAGTGCTTTGTAATGCTGCATGTAATGCATCTATTACGATTAGCCCAACTGGTGGTTCTCCAGGTTATACAGTTGCGTTCAGTTCTGGACCTGTCTTTACTGTTGCAGCGGCTGGCTCTGCTTCAGTTGGTGGATTATGTCCAGGCGCATATACAAGCACAATTACTGATGTAAAAGGTTGCAGTGTTACGGCCAATTATAGTATTACTCAGCCTCCTGCTATGACGGTAACTCCAACCCAAACTAACCTTGCTTGTAATGCAAATTGCATTGGCGTGGCACAGGTTAGCGTTACTGGTGGAACCCCACCGTATTTTTATTCTTGGTCGCCATCGGCTTCAACAGCAAGTAATGCCACTGGTTTATGTGCAGGAACTCAAACAGTTTCCATACTTGATAATAATGCTTGTCCTCGAACGCAAACATTTAATATAACATCTCCTACGGCAATAACAGTAACAACAATAGATCGAGACGTGAGTTGTAATTCTCTTTGCGATGGTTCCGCAACCGTAACGATGTCGGGTGGTGTAGCGCCCTACACATTTACCTGGAGCCCTGCAACCGCGTCGGTTGTAAGTAGCCCCTCAACAACTGCGTCTGGATTGTGCCCAAATACTTATACCGTTGTAACACGGGATAATAATCTTTGTACGAATACAGTAAACATTATTATTACACAACCGCCTGCCCTTACAATTACTGCAACAAAAACAGACAACACCTGTTTTTCTTCTTGTGCGGGTTCGGCAACTGTAGTTGTATCCGGTGGAAATGGTGCTCCTTTTAGTTATACTTGGTCACCTGCAACAGCATCAGTTGTAAGTGGTGCTACGGTTACAGGATCAGGAATGTGCTTTGGTAACTTTACTTTAACTGCAAGAGATGCATCGTTATGTACTACTTCAACAGTAATTACCATTACTCAACCTTCTAGTATTACCCCAAACATCACATCTGCCACAGTAAATTGTAATGGTGCATGTACCGGTTCAATTAACGCGGCTCCTTCTGGCGGAAGTGGTGCTCCTTATTCTTTTACATTAGTAACACCTTTTGCTTCAACATTGTTTGGTTCCCCTCCGTATACTAATTTATGTGCCGGTATCTATACATTGTCAATTATGGATATTGCAAATTGTATTGTTACCAGAACGGTTAATATTTCTCAACCTAATCCTCTGGTTCCAAGCATTGCAGCTTCATCAGTTACTTGTTTCAACGCATGTAACGGATCCTTGGCAGGAAGTGTTCTTGGTGGTACGCCATCCTATACGTTATTATGGAACACGCCAACGGGAACTGTAGCTGGTGGAAATATAATTAATCAATGTGCGGGTAATTATTCATTTATTGTTACTGACGCGAATACATGTACCGCACAAGTTACATTTACGTTATTGCAACCTGCGGATATTACTGCAACATTTAATATCACCCCTCCAACTTGTAACACTAGTTGTAATGGACAAATTACTACGATACTTGGAGGCGGAACTCCCGGTTACACACTTAACTGGTCAAATTCAGGTGGTAATCCAAACATTAATTTATGTGCCGGCGTGTATACGTTAACAGTTAACGACGCCAATGGTTGTGTTAAAGTATTAACCTCAACAGTTACAGCACCTCCTGCATTTACAATAGCCTTAACAACGCAATCAACTATTTGTGCCGGAAGTTGTAATGGTGCAGCAACAGTTATTGCTACAGGTGGAACAGGTCTAATAACTTATCAATTTAGCCCTACAATTTCCATTACTAATACAACCGGCATCGCTAATGGGATCTGCGCAGGTGCCTATATTGTGAATGTTTCAGATGCTAATGGATGTTCTCAACCGGTGGCATTCAATATTAGTTCACCTCCAATATTAAACGCTGTAATTTCCGGTATTTTAAATACCTGTAATATATGTACAGGCGGTGCCACAGTTTCTGTAAGTGGTGGTGTACCGGGTTATACTGTCAATTGGACAAACAGTGTTTCAGTTGTGGTAGGTACAGGCACAACAATTGCAAACTTATGCGTTGGCAATTATACAGCGAATGTTACTGATGCTTTAGGTTGCACAAAAAGTGCAACAGTTTCTATTGCCAACACCGTGAGTGTAACTGTTGTAACCAGCGGTTCAGCGCTTTTATGTTTTGGAGCTTGTAAT
>JAGPDW010000236.1:0-3651 GCA_018057345.1 Bacteroidia bacterium | reverse complement strand
GTGTAGAGGCCATGCATAATTTAAAAGAGCAGGCGCATCAAATGAAAGATGGTTTACTCAAGGGAGAATTAGATAAAATAGGGGAGGTATTACGTTTTGGCTGGCACAATAAAAAGTTAATGGCTACAAGTATTTCCAATGATCTTATAGATAGAATTTATGAAACGGCCATAAAGAATGGAGCAACCGGAGGAAAGATCTCGGGAGCAGGTGGCGGAGGTTTTATGTTCTTTTATTGCCCCGGAAACACAAAAATTAAAGTAGCAAAAGCAATTGAAGCGCTTGGAGGAAAAATGCATTCGTTTCATTTTACAAGTGATGGTTTAAAAACATGGACAATATAATTATGAGCAACGTTATTACAAGAACCGATTTTAATTTTAAAGGACAAACCGCTGTTTACAAAGGTAAAGTGCGTGATGTATATACCATCAACAATAAAATTTTGGTTATGGTGGCCAGCGATCGTATTAGTGCGTTTGACGTGGTGTTACCAAAAGGTATCCCTTACAAAGGACAAGTGCTTAACCAATTGGCGGAGTATTTTTTAAATGCAACAAAAGATGTAGTACCTAATTGGCTCCTTGCAACGCCACACCCTTCGGTTAGCGTTGGTAAAATGTGCCAACCATTTAAAGTGGAAATGGTAATTCGCGGTTATGTAGCGGGCCATGCTGCAAGAACTTACACAAGTGGAATACGAACTTTATGTGGCGTAAAATTGCCTGAAGGATTAAAGGAGAACGATAAATTTCCTGAACCTATCATCACGCCAACCACAAAAGCGAGTGAAGGTCATGATGAAGATATTAGCAAAGAAGAAATAATCAAGCAAGGAATTGTAAGTAAAGAACATTACGAGCAATTAGAAAAGTATACAAGGGCTTTGTATGCACGCGGACAAGAAATGGCCAATAAAATGGGTTTGATATTAGTAGATACTAAATATGAATTTGGTTTGTATGATGGAAAAATCTGTTTGATGGACGAAATTCATACGCCTGATTCTTCGCGTTATTTTTATTTGGAAGGTTACGATGAGCGTCAGAAAAATGGTGAAGAACAAAAACAATTAAGCAAGGAATTTGTTCGTCGCTGGTTGATCGAAAATGGTTTTCAAGGTAAGGACGGACAAAAAATTCCGGAAATGAGTGATGCTTGGATCAACGAGATCAGCGAACGTTACATAGAGCTTTTTGAAAAAGTTACAGGTAAAAAATTCGTAAAGAACAACGAGTTTAGTATGGCTGAAATTGAAGCGAAAGTGAATTCTACTTTGGAAACGCTTTGATTAGGAGTAATGAGAAAAATATTTTTCTTAGGAATTGTAATAATAGGAATTAGTAGTTGCTATAGGCTTATTCCCAAAAAATATTATAAAACCTATAACAAAATAATTTCATCTGAAACTTCTCAAAATACAACCATTTCAAGATCCTATATTGATACATGGTATTATTCAGATCCCTTAGGAAGGATCGATACAAATCATACGATCTATTGCCTCTATAAGAATAACCTTTGTGCAAGGATTATTTTACCTCGAAAGCTAACTAGCGGTAAATGGTTAGGAACCATTGATGAGTACAACGCTTCATTAATTGGAGGGCAGCTGGACCCTACTCATGATTTTTCTTGGAACTATTATAAACTAGAGGGAACACATTTAACTTCTTACGATGTTTTTGTTAATTCGCCTGCACACTATATCCTAAATATTATGAAGTTTGAAAAAAGTAGCGCAAGGCTGTTAGATCAATTTATGTTAAGTGAACAGAGTTTTTTGAAGATGAAGAAGGATAGTTTAGGAGTTATTGCAAAGGCGGCGATTTTAAATAAGGCAATATTAAAACCTGATAGTAGTTTGTCGGAGTTTTACTGTTCTTACCAAAGATTTAAAGCTACTGGTTATCGAAGAGACTATGGATTTGGTGTAAAAAAATATAAGAATCCTTGTGGTAAATAAACTACTTCTTCTCCCACATCAATTTCCCTTTGATCATCGTAGTAGATACCGAAGAAATATTCTCAATATTTTCCAGAGGATTTTTATCAAGCAAAATTAAGGTAGCATCTTTTCCGCTTTCAACTGTCCCCCATTTTTCCGATTCATTAAAAAAGTTTGCGGCGTTCAAGGTCGAAATTTTTAGAATATCATAATTCGAAATCCCCGCATCTCTATACAATTTCATTTCTTCCAACATCGCATAACCCGGCACATTAAATAAACAGTTATCAGGGCTCAATAACACATTCACATCCGCTTTTACCATGCGGCGAAGTATAGGATGAAAGGCATCTATTTCCATTTTGGCTCGTTTCGTTTGCTTTAAATAAATAGGCACAGCTGATTTTTTAAATTGCCCCATATAACCAATATAATTCCTCTTCCATGTATTGGCTAAAGCTGTATCAATGAAATTCATTCCATTTCTGCTCATGTTCTGATCGATCGAGTATTGAAAACCTACGATCTGACTAAATGATTCCGTTGGACAAAATGAAACGTTATTCGCTTTCATTTCAATAAGTAATTTATCAAAATTAGCAGTGTCGGCATTGAAAGCATCCATAATGGGCGAGAGGTGTTCAATGGATCTAAATCCAAGTTTCATACTTGTTCTAACATCTTTGTATACATGCCCGGCAATTACAATTTTATTGCTTTTTAAAACTTTGGAAACTTCCGCCATTGTTTTCTCATTTAAGCCATTTAGGTATTTTACAAAATCGTATTTGTTGTTCTTTACTTCCGCAACAAACGCTTTTAATCGTTTTTTGTTCAGCAAACTATCTATCTCAGTCAAGGGATTTGAAATGTACAATTTAGGTGCCTTTATCCATCCTTTTGCGATACTATCCCGATGAGCAGGATGAGATTTTTCGCCGCGCATACTGCGTAAAACGGTTACGCCCGTTTGTAAATAGTAATCGTAAGCTTGTTGTTTGGTTAAAGGTTCGCTGCCATCCGGTAAATGCACATGCATATCGGCAAGACCGGGCATCAAATATTTTTCTGAACCTTTTATGAGTTTATACCCAGGTGTTACAGTAGTTTTGTGAGCTTCAATTTTTTCTATGATTCCATCTTTAATGTAAACATCTTGATGTTCCAAAACGGTATTGGTACTAATTGGAATAACATGAACATCGCTAATAACAAATGTGTTTTGCGCGAAACTTGCCGTTGAAAAAAGCGCAAGTAAAATTGAATTGATCCTTTTCATTAGGTTAAAAATAGTAAAATGAATTCGCAAAAAAGTAGTTTTAGGATTTTTTGTCTAGATTTTCAAGGTCATTAATGTCCTTAGGCCTTCCTGATGCTTTTTTATTCTTAATAAGATCAGAGAGATGTATCATTTTGGTTTTGATGGCTTCAAACTCAACCTCTATGGCGTTTTTGTTTACTTCAGCAAAAGTTAAGCCACTAATTTCCTTTAATATTTCTATAGAAACCGGCGATCTTCCAAAGGAAAAAACATCAATTTCTGAATTATTTAAAAAATTCGTTTCGGTCATGTCAAAAGTTGGCATCCGAAAGATTGAGGAAGCGTTTGTAAGTTTTTGATAGTTTTCCAAACTGACTTCGACGAAAACATCAAGATCACCGGTAGTTCTTGGATAACCATAGTAAATAACTGAGTATCCTCC
>JAGPDW010000235.1:0-3745 GCA_018057345.1 Bacteroidia bacterium | reverse complement strand
GATCTTTTTTGCAAACTCAATAGCGCCTGCGCCGGTTAATAGAACGTGGTCAGATTTATCCATTACACCGCGCGCTAAACTAATTGGATTTTTAATATGCATTACTCCGGCAACTGCTCCTGCAGCAAGGTCCTTTCCATTCATTAATGAGGCGTCCATTTCGTTCTTACCATCGTTAGTAAATACCGCGCCGCATCCTGCATTAAATAATGGATCATTTTCCAAACTCCTGATCGCCATTTCAACAGCATCTAAAGCTCTTCCGTCTTTTTTCAAAACAGTTTCGCCGGCATTAATAGCATCTTGTAATGATTTTTTATAAGCCAGTTCTTTTTCGGGGGTCATTGTGCTTTTTAAAATGGTTCCAGCTCCACCGTGTATTGCTATTGCGTATTTAGACATGTTTGCTAATTTAATTACCCAACTAAGATACCAGTTTTTATGAAGCAAATTGAAGAAAAACACCTCACTAGCACATATTCATCTTTCACTAAATAGAAGCTTGGGATTATCATTCTTTAACACTTATAAATTCTTATTTAGAGGTCAAAATCTTAATATTGTATATGCTAAACAGAATCTATATCAGAAGGATCGTATTTATTTCTTTTCTTCATTTTTTATTGAGCATTACCGTTGCGTTTGCTCAAAAATCAGGTACAAGTGCAAAACCTACTAAAACCGTAGCAAAAGAAACGGAAGCCCTTGAGTGGCATACCGATCTATTTAAGGTTTACGATATTTCTAAAAAGATCAAAAAACCTATTTTCGCTTTCTTTACCGGAAGCGATTGGTGTGGCTGGTGTAAAAAATTACAAGCCGATGTATTTGCAAAACCTGAGTTCATCTCTTGGGCTAGTAAAAATGTAGTTCTTTTAGAATTGGACTACCCTCGTTTTAAGCAATTATCACCGGAGTTAACTCAACAAAATCAAAATCTTCAGCAAACATTTCAAATTGCGGGCTACCCTACTATTTGGATGTTCAATTTGGATAAACCTGATACCAGCAGTAAATTTAATATTGATGCTATTGGATCTTTAGGATATCCTCAGGGTGCCGAAGTTGGTAAAGAACAAGTGAAGTTTCTTAATGATGCTAATCGCTTGATAGATGCTAAGAAGAACGGGACGAAGTAAACATCTATTTCACTATAGGTTTTGTTTTGAATTTAAAGACAGAATCTTTTCTTTTCATAGTGAATTCATAGTCTTTGCTTTTATCTTCAAAAATTTTCTGCCCAAGCGTAAATGTCTTCACGGATGTTCCGTTTATATGTGTAACCATATCCCCTAATCTAATTCCTGCTTTATCCGCATCCGAATTTAAAGACACTCCTTTCACCGTAGCTCCTTCGTTAACGTCAGTTCTATTAACTGTTACAAATCCAATATTAGTATACATCATTCTTTCATTGAATTTCACGTTAGGTTTTAAATAAAGCATCCCTTTACGGAAATCTATAAATACTCTAAACTTCTCAAAGAATTCATTCCCAATTAATCCAAGAAAATCACAACTATCTTCCTTAAAAACATTGTTATTATAATATCTAATAATTGGTTCTTTCATTGCAATAGATCCTATCTTAAGCGAAGCCGCTCTAAATATTCCCCCTTCCGACCTATCGCTATATAGAGTTGTGTTGTACACTAAAAACTTTTCCTGATCCTTAATTATCAAATCAAGTTTATATGGTCTAGCCACTCGGTCAAATAACTGAATCGCGCCACCGAAGCCAAGATCAAACATATATTTTCCTTCTATTAAAGAACCTTCCTTTAATTTCAATTCTGCCTTCAGATAAATTTTTCCATCAATGAAATCCAATGGAATACATTGAAAATCATCTTCAATAGTAAATTTATCAGGATCAAAAACTCTCATTTTTTCGTTTATATAATCAATCTCTATGACCTTATTTTTGAATAAATTCCATCCAATAATACCATCTGCAAACCTACCCCATGGTCTTTTACAATTCGCCCTTCCGACAAATTCTGGAAAGAAATTAAGAGAGTCCACTCTGATCCTCATGAAATTATTGATAAGTGCTGGTTGTAGGGAATCAACAGAAAAGAAAGGGTTTCGAATTTTTTCTCTTTCAAAGGTACTATCAATAGTAAAATCGTAAGCCCCCGTATCAAAACAAAAATTTCCGTGAATAGTATCACTCATGGTGCAATTCACATTTATAAATCCATCATAAATAAACGGAATTTCATTCTCAACAACATTGGTGTGTTTGCATGAAACAATAAAGTTAAATGCAATTAGTTCCAGTATTATCGCTTTTTTCAATATATTTAAAAATCAACCTTCACGTATAACAACGGCAAAAATCCTAATTGGTAATTCCTTATCAATGGATCTTTTGTTAGATCAGCTGGATCTGGCGCGTAACTCAAAGCCAATATGTTTTTAGACGATAAGATATTTAAAATGTCTAAAGCTATCTCGGTTGAAACTTTTTTGCCATTTATTTTATAAGATAATCTCAAGTCTAAACGATTGTATGGTGCAAATTGTTTTGTGTTCACCGAATCACTCACCGGAATTACGTCCATTACCGCGTTACTTGCCGGTATATTTACAGGAGAATAACGTCGTCCGCCACCATAGGTAAATTTGCTTCCAATGCTAATGCTATTCTTTTTTGATTTACCTAAATCAAATTCAAGTCCCGTTAATAAATTCATCATGTAATTACCATTGAAATCGGTATTGTGCACTTTATTGTCGCTTCCTGTGTATTTACTTTCAAATAAACTTGCACTGTATAATAAGAACCAATGCTTATGGAATAATTTTTCCAATGTAAATTCTAGTCCGTAATTATAACCCGTGCCATTGTTAACCATGGTATATTGCGGGAAAAAACGCGTAAATGTTGCTCCTCTATTCAATAACGATGTACTATTAGGCATTACGTAAACCGGAATATTCCATAAATACTGGTAATACAATTCGGTTTTAATTCGCAAATATTTTGAAGGGAAAATATCATATCCTAAAACCACATGTTGACTTTTTGAAAAATCAAGATCTTTATTTGTAGGAACACGATCACTGTTAGCTATCAAAACACCATTATTTACTATACTATCAGGTCGTGCATAATAAATATACGTTGGTTGCATTTGGCTATGTAAACCATAGGCTAAACTTATAGACTGATTGTTCCTTATATCGTATTTAATGCTCGCACGTGGTTCAATGGCGTATTTGTTATTGAGTGTAAGTAGTTGGGTAAACAAACCTGCATTGAACGTTAATTTATCGCTGAATTTATGTACGTATGTAATGTAAGGCTGTATCAAACAAAAACTGGTTTCAACTTCCTCTCTGAGTTTAAAATTCTTATTCTCGATCTTAGTTGGAATGGTATCATACAACGAATTGATCTTGATCTTATCGTAAAAATTAATACCGATCACATTAGCCAAAAATCCTGTTTTAAAACTATTTCTCGAATTGATCTTATGCTTAACGAACCACGATAACGTTGTTTTATACTCATTGAAATTATAATCTAAAATATTTGGTATAGTATCTTTTGGTTTAAAATTTGGGTAACGCAAAACCTGATAATGCTTAGAGTTAACGCTTTGTCCCGATTGTGCAATGGTTGTACGCATTAGTGTTTTTGAATTGAATGAATACACATGACTCAAAATTCCAACGCCCATATTGGTGCGAAAATATTGATCGCGAATAAGATCACCGTATAATTCATGAGGGCGAA
>JAGPDW010000234.1:0-3751 GCA_018057345.1 Bacteroidia bacterium | reverse complement strand
ATTGCCGACATAATTGAATTTGTTCCGCATCAACGTAAATTAGTTCATCATGTGAACGGGCATTTGATCAGTTACGATGAAAACCGCCAATTCAATTACACCAGTGGTGAGAATATTCACAGCGATACAAAAGCGCAATTGTTGGATGTATACAAGAATATGCATATTCCTTATACCGACAAACTGCAGCCAAATTTCCCAACGCTAACTCCAAATACAGTTTATTATTTACCCGGATACATTCCGCCTGTTTATCCAAGTGAAATTGGAGGATACAGATTGAAAAAGAATGGGGCCTTTCTTTTAAACAACATTCATTACGGACCAAGTAACAAAGATCTTTTAGATTCAAGTTATATAAATGTGTTTTTTAGAAAAGATCCGATCAAGCGTCCAATAATTGAAAAGCAATTGGGAACGTTTGGTGTTTCACAAATTGAACCGGAATTTATTATTCCCCCCAACCAAGTAAAAACATTTCATACACAAGCTACAATTGAAAAGCCAATTTCTATGCTTTCCATTAATCCACATATGCATTTAATTGGAAAAACATTTTGGGCTTTTGCTTTAAGATCAAATGGCGATACCATACCTTTGATCAAGATAAACAAGTGGGATTTTAAATGGCAGTATTATTACACATTCAAACATCCTGTGAAATTAGAAGCAGGAACAACAATTCATGTGTATGGAACATTTGATAACACAAAAGAAAATCCATTTAATCCGTTTTCTCCTCCTCAAACGATCACACAAGGGAACGGTGTAGAAAGCATGAAGACCACAGAAGAAATGTTCCAATTCATTTTTACGTTTGTGCCTTACAAAGAGGGAGACGAAAAAATTGATCTAGAGAGAAAGCGGTAGGTTTATTTAATAATAACTCTTCCCGTGTAAACGCCCTTTTTCTCGTTTATCACGCGATAGAAATAAACACCTTTGGCTTGTGACGAAAGATTAAAATTTGTTTTATCTGCCTGTCCCGTAGGCAGGTTATATGATTTTTCAGTTAACACAATTTCACCAACTGAATTATAAATAATAATTTGCCCTTCAGCTTCAATGGTAAAATTACCTTCATTTGGATTGGGATAAACTAAAGGTGCATTTTCCACATATTCTTCTTTAACGCCCGACACTGTTCCCAAAAGTTTAGCCACAAACACATCATCGCCACAACCTTTAAATACAGTATTGGCATCAAACGAAACCATAGAACTATTGAACATGCCACCTACATAAATCCCACTACTATTAACTGCTATGGCGTTGCCAACTTCATCAAAGGTTCCTGCGGTGGCAGTTTTTGCCCAAGCTACATTTCCAACTGCGCTATAGGCTGTTACAAAAAGATCACGGTAACCCGCTCCTGAATTAGTAAGTGTATTGCCTCCAAAACTAATACTGCTACTGATAAAAAATCCGGTAATAAAAGTATTTCCTGACTCATCTATCGCTACACTGTTTCCTGCTTCTGCGTCGGCATCTCCGGCTCTGTTTGCCCATAAGGAGTTTCCACCCAGATCATACTTCGCTAAAAAAACATCGCTTGTTCCTGCAGAATTATTATTTAAGGTTGTTGCACTAAATGTAATTGAAGCACTACTAAATCCTCCGGTAATGTACACGCAGTTTTTTTTAACGGCAATTCCATTTGCTGCGTCATCTAAACTTCCACCCGTGCGACTCGACCAAACAGCATTTCCCAAACCGTCATATTTTACCACAAAAATATCTTGAGTTCCTGTAGTTGAGTTTGTAAGTGCGCCAATCCCAAAATCAATTGATGCGCTAGCGAAAGCACCGGTTGCATAGGCATTTCCTAAAGAATCGGAAGCAATAGAAAAACCGGTATCAGCGTTCGTGCCTCCGGCGTTATGGGCCCAAAGCGCATTTCCGTTTGAGTCGTGCTTCGCAATAAAAAAATCATTGGTTGCGCTTGCGTTGGTTAATGCCCCTGTTCCAAAATTAATAGTTGTACTCATGAATGCCCCTGTTGTAAAAACATTTCCTGAAGGATCCACTGTAATACCATAACCTCTATCGCTTGATGAACCGCCAGCACTTTTTGCCCAAACTTCAGTTCCTGAAGAATTAAGCTTAACAATGAACACATCATTCCCTGCTCCTGCATTTGTAAGCGTAGAGGTTCCAAAACTTATGGTTGAACTTGCAAACGAACCGGTAATATAAACATTGCCCAAGGCATCAACAGCAATACCGTTCCCAACATCTCCATCTGAACCGCCAAATGTTTTTGCCCAAAGCGGGTTTCCTCCACCATCAAACTTTACAACAAAAACATCTCCGGTACCAACTCCGGGATTAGTTAAGGTGATGGATCCAAATGTTATAGTAGCGCTCGAATACCAACCTACAACGTATAAGTTACCGCTGTTATCTGTTGCTGTTCCTAATGTCGCTTCATAGCCGGTTGATCCTGCACTTTTGGCCCATTGCCAGGTTGTAGTTTGAGCTAAACTATTTTCTGTTCGCAGAAATAAAACAACTGTAAGAGTTAATGCGAAAATTTTAAATGGTGTTCTCATTTTTTATGATGATTAGATTATTCTAATATAATACTTACGTCTAAAGTCTTTTTTTTATTTTCAAAGATCACTCCAACACCGGAGTTTGAATAATTAAAACCATTTGTATCGGTGTAACCTGCTTTTATAAAATACTTGCCTTTGTTCAAACCTTCTATTTTATAATTTCCACTTGCATCAGTTACTATAGTTTGATCAAATGATGAAGTTGCTTCATTTGTTCCGTAAGTGATCGATACCCACGCCATTGGTGCAGCATCATTATTTCCACTCGTACCATTTTTAAAACGAATGGTTCCGCTAACAGTATTTTTACCACCAGGACCGGCTACTTTTTTTTTGCAGCTTACTATAAAAGCAAACAGCAACAAAAAACAAAGAGGTATGATCAGTTTAGTTTTCATTTTAATGATTTTTGTAAAATTGTGCATTAAAACTAAAACTCATTTCGTCGGCCACGTTGGTTGTCCAAACACCATAGGTTTTATTATTGGCGGCAACTATATTTCCTGTTTGGTCGGCAAGTTTTGGAACAGGAACCCATTGTACAGTTGATTTAGTGTCAACAAAGTCAGAGCGTTTAAATTTTAACTTGGCACTAAACGATGCACGATATCTATCGTTCACCAGATCTCCATCATTATCAAAATCGCTTGTTCCGTTATAAACCAAATACATGATGGCAGGTTTTACTATGGGTGTTCCGTCGGCAAATCCACTTGGTGCGCGATATTTGTTAAATCTTAAATTACCAAACACCACATATCCTGTTCCAGATCTCGCAAAACTTGTGCTTCTGAACCAAGCCGAATCGCTATTAGGATTGGTTATGGTTTTCATCGTATCTAAATAAGTAACTCCCATGTAACTTCGAATACATTTGCCAACATCATCTCTACCAGGCTCGCCCGAATTAATAGATGAAAGTTGAACCCATGCATTAATGCTACATTTACTTAGATCGGTTTGATCAAAGTTAAATTTTGGATTGAAATTAAAATTATTAAAACGTCCGGTAAGCATTCCCGAGGACCAATCTAAATATCTTGTTTCCCAGTTCACATTGCTATGAGCTTTATCAAAGGTCCATGAAATATCTACTAAGCCATTTCCAGTAACAGGTGTATTGTTAAGTGGCGAAACGGAATCATTTTTACGACAACTCATAAAAGCTATTGTAGCGATCAAAAAAAATGACA
>JAGPDW010000082.1:0-13134 GCA_018057345.1 Bacteroidia bacterium | reverse complement strand
GTTTCGCCAATGGTTTTTACCAAGCGCAATTTCTCAGGATATTTTTGAGCAATTGGAGCTGCAATGTTATGCAAGGTGTTGATGATATCCCCTGTGTTTTTTGTTGGGTCTATTCTTAAGCTTGCCAAAAGGATATGCGTTACTTTATTGCGTTTAAAAATGGCTAATGCGCTATCCGGATTGGATTGATTGGTTTCTTTATCTTTTGCAAATACCGAATAAATAGGGAAGAAGTGTTTTCCTTTTCCGTATACAAAACTCATGGGTGCTTTACGCGCTGCTATCAAACTGCTTTCGGGTAAACTATCGGCACACCATGCGCTGATCTTTAAATAATTTTGCCAATCAGGTGTATAGCCGTAATAAATATCACCCTTTAAATTTTTTGTAACAATTGGAATATTTTTTACGCCTCGTGTAAAACTTGAGATGAGCATGGAGCTTGTGATCAAAATCAAAAAGCCAATAAACACGCGCTGGTTAAAATTATCTTTCTTAAAGAATTCATATAACCCATAACTTATTCCTAAAAGCAGTGCAGGCATATGTACCAAAACAAAACGCGGTTGATCCCAACGTGCCTGAAGTACAAAAAATGTACCGAAACAAATTGTCCCTGCAAATAGAAGTAAAAATGTAATTAGACTTTGTTTATTTTTAATGGCTTTGTATAAACCAAAAAAAGTGAAGAAGAGTACGATCAGTGCGAAGAAAATGATCTTGCCATCCATTTTAGCAACCATCTCTCCATTTTGCTCTACAAATTCACGGCCCGCGTATTGCTCGTCCATAAAACCAAGGATCTGGTAAAAGCGTTTGCCTAAATACAATCCTATATTATCTGTAAACCTTCCAAAAAATCCTGCAAGATCTTCTTGTCCTTGTGTGGCATCATAAGGGTCTTTATTCAATAAAATGCTCATTTGAGATTTGTACTGTATAGCCGAATCCCCCCAAACCCATCCTTTAATAAGTTCGTATAAGAATTTGAATAAGCCGAAAGATGCCATGGCAATCACCATTTTTTTATACTCTTTTCTAAAGAAGTAAAAAACTGCAATGGCTGCAATACCAAAAATAAGAATGTTCTTAGCGAGCGTAAGTAACATCATTAATAAACCCAACACAAGCCACCTTTTATAATCTACTTTGATATTGTCGCTAATGGGGTTCTCTCCAAAATTATATTTGCAAAAGAAAAAGAAGAAAGTTGCTTGCATCAACATATAAAATGCTTCGGAAAAGGTTTGACTAGAGTAGTAAAGCACTAAATGATTGATACAAATGAACGTGAAAACAAAATACTTTAGAATCTCGGGAACTCTTTTATCAAGGGCTTTGTAATATAGTATGGCCCCAATAACAAAAAATAAAAGTGAGAAGATTTTAAAGACGATAAGATTTGTTCCGAAAGCCAACGTTAATAGAGCCAAGAACATTGGATACATCGGCGCATTGGACGTGTAATAGTAATTTGGAAACTCATGAACGTATTTATAGCCGGCTTCAATGTATAACGAATCATCATGAGCCTCGCTAACACGAGCATTGAAAGTGATAAGTGCTAAAACTATTCCGCTGAATAAAATAACAAAGAAGGTGCGTTTATGACTTAAACCCGCGCTTAGTTTATCGTATATTGAAGCAGAACTTGCTTTTTTAGGTACAGTTTTTTGTGCTTTTGCCATATTCTTTTGCCAAAATTAGCAGATAAAAATACAATTAATTCTCGTCTTCTTTATCTTTTGGTTCTTCTTCTTCTTTTCTATTGTTTCTTAAGAAGTTATTCTTGCTTTCAGGATTAGCGATGCTGAATTGAAAAGATGGGCCTTTTTCAACAGATTGCTTTCTCTTACTCGATTTCAGTTCTTTGATAGTTTCATTAAATTCTTTATTCGAACTGATCACTTTCATATTCCCATTAACAAATTCAAAGTAATACCAAGTGTTAGGGTCCGGTTCAAGATAAATAAAGATCCTATCTTTTCTATTCTTTGTTTTATCTACCCTTATAATTCCGGTAAATTCGCGATTAATCTCGTTCTTTAAAATATTTCCTAAACCAATTGGCCCTTTTGTAATAAAGTAACCATTACCGTTTTTCTCATTGATCTTATAGGTTAAATTCAATTTATTAAAGAAGAAAGTTTTTTCCAATTCATCAGGAAAACGGCGAATACTTCCATCCAAATTTAATTCCGTGATAAGGTTATCTGCTCTATCTTTTCCAACCAATTCGGCTAAACCTTTCGTGAAGAATTCTGAGCCAAAGTCTGTTGCAGGTGCGCTATTTGCGTAAACCTGAAGGTCCTTTGCCATTGCTTTTAGGGCTTTGTTGTCAAAGAAAAAATTGACCGTCATCATTAAATTGATATCAATGGAGTCATTCAAAAAATGCGTAGCGTTACCAACATTGTTTAATTGAACTTGTCCGAGCTCTGTTCCCAATTCAAATTTTCCTTCACCGTGCATCGAACAATTCTCAGTGCTTAAACTCAAATAATTGCCCGGTAAACTTTGTTCTACCAATTTTTCTTTATTTGAGATACGGTATTCTTTAGATTCTGGATCAAATGTTAAGAAGCCATCTGCACTTACGATCTCTTTATCGTTACGTCCGTTACGTGGCGATAAAAATCCTGAATATACAGCGGTTGTATCTAAGGAATACATAATGGCATTTACAACAGGTCTTCCGTTCATGTCCACTGAATTTTTAGGTATCGGGATCAAGATATCTTTTGGATTGATCTCACCGTTGAATTTTAAATAGGCCTTCTTTATTTTTTTACAACCATGTACTATCTGAGTTCCTCCGTCGAAAAACAAGTATTGATTACTCGCTTCCAAACGAACGTTACCTGCAAAACTAAAGTAATCATTGAATTTGAATTTATCTTTTTCAGCGATCTTTCCTGTGGCAATGGTTTGAAAGATCGTATCTGGTTGTATTTTATCAAATTTAATATTGAAGGCGTTGTCGTTCTCGTCCAAGTATTGGTAATCACCTTTTGCTAAATAATTCTTTTTACCATAAATATTGGCAGTAACATTTCTGATGTTATGATACTTAGTAACTGTATTAGCCATGATCCTTGCTTTTTTCAAAGTATCGATCACCGCATTCTTGAATATCGTTACCTCACCGTTGTCAGGATAGATTCTCGCATCTGCAACATTGATAAAAGGTACATTTTTACAATTGATAATGTATTTACGTGTATTATATTTGGCCGACGGTGCAAAGAAGAATAGTGAATCTTGCTTAGGATGAACGCTTATGAATTTAGGACCATCTAAGTCGAGGGCATTCTCTACGTTCTCATCCAATTTTTTCTTATCATCACCTAATTCAATATCCTCGCTGTCCATGAACCATTTAAAACGATCCATATAGGCGATGTATTGATTTTTATTGAATTGAACGTAAGAGCCTTCACCATTGGTAACGAATAATCCTTCACGTTTATCAAAGTCGATAGTTGAATTTACATTCACGGTGGAGAATGTAAAACCTTCTTCGCCGGTAGCCTTTAAGTGGAAATCGGCCGTATCGGCAAAGAATTTACGTTTGATAAATAACATATTTCCCGATTGTAGATCTGCCTTGTCAAAATCAATTCGCCCATTTCCTGTAAGTGCTTTGGTTGTTAAGTCATACCTACCGGTGAATTTTGCTTTTTCTTTGTAAGTTATAAAAGGAGTTTTTAAACTATGAGCTTGCAATAGTCCTTTATACGGTTTGTAATGGATGTACACAGTGTCGCCATGTGACACCGGAAATTCTGATGGATTGTCCTGTTCTTTTATGTCAAATGTTTGTGAAATGGCATTAGTGGAATCAGGAAAGAACATAAAATCATTAGAGTGAGAGAGTGAAGGGCCAAATTTTAGATCACCTGTTCCTCTTAAGCCTTTATCACTCAAACGGATCTCCGCATCGTAATTTGCCTTGCCTCCATACATGCTTAACCCACCCTCCGGTGTTTTGCGAATAAAACCTAAAGAGTAATCTTTTTGTAAGGCAAGCGTCTCTCTAAATGTTGGGAAAATTCCCGCTGAAGAAAAGAGCCCATCAAACTTCAAACTCTCATTTCTAAAATCGTCCAAGCTATCCAGCGTAAATGGATCAAGTTTGAAATAAAAATTTTCGCGTTCGTAAACACTTTTAAAAGTGGAGCGCTTATCATAGTAGGTATAACTCTCCTTAAAACTTTGAAATTGAGGAAAGGTTGGTGCTTTTCCCCAGCCGCTTTTATTGCGTGGGCCGTCGATCCTCAATTCACCATTACCATTTTCAATAACTGTTCTTACACGTTTAAAATTATAGTTTCCATTAACATCAGGTTCATTTGAAACAACAAATATTCGAATAGAATCAATGGTGTTCATTTTGATCTTGAATTTTTCATAATCAAACAAAAAATCTTTACCAAAAAACTCTAGTTTCCCGGAGGATGTTAATCCGCTAAATTCAAAATTTCTATTCTTCTTTAATACAACTTCGCCGCTCTTTGGAAATACAAACACTTTTTGTGTATCACTTAACAAGATCGATTTAACGCCATGTAGTTTAAGATCATAATTGTTATTTAAAAGATTTAGAGTGCCGTTGTCTTTGCCTTGGTTAACAGAGTGAAACGTTATAATGTCGTAATCCTTTTTATGCTTGTTATAAGCTATGTAATCATACAGACGAGGTTTTATTTTTATCATGTCCGTTTCAGGATTATAATCAACCAGTCCAAAGATGGCAACTTTGTATATTATTGGGCGAAGATCTACCGCTAAATATTTCATATACTTGGCAAGATCTACAACTGTAAAGACCGAATCTTTTGTCTTTTCTTTATATTCATTGATCTTCTGAAGTATGCTAGATTGATCGTTTCCTCTTATATTATCATATCTGCTCTTTGCAAAAAAGTTAGCCGACTCAAAAAATGCTTCTCCCTGAAAATTATTGGGTAGAAAATTGAAATTCACCATTGGTTCATCAACTTCCCATGTTAGCTGCTCAAAATGCATATCGAGCATGTGAAATGAATTGGTGAAAGGAGTTTTTTGTAAACCATCATCTGAACGTAACATAGTTATTTTACGTTTATCAACTTGATATGTAAAACTCAAGCCGGGATGCGTGATCGAATCTTTATCCAAAATGAATTTCACATAGGCAGGATTGGCAACTATTCTCTCTTTGCTCATTCCGAATGATCTTGAACTGATCTCCAGAAATTTTGCTCCATTTCGTCTGAAAATGATCTTTGCAGGACTTGCCGCTGTTCCTGAGCCAACAAACTTTGGTCCACGCATTCCAAATCCACCATCGTAATCTACATCAGGATAAATATTCTTAACAACTAAGCGCTTGCTGTACGAATCAAAACGAGGATAATTGAGCTCACCGTTTTCTGTAATAATGCGATCAGAGAACTTCCCTAGCTGTGGTTTTTCAAAATATTGCTTTCCTACAAACGTTGCCGAATCACTTGAGTAATTCCCCGCCTTACAGTCAATTTCGAATCGTTTTACAGTGGCAAACACACCCGCATCAAGTCCACAACGGGTCCAACTTATCTTTCCGCCCTTGCAATAAAAACGGCCGGTATTATGATAATAAACCCCACTTACCTCTTCAATCGCAATACTATCTCCACGTGGATTTAATCCTATTAAAGTTACATCTTTAAATACTACTTTGGGCACCGAGTCGTATTCAAAAGTATAATTCGGTTCGTAGGTATAGTAAATGTAAGAAGGGGATTTATAAAGTATGTTACCTTTGAAAGCATTTTCGCCGAGTGTGAAATAATCCTGAATATTTTTGTTCACTTTGCTATTCATCATTTTTTTAGCGCACTTCATGTATTTTTCAAAATTCTCAAGTGGCTGTTTGCTTTCAATGAAATTGTAAATGATGTTATAATAACTTAAAAAGAAGGGGTTTGGCTTTAAACGTTTTGCAGCCATTAAGTTCGAGGTCTCTATGATCGTCTCTTTCCAGTATCCGGCAAGTTCATTGTTCTCCCATTTTGAAATAAAATCTTTCAGATAGTTTTCGGCCTCAATACGACTACCTGTATTATCAATAAAATAAATACTAAGATCTGAAATGTATTTAGCGGTATCGCTCGAAAAGTAATCTTTTTTTTGAGCAAACCCCAAAAATGAGATAAAACAAAATAGTACAAGAAATTTCTTACGCATATGTATCCTTAGTTTAATTCGTATTCTAAATTAGCGATCTTGTTGAGCTCTATCATCAATTCGTTATTGATAGAGATCTTGCTTTTTTTACTGTAAAGCTTTACGTTCATATTCTCTTTTTTATCTTCCACATAAAACTCCACGCCGCATTTACCCTGTGAGCTACTAAGAACTTGTTCTAAATGAGCAATAAATTCATTATTTAGAGCTTCAAGATCAAACTTAAGTTTTAAAGTGCTAAAAGCATTGTCTTTTACATTTTCTAGCAACTCGATCTTTTGGATCTTCAATTCCAAACTTCCCGGTTGATTATAACGTTCTTGTACTCGTGCCTTAACGTAAACAAAAAGATTCGGCACCATAAATTTATTGTACTCCACATAATCCTTCGAAAAAAGCATTACTTCTAAAGTGCCATTATAATCCTCTAAAATTATCTTACCAAACGCATTGCCTGTTTTACTGGTGCGATGTTCAAAATTGGTGACGATGCCACCAAACGTTATCTCTTTATTCTTAAATGGTTCTAATCCTGTTTTTAATTGCGAACAATTAGCATTGCAATGATGTTTTAAGATCAATTGATACGGATCGAGTGGGTGACCTGAAATAAAAAACCCTACCACTTCTTTTTCCTTACTTAATTTTGTAAGTACATTCCATGGCTCTACATTTGGTAATTGTGGTTCACTTATTTCAATTTCATCCTCACCACCAAATAAGGAAGCTTGAGATGTATCACTTCCTGTATTTGTTTGATTGCAATATCTGATCATTAATTCTGTTAGAGAAATTCCCGGCGCATTTTCTTCTTTAAAGAACATGGCACGATGAATGCCATCAAAATTATCGAAACCTCCTGCTAAGGCTAAATTCTCAATGGATTTTTTATTGATGGTCTTACTATCCAAACGTTGCGCTAAGTCAAACACACTGGTAAATTTTCCGTTAGTATCTCTTTCATGCACTAAAGCGGTGATCACATTTTCTCCAACACCTTTTATGCTTGCCATTCCAAAACGAATATCGCCGCTTGGAATTACACTAAACTTACCATACCCTTCATTCACATCAGGCCCAAGAACTTTTATTCCCATGCGTTTGCATTCTTCCATAAAGAAAGTGATCTTATCAATAGAGCCTGAATGGTTTAATACAGAGGCCATGAATTCGCTAGGGTAATGCGCTTTTAAAAACGCCGTTTGCATTGCTAAATAAGCGTAACACGTAGAGTGTGATTTATTGAATGCGTAACTTGCAAATGCTTCCCAATCTTTCCAAACCTTTTCGGCAACAACAGGATCATGCCCGTTTGTTTTAACGCCCTCCAAAAATTTGCTCTTCATTTTATCAAGAACATCTTTTTGTTTTTTACCCATAGCCTTGCGCAATGTATCCGCATCACCCTTAGTAAAATTGGCTAATTTTTGAGATAAACGCATTACCTGCTCTTGGTAAACTGTAATCCCGTAGGTCTCTTTCAAAAACTCATCCATCCCTTCAAGATCATAAGTGATCTTTTCGCGGCCATGTTTACGTGCAATATAATTTGGTATGTACGCGATCGGGCCTGGGCGATAAAGCGCGTTCATTGCAATTAGATCATTAAAACTATCGGGTTTAAGATCTTTTAAATGCTTTTGCATTCCCGGACTTTCAAACTGAAATATACCGTTAGTTTCACCACGCTGAAATAATTCTAAAGCTGTTTGATCATTCAGATCAATGGCGTCAATGTCAATTTCAATATTGTGGCGAAGTTTAATGAATCTTAAAGCATCTTTGATGATCGTCAACGTTCGTAAGCCAAGGAAGTCCATTTTTAAAAGCCCTGCACTCTCCGCAACCGAGTTATCAAATTGCGTAAGGAGCATGTTACTATCCTTAGATTTTGTAACCGGAACAAATTTAGTAAGTTCATCAGGTGTAATGATCACGCCGCACGCATGTACGCCAGTGTTTCGCACACAACCTTCTAGTTCGTAAGCTTGTTTTAAAATATTGGCTTCCGGTGTATTCCCTTCTGATAATTTTCTAAATATGTTTGACTGATCAACAACTTCTCTTCGATCTTTGATCTTTTCTAAATATTTTGCATCGATCCCGCCTGGCTTTAAAAGTGATTTCAGATCCGCTTCCAAACTTTCAGGGAATGATTTCGCTAATTTATCCGCTTCAGGCAATGGTAAATTTAAAACACGTGCCGTATCTCTTATCGCACTTTTTCCACCCATTGTTCCGTAAGTGATAATTTGTGCTACTTGATTCTCTCCGTATTTCTTGATCACATAATCAATTACTTTATCGCGGCCTTCATCATCAAAATCAATATCTATATCGGGCATGCTAATACGATCAGGATTTAAAAAACGCTCAAAGAGCAGATCGTACTTGATAGGATCCACATTTGTAATTCCTAAACAGAACGCCACAGCAGAACCCGCAGCACTTCCACGGCCCGGACCAACACTAACTCCTAATCGTCTTGCTTCTGTGGTAAAATCAGAAACGATCAAAAAGTATCCAGGAAAGCCCATGCGTTCCATTACACTCAATTCAAAATCAATTCGCTCCTTGGTTTCGGGGCTCATGTTTGGATATTTCTTCTCTGCGCCTTTATACGTTAGATGTTTCAAGTAAGCATTCTCTCCGCGATTTCCTTTTCCTTCATCAGTTGGATCTGCATCACGCGCGTCTAAAAACTCTTCAGGAATTTTAAATTTAGGTAACAATACATCACGTCCAAGTTTGAATGATTCAATTTTTGAAACGATCTCACTCGTACATTCTAAAGCTTCAGGAAGATCTGCAAACGCTTTTGCCATTTCCTGAGGTGATTTAAAATAGAATTCATCATTAGGGAAGAACAATCTTCCAAGACGTGGATTATTCTTTAATTCTTTTAGATCGGCATCGCTGCTAAAATTCAATCCTTCTTTTACACTTATTAAAATATCGCGTGAGTAGGCACTTTTTTTATCGAGATAGTAATTGTTGTTAGCTGCAAAGTATTTTACATTGTGTTTTTTGGCTAAGCGCATCAAAACCTCATTCACGTGGTTCTCATCTGGTAAATTGTGGCGATTAAGTTCTACATAAAAATCTTCGCCAAATTGCTCCTTGTACCAAACAAAAGCTTCTTCGGCTTGTTCTTCACCAACGTTTAATATCAACGAAGGAATTTCTCCTTGCAATGAACCTGTAAAACAAATAAGATCAGATTTGTATTGCAATAAAATAGTTTTATCAATACGAGGAACGTAATACATTCCTTCAGTAAATCCAATGGAACTTAATTTAGAAAGATTCTCATAACCCTTTTTACTTTTTGCAAGAAATGGAATTGAATAACCGTTATCTTGTTTGCTTTTGTCATTATGGTCTTTTGTTATAAAGAGTTCGCAACCTATCAAACATTTAATTTCACTCTTCTTTGCTCCCGGCTTTTCTCCTTTTTCAATGGCTTCGTTATGCGCCTTTATAGATTTGTTTTGTTTCTCAACAGTTTGCCAAAACAAAAATGTAGCATACATGTTTCCATGATCGGTGAGTGCCACTGCAGGCATATTGTAATCTGCAACTTTTTTTACAAGATCACCAATATCAGTTACGGCTTGAAGAACGGAATATTGTGAGTGGTTATGAAGATGAGAGAATGTAGTTGCCAGTTCTAAGTTGGCAGTTGACAGTTCGTTGCTGCCCACTGCCGACTGTTTACTGCTTGCTGTATTCTTATCTCTCCACTTCTGTTCAAGTTTAGAAAGTTCGGTAAGATCCGGTGCTTTGTAAGTTAGTACTCCAACTTTTTGATCGTCGATCTCTCTTACTTTAATGATCTTTCGTTTGATGATCTCGAAAAACACTTTGGCTGTTGCCGCAACGTCAAATGCAGCATTGTGAGCTTCTGCAAATTTATCGTTGAATAATTTTGAATATAATTCGGTTAAAGTTGGCCACTTAAATTTACCACCTCTTCCTCCGGGAATTGCGCAAAATGCAGTTGTTTCGTCGCTCTTTGTATCTATCGTCTGTTTACCTTCAAAAATATTTGGTAAACCACAGCGTAAAAATTCAGCGCCAATGATATTGATATCGAATTCAATATTATGTCCGCATAAATAACTCGTTTGATTAATTACTTCAGCAAATTGTAATAGAATTGTTTTTAGATGTTGCCCTTCTTCATTTGCTCTTTCATTGGTGATACCGTGAATTTGAACCGCGTTAAAGGGAATTGTATAACCTTCCGGTTTAATGATAATGGAATCATGATGCAAAAGCGCGCCGGCATCATCATGCAATTGCCATGCAATTTGAACCATGCGTGGCCAATTATCCAGATCGCTTATGGGAGCATTATAATTTCGTGGTAAACCGGTGGTTTCGGTATCAAATATTAAGAACATAAGGGTTTAAACTTGAGGAATAAATTTAATGCTTTTGATGCTAATCTCTAAGTTATGTTGAAAACAAATAAAAACCAATAGGGACGTGGTTTTCAGGGGATATTTATAAACAATTTTTAACTATTTAGTGTTTGACCGAAAAGTTCATTTTCTTCGTTATGCTTGTCTAATAAATTAGTCAGTTACTTCTGTAAACTCTTAATTTATTATTCTTCGTATGCCTCGAAACTGAACTTTTCCATTCAAACACTGAGTTTCGTTTAGCCACTACTTTAGTAAGGTATAAGTTTGAGCCGCAAACTCTTTATTACACGAATTAAAATGCCACCATTCTGTATTGATAGGAGTGAAGCCTCCCTTTTTCATCACAGTCCTTAAGAGAACCCGATTTTTATAAGCTGTATCACTCAGCTGTTTGTTCTTTAAAAAACGCATTTCGTGAAGTGGCGCTGCAATTTGTCCAAAGTGATCAATGATAGTTCCCATGTTCAATAATTCATTTTTACGCATATCTTTTATAGTTACGTCAACAGCCGCGCCGTAATTGTGCAGCGAAATGTCCCAAGGAGTTGCCACATAATTAAATTTGATATTTGGTTCCATTTTTAAACTATCCCAAATTAATTTTTGGATGTGGTGCGGACGAGCAGCATCAAAAATTATAAGTGATAATGAAGCGTTCAATTCCTTTAAATATTTCTGAGCGTTACATAACTTTGTGGCAATATCCCTTGGTAAAAATGCAATGGAAAGACTGTCATAGATCTTGTAATGTAGAAAATTGCAAGTGTCGTTATAGATCAGTTTCACTTGTATAGTTGAATCCATTTCCTGAACATTCACCAATCCACTTTCCATCATATATCTCTCCGTTGCCGAAAAATGTTTTTCGACCTTTGACTCAACAGCTTTTTCAACTTTTTCGGGAAGAGATCGCTTAATAATAACAACGGGTTTCTCAACAGGTTTATCAGAACTGCATCCCGCAAGGATAAAAAGTAGAAAATATGGTAGTATTTTGTTCAAACAGAATCCAAAATTAACCTTATTTTTGGTAAAAATTCATCAATGCCTTCATTTGATATAGCCAGTAAACTCGACGGTCAGTTATTAGATAACGCAATTAACGTGGCGCGAAAGGATATTTTGAACCGTTGGGATTTTAAAGATAGTAAAAGCACAATCGAGCTCAATAAAAAAGATCTGGTGATAAATGTGTCAACAGAAAATGATATGCGTTTAACCGCTATTATCGACGCCATTCATTCGCGAATGATAAAACAAGGTTTAGATCCAAGAGGATTGGATGAAAGTAAAGAGCATTACCCAAGCGGGCCGTTGATCAAAAAAGACATTAAAGTTCGTCAGGGAATTGATAAAGAAGCATCAAAGAAGATCATTGCAGATATTAAAGCAAGTAAATTAAAAGTTACCTCACAAACTATGGACGAGATCATTCGTGTGAGTAGCAAAAGTATAAATGATCTTCAAGCGGTTATTGCTTTATGCAGAAAAGGAAATTACGATGTTCCATTACAGTTTATAAACATGAAGTAGTATGATCATCAGAAGCAAAGCACCATTACGATTAGGATTAGCAGGCGGAGGCACAGATGTAAGCCCGTATTCAGAATTATTCGGTGGAGCAATTTTAAACGCAACTATAAATTTGTACGCGTATTCAACAATTGAGCCCTTGAATAATGGTAAGATCGAATTTGTGATCGATGGCACTGATCAAAAAATAAGTTTTGATTCAGTAAGTGAATTACCTATAACAAAGGAGTTTGAATTATTTATTGGTGTTTATAATCGTGTAGTAAAACAATTTAAAACAGGACCATTATCTTTTCGTTTAACGTCTTACATCGAAGCGCCACAAGGCTCCGGATTAGGAACCTCGTCAACCCTTGTGGTATCAATGCTTGGAGCGTTTGTAGAATGGTTCAAATTACCGCTCGGGCAATATGACATTGCGCATTTAGCTTACGAAATTGAGCGTATTGATCTTGGAATGTCGGGAGGAAAGCAAGATCAATATGCAGCAACGTTTGGTGGATTTAATTACATGGAATTTTTTGGCGATGATAAAGTGATCGTAAATCCTTTACAACTAAAATCCGAAGTTCTGAATGAGCTGGAAATGAATTTGCTTTTATATTTTACCGACACACAACGATTATCTGCGAAAATAATTAACGAGCAGGTTAAAAATGTGAACGAGAAGAATGAGAAGAGTGTTGAGGCCATGCATAATTTAAAAGAGCAGGCACATCAAATGAAAGATGGTTTGCTTAAGGGAGAGTTAGATAAAATAGGAGAGGTTTTGCGTTTTGGATGGCACAATAAAAAATTAATGGCTACGAGTATTTCCAATGATCTTATAGATAGAATTTACGAAACAGCGATAAAGAATGGAGCAACAGGTGGAAAGATCTCAGGTGCTGGCGGTGGAGGTTTTATGTTCTTTTATTGCCCTGGCAATACAAAAATAAAAGTAGCAAAAGCAATTGAAGCG
>JAGPDW010000081.1:0-13145 GCA_018057345.1 Bacteroidia bacterium | reverse complement strand
ACGTTATCTTTGAACTGATCGGCAAACGGAATTGGTTTTGTTACGATCTCTGTACGCGGCGAAAGCACATATTGTCCCCCCGTTGTAACAGCAGTAGTGTCATAACCTACAATATTAAAACCGGTAACGTCCTTTGCCAAGCCCGACGTTCCCGTTCCCATTGAACCGTTCATGCTAATAGTAGGATATCTTCTTCCGCGGGCTGTAGCCAAAGTTTTTTCTGAACTCAACAAACTATATTCCGCCGATTTAATTCCAGGTTGATTTTTTAACGCGGTTTCATAAATACTTTGAACATCATCTTTTAAAATACTTTGGCCTTCTACATCCAAATTCGGCTTTATTACATTGAAGGCACCAACGCTATCTAAATTCATTATTTGACGTAAACTTAAAAGAGCCAACTGATAATTATTTTCGGCATTGGTAACATTCACTTCTTCGTTTGCTAATTGCGCTTCAATATCAAATTGTACACTTTTTGCTAAAGCGCCTGCATCCACCATTTTTTTTGTACGATCTAGTTGTTCTTGAGTTATTTTATACTGTCCCTTTGAAATTCCTGCCAGCTCATCGGTAAATATCACATTCAAATACATGTTAACTACATTTAATGTGAGGTCGTATTGTTGTTGCTTCAAACTTTCGGTACTACTTAAATAGGCGTATTCATTTGCCTTTAAATTATTGTACTGACTAAATCCGCTGAACAAAACCACATTGCTGCTTATGTAAAAATTTTGCGAAAGCACTTGTGTGTTTGCAAAGGTGTTTGTAAAGCGGTCGATGGTCTTACCAAAATTATAGGTATGCGATGCGCCCAAATTAATGCTTGGCAAAAGAACCGCTTTTGATTGATCAGAGTTGTTTTTATTGATCTGATTATTAAGATCGGCCTGCTTTAATTGTATATTATGTTTTACGGCGTAATCAACACATGATTTAATATCCCAGTTGTTCTGAGCACTAAGTCCGGTTACAAAAAGAGTAAAAACTATGAGTTGTTTTAGCATTCTGAGTATTAAAGTTAGGGAACCGGAACCGTTTTTCTGATAAAATTACATGAAAGGTAGTTCCGGCATATAGAGTGCCCGTTTATTATTTGGACACCATTTGGCTGTGCAAAATACTCTCAAATAGCAGCTTTCCGTCTACATTGAACAGCTCTGCATCTGAAGCTCTTTCGGGGTGAGGCATCATTCCAAACACATTTTTTCCTTCGTTGCAAACGCCCGCAATATTTTCTAATGCGCCATTTGGATTTGATTCGGCAGTTTCTTTTCCATTCTCATCGCAATATCTAAAAATGATCTGCCCGTTATCGTTCATTTTTTTAAGAGCGCTTAGTTCAATAAAATATTTTCCTTCGCCATGTGCAATAGGAATTTTTAAAGCTTTATTGGCAGGCACTGCGTTTGTAACAGCAGTATCAGTATTAACTGCTTTTATATATACGTTCTTGCAAATGAATTTACGTGTAGTGTTATGAAGCAAAGCTCCCGGTAGCAATCCGCTTTCGCATAAAATTTGAAACCCGTTACATACTCCAAATACAAAACCTCCTTTGTTGGCATGCTCAATTACTTTGGTCATAATTGGCGAGAAACGAGCAATGGCACCACTACGTAAATAATCGCCATAAGAAAATCCGCCCGGTAAAATAATGTGTGTGCATCCTTCCAGATCCGTGTTTTTGTGCCACAACTTTACTGTTTCTTTTTTAAAGATATCTCTAAGAACATATACCATGTCCTCATCGCAATTAGACCCCGGAAAAACAACTACGCCAAACTTCATTTTTTATACAATTTAAGAGCTTAAAATTAAGCTTTATTTAGGAGGCCTCAAAACCAAGCTTATCAACTATAAATTAACTTTTCTTATGGCAAAAAACACTTTTTTAATCCCTTTTTAAATGTCTATATTTACTTTCTTTATGAACGAAATCATTGACAAAGTTAGTCGTGAGGCCTTATTGGATGAGCTCAACAAGGAGCGATATGTTCGCAAGACCAATAACGGTAATAACGAAATATATATCATTACCCATTTAAATTCGCCCAATGTGATGCGCGAAATAGGGCGTTTGCGTGAAGTAACTTTTAGGCATGCGGGTGGCGGAACAGGCAAGGATATTGACCTTGACGAATTTGACCTTAGCGATCATCCTTATCAGCAATTATTAGTTTGGAACCCTTCCGATAAAGAAATAGTAGGGGCTTATCGATTTATTTTATGTAAAGATGCTGAGTTCCGCGATGGAAAAGTACATTTAGCCACCACCGAGCTATTTGATTTTTCTCCCAAATTCTATAAAGAATATTTACCTTATACCATAGAGCTTGGGCGTTCGTTCATTCAGCCTATGTATCAGCCAAGCGAGCAATTTAGAAAGGGATTGTTTAGTTTAGATAATTTATGGGATGGATTAGGTGCAATTGTAATTGATAATCCCTCGCAAAGACATTTTTTTGGCAAAGTTACCATGTACACCGATTTTAATGTGCAGGCCAGAGATTATATTTTAAGTTTCATGAATTTTTATTTTCCGGATAAGGAAAATTTGGTGAAGCCAATTCATGGCATTACTATTAAAACAGATGTAAGTGCATTCTTAAATGAGTTAAAAGGTTTAAATTATAAAGAAGGGCATGCGGTATTAAATAAAAATGTGCGTGCCCTTGGAGAAAACATTCCTCCTTTGGTAAATGCCTATATGAATTTAAGTCTTACCCTCAAAAATTTTGGAACTGCCATTAACCCAACCTTTGGCGGAGTTGAAGAAACGGGCATTTTAGTAAGCATTGCCGATATTTACGAAAGTAAAAAAGAACGTCACCTTAACTCCTACGTTGAGGAAAAGAAAGCAAGATCATGATCATTAAAAAAGCGGCATTTCATAAAAGCTCGTCAAAATTAAGCGAGTGCGTTCGTTCGCCCTTACCCGAATTTGGTTTTATTGGCCGAAGTAATGTGGGCAAATCATCGCTCATTAATATGTTGTGCAATAATAACAAACTTGCAAAAACATCAGCTTCGCCTGGTAAAACAAAACTCATCAATCATTTTATCATTAACGATAATTGGTATATTGTTGACTTGCCCGGATATGGTTATGCTAAAACCTCTAAAGTTCAAAAATCAGAATTTGAAACTATTATAATTGAATACTGTAGCAAGCGTGAGAATTTGGTTTGCTTATTTATTTTAATTGATAGCCGTTTACCCTTACAACAAATTGATGCTGAATTTTTACAATGGTGCGGAGAGAAAGAGATCCCATTTGCGATCATTTATACCAAAGCCGATAAAAATTCAAAGGCCGAATTAAAAAAGAATCTTGAGCTCATCGAGGAAAAATTACTATTGATATTTAGCGAACTTCCCAATTCATTTATAACCTCCGCCGAAAAAATTATTGGAAAAGATGATATACTTGATTTTATTGAAGGCTATTTGAAATGAAAAGTGAGTGGCAATTACTTCAAGAAAAATTAAAAGATAGATTTGGTGAAGAGCCCGATATGGATGCTCTTATTTTTTTGATAGGTTTACAAGAATTAGGAAAACCTTTTCAAAAATATAAAAAAGACGAGAAACTTGGCATTATGCACGTGGCCATTTGTTCTTTACTTGAGCCTTTTGGATTTTATGTTTACGAAGGAAAAGATGCCGATGGATGGCCTCACTGGAAATTAAATGAAGAATTACCTCCTCTAGATGCCAAACAGCAGAATCGTTTGATAGTTGACGCGATCATCGACTATTTTAAACGCGAAGATTTTATTTAGTGTTCCGCTTTCTTCCAACATCAGGCTCACACGCCTTTGTTATTTAACCGTGTAAATACTATCAAGGTAATTTCCCTTGAAGCGTTTAACGCTGAATTTTACATCATCAAAATAAGCGCGTTTTGTGCTGTCCGGACACCATAAGAAAAACAACACATCATTGCTATCACATGCTTTATCAATAGTAAATGCCGTATTGATATATCCCCAGCCTTTTTCATCATAATAGTGAATGGTTTTATTGTTGTAAAAAAAATTCCCATCGCTATTTGATTTACAATTACTCGTAACAACTAATTCGCCAATGCTGCCTCTTCTCCACGCCGACATTTCTACAAGGTCTCCCCGCTTAATGTTTTTTAATCTATACGTCATATTATATTGTATCCACGGATCAAAGTACGCCGAGTATTTACCACTATGCGCAAACGAATCGGTTCTATATTTACCCGCCTCTAAAAAGATCGCGTCATTTGATGTAATGTATTCTCCCTTTTCGTTAACCTTTTCGGCGTCACAAAAAAATTCAGTTTTACTATAATAAGAATCTTGAAAATACCGTGGATAAATTACCTTACATGATGCCCTATTAAGCAACAATCCGGTTACCAAAACAATAGGTGGCGAAAGCCAATAGTATTTTGAAGCTGTATTTGAAAGAACAAGAAATAATAATGGCATAAGTGGGATAAGATAGCGTCCTTGAATAAGGTCAACAACGCCTTCACCAACACAATCCCAAGTAAGATGCTGAGAAAGTAAAAGCAGAATAAAAGAAATAAACACCGCTGCAATAAAAAAAGGCTTGAGAACTATAGATGTTACTTTCTCGTTCTTTTCAGTTAGTGCAACAAAAAATATTCCTGCATATGCCCAATAGGTAACACTTTTAGAAAGAAAAAGGTCCATGCTTCCAAAAGCGCCAATATAGCTGCTTAAGTATGTTATTGGATGATCAACAATGGTACGATAGATCAAATTCAAGAAATACCAGTTGTGATCAAGGATCAATTGCTTTTGGATATAGTAATTTGCGCAATTAGATAAACAAATGCCATTTCTAAAATCAGGATTGTAATTAACATATGGCGTATAATATTCTAAAACTACACCCGACCAATAATTTGTAATAAGGAAGGCACTTAGAAAAAGAAATGCTAGGCCGGATATATAAAAATAAATACTCTTGAATTGTTTTGGCGGAATAACAAAAAGTACAGCGACCAAGCCTATATATACAACTTTTGCAAAGGCCAACGACATTATCATTATAAACAACCAAAAGATGTTCCAATAAGTGATCTTTTCTTCTTTGAGCGAGAGTTTTAAAACATATGCAATAAAAAGTAAAGAAATGATGTTGGTAACTGTATCGGCGCTAAACGAATTGGCCACGTATAAATTCATTGGGAGCAAAATCAATAGTGTGATCATCCATTTGCCATAAGGGATCATCCGAATTACAAAGAACATTCCGATTAACCAGCACAGAAACGTGAAATATCTTCCATTGTAATACATCCTTCCCAACGAAGCATCAAATTTTTGAGAAATAAATAAAGCCAAAGCCTGAGGAGCATATGATATAGGTGAGTAAATAGCTGTATTTGGAAAGTCAATAAAGAGCGAATCCTTTGTGTTGAATTTTATATTGAACGAATGATTGATCTCGCCCTCGCTAGTTGTATACTTTATATTTGTAGCTACTTTTTGAAATGGAAATATAAATTCGCGAATGGAATAGGGGATGTTACCGCCAAGGCGCTTGTCCTGCTCAACTGGCATCAAATCTCCTTGCGAAATAAGATAAGATTTATAAAAATGATTGAACTCGTCGGGAACTTGAAAGGGTGGTGTTACTTTATTGAAACGCCATTCGAAAAAAAGAGCGATCAGTAAAAAAAAATATTCGGGTTTTATTTTAGAAATGAATCGCAAAACGGTCTTTTAAAAACGCTTATACACGTTAAAAGGCTTAGTGGGGTTTTCTTTTGTGCTTAAAATTGTTTTCACTTTATTTTCTTCCTTTAAAAGATTTAGTGCTAAAGCGATGTCGGGATCTGTTTTTAATCCGTACTCAATTTTGCCTGTTTGAAAATAGTACCGTGAAACAATTTCTTTTTCTAATAAATGAACTATAGCCGGTTTATGAACAACTAAGTCCTCCTTTTTTCCTTCTTCAATCTTTTTTCCTAAGGCATCTATTTCATTTTTAAAGCCGTCGAAATATTTTTCTTCTACCGACTGTTTTTTAAGTTCTTCGTATTCTATTTCGCTTTTTGTTTTATAAGAATAGTTCTTTCCTTTAATATCGCTCAAAAATTCTTGATACTCTTCCTCTTTGAGTTTATAATCTTTAGCAGGCACTATATCTTTATGCGCCAAATAATATTTTGTGGCGTAATTGAATATATGATGTTTGTTATACAAAGCAATGCTTATCATCCCTATCTTTTCGTGAATTGTTTTAATATCGGGCACCACACCTGCTCCATCATAAACAATTCGACCACCTCTTGTTTTGAATGCAGTTATCAAACTATCCGGTACTTTTTCAACGCGACCATCTTCATCTTTATGGCTATAATCTAAGGCTTGCACACAACGGCCACTTGGAATATAATATTTAGCAACCGTAACTTTTACTTTGGTATTATAAATAAGATCGCGCGTTTGTTGTACCAGTCCTTTTCCGTAGGTGCGTTGACCCACAATAACTGCTCTGTCAAGATCTTGTAAAGCACCCGAAACAATTTCGGAAGCTGATGCAGAACTTTCGTCAACCATCACTACAACCGGTATTAATGTATCAACAGGATTATTTACTGATAAATATGTTTTGTCCCATTCGGCAATTTTTCCTTTTGTAAATACAACTTCTACTCCTTTAGAAACAAACAAATTTACAATGTTCACAGCTTCTGTTAATAATCCTCCCGGATTACTGCGTAGATCAAGAATAATATTTTTGCAGCCTTTACCTTTTAGACTAACTAAAGCGTCTTTTACTTGATTAGAACATCCTTCGGTAAATTGAGTTAATAAAATATATCCTGTTTGATTGTCGCTCAACATTCCGTGATAGGGAACAGCGGGTGTTTTGATCTCTTCCTTTACAATATTTAATTCAACGGGTGTTGATTGGCCTAATTTTATTACTTTTAATTTTACGGGGGTACCTGCTTGTCCTTTTAATAATACGGTTATCTCGTCGGTACGTTTTCCAACAACATTATTTCCATTAACTCCTACAATTTGATCGCCCGCTCTCAATCCTGCTTTAAACGCAGCAAAACCTTCGTATGGATCATCGATAAGAATTTTACCATCGTTGTCAAAAACGGTTGCGCCAATTCCACCATACTCGCCTGTCATCAAATATCTGTAATCTTCAATTTCGTTTTCGGAGTAGTAAATGGTATACGGGTCCAACGAATTCAACATGGCATCAATCCCGGTTTTCATTAATTGCCCGGGCTTTGTTTCGTCAACATAGGATACGTTCAGTTCGCGATAAAGCGTATTAAAAATGTCTAGATTCTTGCTGATCTCAAAATAATCTTGCGTAAAAGAAATTCCACCAATGCTAATACAAAGGATAAGAAGTGCGATGCTGATCTTTTTATAAATACTTTTTACTTTCATTAATGTGTGCAAATTCTTCAATAAAGTTAATCAATAATTTTAGTTTGCGAGGGAGATTTTAATTTATTAACGCTTTGGCTAAAAAGTTCAATGAGCGCCTTTTCTATTACCGCATAAGTATCGGGCTTGCCGCCTGTATAAAGGAAGGCGCAGCTAACTTTAAGTTCCTTTTCATTCAATGACTTATAAAAACTGTTCTTATTGATGCGGTACGCTTCTCGCATGCGGCGTTTAAGAAGATTCCGATCGTGAGCTCGCTTGAATTTTTTCTTAGGCACAACAAACATGATTCTGGCCGGGTAGATCTGCGTGCTTAATGAGGTTTTAATGATAAGTTTTAGCGGTGCAATGCTCGAGCCCTTTCCTTTAGCGAATAAAAGATCGATGGCTTTTTTGCCTGATAATCGCTCCTGCTTATGAAAGGTGTTTTTCAACAATTGATTTTTAATGTAAATATACGTTTATGTATTTCAAAGAACTCATCTTTAAAACAGATTTTAATTGTTTTACGAGTGTTTTTTTTCAAGACGAGGCGCTTTTTGAAGACTATACCCGTAGGTTGTATAGTCAAGAAAAGCAACGAAGTATTGAAAAAACAAGACGAAGTAAAAGAAAAAAAGGTGTTTTAAAGACGAGTTCTAAATAAATTTTTCTACTTTTATGGAAATAAAAATCTCGAAATGGGAAAAGGCGACAAAAAAACCAAAAAAGGTAAACGACACATTGGTTCAACCGGTGTAAAGAGACCTAAAAAAAAGAAAGCAGCTAAAAAAAGCACAAAGAAAAAAGCAGCTCCTAAAAAGGCGGCCAAAAAAAGTGCCAAAAAGTAATCTCTAAAAGCAAAAAACCCTCGAAATTATCGGAGGGTTTTTTATTTATTCATTTGCGAAAGAAGCCATTCAATAGCTTTTTCCTTTGAGTCAAACATCTTCATTTTCATGGTTTGCTGATGAATTATATTGATCATGAAATTAATAACTATCCTATGCGCGAGTGAACGTATGATAACTGCCGTGGCGAGAGTCATTTCGTTTGATTCAGGCCTTTGCGAAAACTCACGAGCATCCTTTGTTAAACTGGTAAATTTTCCGGGATCTACCAAAACACAACACTTATTCGTTCCGTCGAACTTCGAACGCACAAATTCATAATGAATCTTAACATCACTCAATTCGATTTCTACTTTGTCGATAATTTTAATAAAAATTATACCGGTATCCCAGTATTCAAGACTTGATATGCCTACATTTTTGGACTCTACTATTGAATATGGTTTTATAACAGCCATGCTATAAATCTATCAAAATTTCCCTACACATTGGCCATATAGCCATTTACTTAACGGTTTCTGCCTCAAATCCCTTTTTCTTCCAATCGTCGAAACCTTTTGCAAGATTAATTACGCTGTTAAATCCCTCTTTAACCATTAGGTCTTTGCAATCTCCGCTTCTTCCGCCACCTGCACAATAGATCAAATAGGTTTTCTTTTTGTCCAGTTTTTTTATCTTATCTTCAGCATCCATTGCCAAAAAATCAATTTCAAGTGCGTTTTTTATCTTGCCCTTTGTTTTGATCTCTTCAGGCGTTCTTAGATCGATCACAATACTCTTTTTGTCTTTCATTAATTTCTTAAAGGTCTCTGCATCCACATCACGTGCGTTTTGTGCTGATACTCCCATTGAGAAAATGAACGATAGCAGAATAATTAATTTTTTCATTTTACTTTCTTTTTAATTTACACATATAAAATCCGTCAAATCCTTCACTTGGATAAATAGTTCTTTGCTCTTCTAAAACAAATGTATTGTTTTTTTGTAAGAAATTTTTTATTTGCTCCTCATTTTCTGAAGGTAAGATACTGCATGTACTATAAACTAAAGTACCTCCCGGCTTTACCATCCCCGAATAATCATTCAATATCTGTTGTTGAAGTTCTTTTGTTTTTTCGAACGTAGCCTTATTGAATTTCCATTTGGTATCAGGGTTTCTTTTTAAAACACCTAAACCACTGCAAGGCACATCCAGCAAAACAAGATCTGCCTTTTCATTATAACGTTCAATAGCTTCGGGCTTGTCAATAAGCCTTATTTCAATATTAAATGCGCCTGCTCTTTTAGCGCGTTTGGCTAATTCATCCAGTTTCCATTGGGCCACGTCCATACTAATTATGCGGCCTTTGTTTTGCATCATAGCGGCCAAGGCCAAACTTTTTCCTCCTGCACCTGCGCAAGAATCAATAACAAATTGCTTGGGTTCGGGTTTGCAAAATGAAACTATTTGTTGCGATCCTTGGTCTTGGATCTCAAACAACCCTTCTTTAAACGCTGCGGTAGAAAAAACATTAGCGCGTTTTTTTAAGATCAAAGTATTCTCGTTATCCTTTAACTTTTCAGTTTCTATTTTCTCTGCCAGTAGCTTTTTTTGTAGGTCGGCCGTGTTTGTTTTTAATGTGTTTACACGCAATACTACTTCTGCCAAGGTATTCATAGCTAACGCTTCTCGCTCCCATTTTTCCTTTCCTAACTCACTCGTACAAACCTCAGCTAATTCTTCAGGGTATGAATTGAACGTATTAAAATCCGATCTTACGTTTTCATACTCCTCAAGTATCTGTTCTTTGTTAACGTGCTTAAATTCTGGCCAGGCAGGTAATTCAATGTTTTTAAGAACAAAATAAACCGAGGTGATGAACCAATAATTATTTTTTGTTTGTGCTAAATGAGTCAGTAAACTAAAGTGTCTTACAATATCGTATACGCTTTCTGCAACAAACTTGCGATCGCGAGAACCCCATTGCTTGTTTTGCTTAAAAAGTTTTTCGAGAACTTTATCGCTATACCTATTCTCATTGAAGATCAAAGCCAAAGAAGAGGCTATGCCGTTCAATAAAGGTTTATGAATTTTAATTTGCTGGGGTTGTTCTGTTAGTATCACGAATGCCAAATATAAGCATAAACTAATTTACAACCTGTAACCATCCTTTGAGCGATCGTTTCTTAACTCCTTTAACGCGCTTTTCATACACATCACATATATAAAAGAATGTGCCGTCGCTTACTTTACGGCTACTAAATATACTTGTTCCGTCCCATTTGAATAAAGGGTTTTTTGTTTTATAAACCAATGTTCCCCAACGGTCGTATAAGTAAAGATCAATTTCCTTTATATGTCTTACGCGAATGGCTTTAAAGAAATCGTTAGCGCCATCTCCGTTGGTAGTAATAATATTTGGCAGATCAAATTCAGGGCAATTATCAATACACATGTCGGCGCTCTTATTGCCAACATTTCCCGAAAAGTCGACGGCTGCAACCGCAAAACATCCTGCAACATCGGTTAGCCCATCAAACTGAAACGCGGTAGAGCTTGCTCCTTGTAAAGTTTCTATCAAAACATAATCAGCTTCTTCCGTTTCTTTTTTGTAGAGATAATACTTTACAACATCGTTAGCACAACTCAAACTCACGTTATTCCACGAAAGAGAAATATTCCCGGTTAGACAATCTGACGCAATAGATAATATTGGCGCGCATGGTGGTGTAATATCTTGCTCTGTACCGCAATCCTCTTGTGACTTATTCTTCAACGAATCTTCTATGGATGGGTCAGAGTATTTTCCTTCACTTAAAATATAATAACAGTACGTTGCTAGGTTTGCAACGTTTATTGAATCGGTAAACGCCGTTGCGTTTGTTGTTGCTATGTATGTGAATGTAGTTTGAGTCGGATCTTTTCTAAACACATCATATTTATAATTATTCCAAGGTGTTTGTGAGGTCCAACTTAATTTTATTTTTCGTTCGCTACCGGTTGCTGTTAAAAATACTGAAGTAGCACGTTGTGATGATCCAACAGTTGTTGTTCCTGAACTAAATTCAACTTTATAATCTACAGCCCCAGCCACTGTATTGATTCCGGTATGCGTAAATGTTGTAGATGCCGCATTAAATAATTGATAAAACTGTGCTTGAGTTACGGTGTGTACAATACTATATGTGGATGCAGAAACGGGTTTATATAAAAGATTATAAGTGTATGGTCCGCCTAATACTAATGTATCTAAATTGCCGGTGTTTGCTAATGGATTTGCCCAACGAACATACACGCTTCCTGTTGAAGTTCCTGTAGAAAGAACATCTACATTTAGTAAGATCGGTACATCGCGTTTTAGTTTGGTACACACGCTTGAACTTCCAAAACTAGTTGAGCCATCGGCATAAACAGCAACAACAACATAACTATAATCCTGTCCAACCACTAATCCTTGTCCGCCATTAGTATCAGTATATTGCGATGCAGCGGCAGTTGTAGTTCCGGTTAAAACAAAACCTGCAGGAGCTCCGTCATCACATGGTACATAAACAGGCACTACGCAATCGTTCTTACGATAGATCTCATAACGCACTATTGGATTAGCTGAAGTAAAACATGAGCTTGGCGACCATGTAACTTTTATATTCGATCCTATTGGGGTTGCAGAGACATTTGTTACTGCAGGAGGAACAATACGAATGTTGAATGTTTTAAATACTACCAGTTTTGGGGTCTGTTGATCTTCGGCTTTAATGGTGATCTGATAAGGTTGCCTTCGTATCAATCCGCAATTGGTTGACCATTGAAAAATTGACGTATATGGTGTTAACGTAAAATTAGGTGATAAAGAAGCGAGTGGAGAAGTTACAGTAAATGGTCCACCATAACCATACAGCTGAACAAAATTAGATCCATTACCATCGGTAATAGAAATTGTTTTTGTTATGGAGGCGCCGGCAACAACGCAGGTATCGTTTGGAACATTAAAATCGGGAGGTAAGTTATTTGGGCAAGACTTAACGGTAACTTGCATATCGCGTAATACATAACCAATAATAGTGTATACACCTGCGGTGTTCTTGCGCCATTCGTAAACAATAAATGCTAAATTATATTCTCCTATTTTTTGCGGAGAGCACCAAGCTAAGGTACCTGTGATAGGATGAATACTATAAGTTCCTACAGGAGATGCAACTAAATTTGGCCAACTATATCCAGGAATAGGTGCGCCAATATTTCCACCCTGATCTACCCCTCTTGATTCGGTTATGGCATAACTTAAACTATCACCATCAATATCAAAAGCACCGGGATTATGATAAAAACAAATTCCAAAACAAGCATCATCTAAAGGCGGAGCCGTAAATTCAGGGGCGGTATTAGCCCCTGTAAAATTATTGATCAATAAATACGACTCCAGATAAAACGGTTGATTAACCGATTGCGGCACATTTTCTACGCCGGCATTTCGATTAGGATCGTACATATAAACCTTGTAAATGCCTGCGTTTAAGTATTGATATTGTGCGGTATAAGTATTAACTTGAGTAAAGGGGCCAAGTTGCACACCATCGCGAGTGCCGCTGCAATCGCCTCCCGATGTTGTTATAGGGCCATTTACGCGTGGGCAAACAATGGTGTCGCCGTTTCCTAAATGAAGTGTAAGTTTACAGCGATCGGCATTCCCTCCGGGGCTGTTAATTTCGGTGTAAGTGTTGATCTGGAATCGGTACCAATAAACCGGAACAATGTTGCCATTAACTGTAGCTGTATAGGGGGCAATGCGCGTGTATAGTATCTCCCCGGCTCTATTGTGCGTTGCTTTTAAAAAATAAACACAGAACAAAAATAGTATTAAAAGTACCCTTCTCATTGCCTAAACCAATTGTCCTTTAA
>JAGPDW010000080.1:0-13230 GCA_018057345.1 Bacteroidia bacterium | reverse complement strand
GAATGCGAATTTAATCCACAGGCTAATTTGGTTGAATTTTTATTTTCTCCGGCTAACATCAAAAAAAATATTGAAAAAGATGCAATTGCCATTGCCACACAGCTTATTGAAAAGCTGGATATGGTAGGCATTTTAGCGGTAGAGTTATTTTTAACGAATGATGGAAAACTATTAGTGAACGAGATCGCGCCACGTGTGCATAATAGCGGACATCACACCATTGAAGCTAATATTACATCACAATTTGAGCAACTCTGGCGCGCTATATTAAATTTACCCTTAGGAGATACCGCTATTGTTAAACCCGGTGTAATGATCAATTTACTTGGGGATTTTGGGCACGACGGTCCTGCCGTTTACGAAGGATTAGAAGATATCATGAAATTTAGCGGTGTTTATGTTCACCTTTATGGTAAACTTCAAACAAAACCATTTAGAAAAATGGGCCACATTACCATTGTAGATGATGATATTACCAAGGCAAAACAAAAAGCTAAAATGGTAAAGAATTTGATCAGAGTAATTACATGATCAATATCAGTGCATCCTAAAGCCTACGCCAACACTAAGGCTAATATTGGAAATAGTTTGATAAGCAGGTGGGCTTGTAGGAAAAAATCGTTGATTAATGTTAGATTTTAAACTTGTATAATAAAAATCGGGATTGATGGTCATGTAAAACATCTTATTGATATTCTTTTTTAATCCCACTCCAACTCTAAAAGCAAATTTAACTTCCCTTTCGCTGTCAACCGTTATTGGCGTTCCTATAAGATTAGTAGTTCCTGTTGGTGCCGTTTGATAGGATGGGGTTTTTGATAGACACATACCGAATAATATTCGAGGTGTTAAAAAATTCTCCTCATCTAAAGGGATGTTTCCGCTTCCTCCTATCAATACAAAATTATTTACCCAATTAGATCGAGGTGTTAAAGTAAAATTCTTTGTTCCCTTTAAAGCATTTGATCCAAACGAATTCTCATCAAACGTGTTCATCTGCCTTGAATAGCTTATCATTATATTCACAATATCAACAACCTTTATATATACGCTCCCGCCGATAGAGAACCCTTCTTTGGCGTATCCTGCTAAAATATTATTATGATCACCGGAAGCAAAATTTCCGGCGGGCAAAATAAAACCGGGACTCAATTCAACACTTACATATTCATAAACAGCTTTTTTTGGTTTAAACGAAGTGTCGTTGAAATTTACCAGCATTGAATCACCCGGCATAATTGTTGGTGATGCTATTGGTGTTGTAGTATTGGAAGCAGCAGTGCTATCGCTTTGCGAAAAAGCATTTAAACACACAAGTAACAAGCTATAACACAAAAAGCGTTTCATCAATTCAATGTATGAATATAGAATTAATTTTCCTTTTCATCAAACTTTATTCCCAAGCTCTCTAACTCCTGTAATAGTGGTATGTACACGTCTTTTATAATAGGAATTTGAACCCCACTGAGCTTGAATTTACCATCTAAAAAGTTCTTTAGCGTGATGGCTAATGGCAAACCAACGGTTTTTGCCATAGCTGTATGGTTTTCATCATCTCCTAAAACAACTAATGAAGATGTAAGGTTATGTGTTTTGCCATTCAATTCGTAATCAAATAAATGTTGCATTACGATCATATCTTTATCACCTTGCTTTAATTTCCATTTTTCTTCTAATAGATCCTGGAGTAATTGAGCAGGACTAGCCTCTTTCAATTTAATTTTTTTATCATTGAACAATTCGAGGTAATTCAATTTTTCTTCAATGGCGCTATTGTATTCTTTGCCCAGAAAATCTTTCAAGCGCTCTTTTATAGTTCCTTTAGAAGGAGGTAATACCGAATCTAATAATTGAGTGTAGGTTAATTTATCTGCCTCATGAATTTTGTATGTATCATCGGTTAAGCCTAAACGAACAAATACATTCCATGCTTCGCAATAGCCGAGCATGCGCAAAGTTCCTCGCAAAAGTGTTTTAATGTTTTTTAAACCATAAGGCTCTTGGTAACTAATGCTATCGCGATTGGCATAAGCATCAAACGCACCATATTTCTCAACACTAATTGTATCAATTTGAGTGAAGATGCGCGACGGTGGAATGAATTTTAATTTTCCATCTGAAATATATTGTGCTGCGCTCTGCCCTGCCACAACAACGTTGCGCGGGTTCCAACTAAATTTATATCCCCAAGGATTATCATTGCTCTCGGGAGCAACAAGTCCACCGCAATAAGAACGGAAAGACATAATGTTGGCGCCTTTTGCTTGCAGATCGTGAATGATCTTCATGGCTGACGCATGATCGATACCAGGATCCAAGCCGATCTCGTTCATCAATAAAACACCTTTTTGTTTTGCTTCTCTGTCGAGCTCCTTCATTTCGGCACTTACATAACTTGCCGTAAATAAATGTTTGCCAAAACTAACGCAATCTTTTGCAACACTTCCGTGCATGGTAGCCGGAAGCATGGATACAATAACATCATGTGCTTCAATAATAGCTTTACGTTGAGCATCATTATTTACATCAAAAGTTTTTGCTTCACAATTTGAATAACCCTTCACTTTTTCGGTAGCGAGAGCCAAATTCATATCAGTTACGGTAATGAACCAATTATTACTTGCGGCGTTCGTTAGCAAATAGGTAATCAAACTACCACTTGATCTTCCTGCTCCAATAATGAGTATCTTCTTCATAAAATGCAGGTATAAAGATGCCAAAAAAAATCAAGATATTTGGTATTTTATCAATAACTTTATGCATGTTTAAACGGCTTGTTTTAGTATTACTTTTCTCAGTAAACGCGGTTTTTTCGCAAAACAACCTTATTATTTTCAGTTCCAACGCGGGGTTATTCAATGTAAAAATTGCCGGATATGAAATTCCATTAGATTTGAAGCAAGAGATAAAAATTGAGTCCATCTACAAAGACACTTTAAATTTAAGTATAAAGGTTAGTGATCTCTGCTTATTGAGAACTGTTTATTTCTTAGAAAAAGGGAAATCAGTAAAAAACAAAGAGTTTGTTTATTCGTTAGAGTTAAATCCGAAAACAAAAAAGCCAAGATTAGTTTTTGTAACCGTTCACGATATAAAACCACTGCCCGATCCTTTATTACCTGCAAAGCCTGCAGAAGACACCACTTATAAATGGCGCAATAACGTTTTTGGAACTTTGTTTGAATTAAAAGACGGAAAACCTATTTTCTATTTCAATTTGCCAAATAACGGAACTTGCACTGAAGGAATGACGCAAGCCAATCTCGACCATGGTATTGCATTCTTAAAGCGTACAGTAATGGATATGGACAAACAACAATACACTAAAGAAATCGTGAAAAATAATTGTATCACATGTAAACAATTAGGTACTATTTTAAAAAATGTAAATTACGAATTAGATAAATTAAAACTTGTAAAAGATGCTTATGTTAACTTAGTTGATAAAAGTGAAATAAAAACTTTAGAAGCATCTTTTAGATTCGAATCAAGCAAAAAAGAATTTGCTAATATGCTTGCCAATCCAAACAATATGATACCCGCAAAAAACAAGGTCAACTGCACAAAAGCCGAAAAAGACAGTATAGTGCAGGAGTTAATCTCTAACACTAAATTATTCCCAACCGATCATGAACGTTTTCAATTTATGAAAGAAAAAGCGGCCGGGTATTGTTTCACATCCATACAATTCAAAAGTATTTTAACTACTTTTTTACACGACCGTGAAAAACTAGATCTTACAAAGTTATTTTATAATAACATCATTGATAAAGAAAGCATTTCTATTCTTTACGAAGTTTTCTCTTACCAAGAAAGCATTGTGAATTTAGAGACCTTTATAAAAACGAATTAACATGATCCCAAAACAATTAGTTACAATCGGTTTACTTGGCTCCATTTCGGTAGCACTTGGCGCTTTGGGCGCACACGCGCTTAAAAATCAAATACCCGGCGGCTTAATAACTCCAGATCAACTAAATGGTTTTGATACTGCGGTTAAATATCAAATGTACCATACACTTGCAATGTTATTGATGGTAATACTTAATAAAGAATTAAATAATAAATTCTTGAACCTTGCCTATCACTTGTTTTTTTGGGGAATTATTTTATTCTCCGGGTCATTATACTTTTTATGCACTCGCAATTTAATGGGGGCCGATTGGCTCAAATTTTTAGGGCCTATAACTCCTATTGGAGGTATTTTATTTGTTTCCGGGTGGTTAATGCTTGTACTAGCCATCATTGTAAACAATAAAAAGAAATAAGATTTTTCGAGCGGTTGAAAACATTCCTTTAAAAGCTTTTACTTTGTTCATTTTCAGTTAATTAAGATTGTTTTTCTACATCTGAAATTGTGGAAAAACCAAGCGTATAAAAGCCTATTTTTTTGCTAATTTTGTAGCACAATAATTAAAACAAGTATTAAATGAACGAAATAGGTTTTAAGGCAGAAAAAGCCTCCATTGCTGATCTTGGTCTTTCTAATGTTGAAATGGCATATTGGAACTTGCATCCAAGTGAATTAGTTGAAGAATGTATTGTGCGCGGCGAAGCTGTGTTAACAGATGTTGGAGCTCTTGCCATTGACACGGGTGAATTTACCGGACGATCGCCAAAGGATAAATTTGTAGTATATGATGAAAACACAAAAGACAGTGTTTGGTGGGGAGATGTGAACAATCGTTTTGAAGCTGATAAATTTGATGCTTTACACAAACGTGTTCTTGCCTACTTAGGCGGCAAGGAAGTTTGGGTTCGCGATTCTTATGCATGCGCTGATCCAACTTACCGAATTAATATTCGTGTAGTAAATGAGTTTCCTTGGAGCAATTTGTTTTCCTACAATTTATTTTTACGTCCTACTAACGATGAAATAAAGAACTTTAAGCACGACTGGGTCATTATTAATGCGCCTGGCTTTAAAGCAGATCCAAAGATCGATGGTACACGTCAGCATAATTTTGCTATTATCAATTTCACTAAAAAGATCATCCTAATTGGTGGAACAGGTTATACCGGCGAGATCAAAAAATCGATCTTTGCTGTATTAAATTATATTTTACCACATGAGAAAAAGGTGTTAAGTATGCATTGCTCTGCAAATATTGGCAAGAACAATGATACCGCGATCTTCTTTGGATTATCAGGAACAGGAAAAACTACTTTATCAGCTGATCCTAATCGTAAATTGATAGGTGATGACGAACATGGATGGAGTGATAAAGGCGTGTTTAATTTTGAAGGTGGTTGTTATGCTAAATGCGTTGATCTTACTGCAGAAAAAGAACCGCAAATATTTAGCGCTATTAAATTTGGTTCGTTATTAGAGAATATTAATTTTTACGAGGGTACAACAACGGTAGATTACGCTAACATCTCTAAAACAGAGAACACACGTGTAAGTTACCCTGCAAACTATATTGATAATGCTGTAACCCCTGCTGTAGGTGATGTTCCAAAAAACATCTTTTTCTTAACGTGTGATGCTTTTGGAATATTACCTCCTATTAGCAAATTAACTACCGAGCAAGCGATGTATCATTTTATAAGCGGATACACTGCAAAAGTTGCAGGAACAGAAATGGGAATTACCGAACCAACCACAACTTTCTCGGCATGTTTTGGAAAAGCGTTTTTACCATTACATCCAACTAAGTACGCCGAGTTATTAGGAGAAAAATTAAAAAAACATAAGGTAAATGTTTGGTTACTGAACACAGGATGGGTTGGTGGTAAATATGGCATTGGAAGCCGTATCAAACTATCTTATACGCGTGCATTAATTACAGCAGCTTTAAATGGCGAACTTGATACTGTGGAATACGGAAAAACTCCTTATTTTGGATTACACTTTCCAAAAGTTTGTCCTAATGTTCCTACTGAAATATTAGAACCACAAAATACATGGAAGGATAAGGAGTTGTTTAAAACCACTGCGCAAAATTTAGCAGGATTGTTCATTAAGAATTTTGATCAATATGCATCAGCAGCTAATAGCGATATCATGTCTGCTGCACCTCGCGTAGAAGCCGTAGTGTAAATTTAATTAATATCAATAAAAAAGCCCTTCAAAAAATGAAGGGCTTTTTTTATGCCGTTTACTCCAATCTATAGATCTCCATAATATCACTTAAGATCTTTGGGAAGTTGATCTTAAGATCAATTAGTTCTCCGCTGCGAACGTCAAATACCCAACCGTGAACTAATAAGCCTCTTTCCTTATGTGCTTCTTGGATCGCGGCTGTCTTTATCAAATTAACACATTGTTCTTGTACGTTCAATTCGATCAAACGATTATATCGCGCATCTTCATCTTTAATGGCGTGTAGCTCATCTTTGTGTATACGAAATACATCACGTATGTTACGCAACCATGGATTTAATATTCCAAGATCCTTGGCCTGCATGGCTGCTTTTACACCTCCACAATAATAATGGCCGCAAACAACAACATGATTCACCTTTAAATGACGAACAGAGTAATTGATCACCGACATAACATTGAGGTCAACATTGTTTACTAAGTTTGCAATATTACGATGTACAAAAACTTCGCCGGGCTGAACGCCCATAATATCTTCGGCCGTTACACGACTATCGGAGCAACCGATATATAAAAATTCAGGGTTTTGACCTTTTACCAGATCTTTAAAATAATCCTTATTATAGTTAAGCTTTTTTTGAATCCACGCTTTATTGTTCTCAAATACGTCTTCTATCTTCATGTAATTACTTAATTAAATATCCAGGTCTTTTTATCAGTTCTGCTTTTATCAACATAAAATATTTTCTTTGCAAGAGTTGCTTGAAAAATCCAACTTACAATTAATGTAGGTGCAGAAACATAGAACAGTTTAGTCCCAATTTGTTGATTAGTTGTATTACCTAAACGCAAAACCGTGGAAGCTCCCACACCTAAAAATGCAATTGTAGAAACATAAGACAAGGCTCGATACAAGGACCTGTTCTTTCCGGTGATTTTATCAATTTCCGAAACAGGTATCTTCGCTAAACTTTTTGTACCTTTTTTGTAAACTTTTGAAGTGGTAATGTTAACGTTAGAATCCAACTGAAAAACTTCCTCAATAGACCAAGGTCTTACTATAAGGGTATCTCCACTTTTGTAAACGGAATCTACTTCTGTGGTGATATTAATACTGTCCTTTCCGTTACTAGTTTTATTTTGAATGATCTTCAAACTTTTTAATTGCGAAAGCTGCACGGTTTTGCTATCGCGTTTAATAGAAACAGTTTGAGAATAGGAAAACGAAGAAATTAAAAAAAAGAATACTAAAAGTTTGATCGAATTCATAGTTTAGAAGATGTGCCCCATTTTATCCTTCTTGGTTTGCAAATACTTTTCGTTGTGGGGATTCGATTGAATAATAATTGGAACATTCTCAACGATCTCTAATCCATATCCAATAAGCCCTGCGCGTTTTTTAGGATTGTTAGACATTAATTTGATCTTACTTACACCAAGATCTCTTAATATTTGTGCGCCAATTCCATAATCGCGTTCGTCCATTTTAAAACCTAATTCAATATTGGCCTCAACAGTGTCTCTTCCTTGCTCTTGAAGTTTGTAAGCTTTTAATTTATTCAATAAGCCTATTCCCCTACCTTCTTGATTCATGTAAACGATAACTCCTTTCCCTTCCTTTTCTACCATTTTCATTGCAGCGTGTAATTGCGGACCACAATCGCATCGGCAACTTCCAAAAATATCACCGGTTACACAACTCGAATGCACACGAACCAATACCGGCTCATCATTACTCCACTCCCCTTTTATTAAGGCCATATGTTCTTGGCCAGTGGTTTTTACATGGTAAGCTATCAATCTAAAATCACCCCAAGCAGTTGGCATCTTTACATCAACAATTCTATCAATGATGCTTTCTTTTGATAAGCGATAACTGATAAGATCTTTAATGGTAATTATTTTTAATCCAAAACGCTCCGCAATTTTTACAAGATCAGGTAAACGAGCCATGGTTCCATCTTCGTTCATGATCTCTACCAAAGCACCGCATGGATCAAAGCCTGATAAACGTGCAAGATCGATCGTTGCTTCGGTATGTCCTGCTCTACGCAGTACACCACCATTTTTTGCTTTTAAAGGAAATATATGTCCCGGTTTTCCAAATTCACTTGGTTTAATCGCGGGGTCAACCAAAGCTTTTACAGTTTTACTTCTGTCTTGCGCCGAAATTCCGGTTGTACAACCATGACCTAATAGATCAATTGAAACCGTAAAAGCTGTTTCGTGAAGTGAGGTGTTTGCAGGAACCATCATATCTAATTGCAATTCCTTTGCTTTTTCTTCTGTAATAGAAACACAAATTAATCCGCGGCCATGCGTTGCCATAAAGTTGATCACTTCCGGCGTAACATTAGCAGCAGGAGTAATAAAATCCCCTTCGTTCTCACGGTCCTCATCGTCAACCACAATTATCACTTTGCCGGCCTTTAGATCGGCAAGAGCTTCTTCAATGGTATTTATCTTAAATTCACTCATAATTACTAATGGTGGGTTTTAAAAATTAGATTTTTTTAGGCGAACGATATTTTTAAACCACAGAATACTTTTGTATTTGAGGATTTAAAAATTGAAGTTCAACGCCAAAAAAGCAATTTTTAGAACCACCATCTACAAAGGTACTAATAAACCCTTAATTTTGTGGTATGGAAAACCTCATAAAACTGCTAAAAGACGGATTAAATAAGCCCTTGCCCGGCATTGAGGCTCAGTATGAAATGGCTCCGCTAACCAGAGCCAAATTTGATGTCAAAACCTTAAAACCAAATACCTTTAAAAAAAGCGCCGTAATCGTGCTTTTATATAATAACCATGGTTCGAACTATATCCCTTTGATAAAGCGACATGAATATGATGGGAAACACAGTAATCAAATTGGACTTCCCGGTGGAAAATTTGACGAGGGAGATGGTAACTTGGTAAATACTGCCTTAAGAGAATTGCATGAAGAGATAGGAATAAAAAAGCAAGACGTAGAAATTTTAGGCGCATTAACTCCTCTTTACATTCCTGTAAGCAATTTTTACGTTGAGCCTTTTGTAGCCTTTTATAAGCACGATAGCCTAAGTTTTAATATCGATGACCGAGAGGTAAAGCAATTGATAAAATTAGACACTAGCCTTTTAAAACAAGATTCTCTTATTGAACGCGAAGGAATTGTAAGCGGCGATGGTTATAAATTAAAAACCCCCTACTTTAATGTAGAGGGTGAAATAATTTGGGGCGCTACGGCAATGATCTTGAATGAATTTAAAAAGCTAATTACTTAGAGAATTCAGTTACAAGGTTATCATAACACAAATAGTAAACGCCTTTTTTAAGATTGTCTATCCCAATATTCTTTCCAAAACCTTTCTTTACAACAACACCATATGAATCATATACTTCATAAGCTGTTTCATCACTAAAGTCAATTGATTTGTTTTTTAATACGGCAAAACTTGGTTTTTGTGTACTTGAATTAACTGATATCTCTTTTGAAAAACGAGATAGGCTAGCATTTCCTTTTTGCTTAACGCGGAATTTATTTTCACCGCTGTGCATTTTAACTTGAAAAGCATAATCGTGATTATTAGGAGTGCCTGCACCACCAACTTCTCCAACCGGTATCCACTTATTCCATTTGAAAGTTTCAATAATGTATGGTAAGGCACCTGATTCATTTTTTGTTGTCCACTTTAATAAGCCGGTTTCTGAAATATTCATTACCAATACATCAAACGTTGGCTTTGGTAAAAGATCATCAGCATTTAAAACCTTTGGCAAACATCCTTCTTTGTGAGATATTTCTACAGTAACCTGCTCACCAAATTTTAATTGTAAAGCAGAGAGATCAATTTCAAAAGCACTTGAATTAGTTTCGTCGGTAGTGATCTTTCCGTTCACTTTAATTTCTTGAGCGCAAAAACCTACTCCGCTATTTCCGAAGTAATTTTGTACAAAGAGGTTCTTGTTTTGATATTTGCCCTCAATGATGATGACACCGGCATTTGTTTTACCAACTAAAACGGTTAGGAAAAGTAATGCTAAGAAATTCTTCATATTGTAAAATTTACCCTTCAAAAGTAGTCAAAAAATCGTCGAATTACAAGAATTTTCTTAATTTAACAATAAGATAAAGCACCCCCACGAATGTTAATAACCCAACTAAAACAAGGTAGTTGCGGCGATAGTGTGTTCGTATGTTTTTCAAGTCCTCGCGGTAACTCCAGATGAGAACCCCTACAAAAACAACAACAAAAATTAGTGTGAATAAAATTCTTCCGGAAGTAAACATGCTACAAAGTTAAACTAAACATTTAATTTTGCTTGCAATTTGTGAAACTACATTCAATTAAAATATCGATCTTCTTTGTACTTCTTAGCTCTGCTTTAACAGGTTCAACTATCTCCAAAGCCTTTGAGGCTCTAGGTATTCACGATTATTTTAAGGCTCGAAAGCTCTTTTATTCACTCAATAAAAAACAGTATAATTCACAAGCTTGTTATGGCTTAGCTGTGATCTTTAACCGAAACAATAACCCATTTTATAATACAGACAGCGCTTGTAAATACATTCATATTAGCCTAAATCGTTTAGATGAGGGGTCGCCAAACCTACAATTGGCGGGCTTTACAGCCAATCGACAAAACATTCAACAACTACTCGATACTATTTCTTTCAAGCAACTGAAGATGTGTCTATTAGAGAATTCAATTAAAGTATATGATGATTTTCTTGCGAAAAACTACTTAACATCAACTAAATATCGCATGGCTGCCATTGCTAATCGTGATGAATTAGAATACAATCATATTAGAGAAATAAATAAAAGCGATAGTACTCAGCTTTTTTTGATCGAACACCCATTAAGTGTTTTTAAAGACGAGGCCTATAAGTTAATGGAAAGACAAATTTTTGAAGAGATCACTCAAAACGGAAAAGAACAGAGTTATCTTTATTTTATAGAACATCACCAAAAAAATTCAAATTTAAATAATGCCTACGATGCTTTGCTGGAAGTTTACAAAACAACAAAAAACAAAACGGGGATCGCAGCATTCATTAAAAATTATCCTAAAGCTATACACCGTTCAGAAGCTTGGCAATTACTTTTTACCATAAGTGTAAAAACATTCACCAAAGAAGAGTTAGAGAATTTCATTACTGCCTATCCCGATTTTCCTTTTCGTAATTCTATTTTAAAAGAAGTACAACTCAACGATCTTGTTTTAATTCCTATTGAAAAAAATGAACGCATTGGCTTTGCTGATACCACAGGAAAAATTTTAATTGAGCCTTTGTACGATGAAGTAAGTGATTTTAGAGAGGGTTTAAGCATTGTACACAAAAACGATTCAGTATTCTTTATCAATAAAGAGAATGTAAATACACTTCAAAGGATCTTTACGGATGCCCTACCCTTTCACAATGGATTAGCGCCCGTAAAAGTAAACGAAAGGTGGTTTTTAATTGATCGCTCAGGAGAAATAAGGTCAGAGGCCTTTGATGAAGTAAACGAATTAAGCGAAGATCTTTACATTGTAAAACAAGCTAATTTTTATTGCGCTATTGATGAATACGCGCAAAAAATTTATCCATGCAAATTTGATAAACTCGGCTACCTTAAAAACAGTTGCGCCTACTATCAACTCGAAGGAAAATATGGCTTTATTACAAGGAGTGGTTATGTTCACAAACCTGAATTTGAATGGATCTCTGACTTTAGTTCAACTGGTTTAGCCATCTATAAACTCAATAATAAATTTGGTTTGATACGCAATAACGGCAAGATCTTACTCGATCCAAAATATGATCTTATTCAGGTTTGCACTGATAACATTTATTTACTTGTGCTAAATAATTCTTATGGTTTCTATTCTTCCAACGCTTGCTTTTTAAGCGAAGTAATTTACGACTATGAAAAAGAACGCTCTATTAAATTCTATACAAACGGAAGCGTTCTTAAGCTTCTAAAAAAGAAAAGCGAGGCTTTGATGGATCTTAACGGGCGGATAAGTATTGATTTTAATACATACCAAGAAATTGGTTTTGCTTCTAACGGACTCATTCGCATTAAAAAGAATAATAAATACGGTTTTGTTGATCGCAAATTAAATCAGGTAATTCCTTTCAAATATATTACAGCCACCGATTTTGAAGATAGCCTCGCTATTGTATCCACCAAAAAGGGCTTCTCAATAATAAACACCAATGGAGAAGTGATAGAAAGCTCTGTTACAAAGATAGAAAAGCCGGCCAAAGGCCTTTTTTTGATAGAAACCGAAGAAGGCAACCAATTGGTTAATAAAAAAGGTAACAGGCTGTTCTCAAACTTAAGCTCCTTCGAACTTAATGGAAAATACCTTATAATTTATCTCAACAATGGTGAAATAAAAATTGTAAGGACCTGAGTTTATTTATACATTTGTTGCTCAAAATTTTACATTTCTTTTAATATGATAGCAACGACTACAAAAATTCACAATTTTAGCGCAGGCCCCGGTATTTTACCAATTGATGTTTTAAAACAAGCATCCGAAGCCTGCATCAATTTTGATAATATGGGTTTATCTCTTCTAGAGATCTCTCACCGCAGCAAAAATTATGTTGCTGTAATGGATGAAGCACGTCAATTAGTAAAAGATCTTTTTGAGGTTGGTAATGATTACGAAGTATTGTATTTGGGCGGAGGCGCGAGTACACAATTTGCTATGGTACCCTATAATTTACTTACAGAAAATGGTTTTGCAGCTTATGTAAATACCGGTGTTTGGGCAAGTAAAGCAATTAAAGAAGCAAAGATCTTAGGCAATGTAAAAGTGATAGCATCATCGGAAGATAAAAAATTCACTTACGTTCCTAAAGGTTACGAAATTCCGGCAGATGCTGATTATTTTCACTGCACTTCAAACAATACAATTTTTGGCACGCAAATGAAAGCGTTCCCAAAATGTCCTGTGCCCTTAGTGTGCGATATGAGCTCTGATCTATTTAGCCGCAAGGTTAATGCAAAAGATTTTTCGTTGATCTATGCAGGTGCTCAAAAAAATATGGGTCCTGCCGGAAGTACAATGATATTGGTTAAAAAAGATATTTTAGGAAAGAACGGACGCAAAATGTTATCAATGTTAGATTACAATGCGCACATCAAAGGAGAAAGTATGTATAATACCCCTCCAGTATTTCCGGTTTATGTAAGCAT
>JAGPDW010000079.1:0-13266 GCA_018057345.1 Bacteroidia bacterium | reverse complement strand
AAATTATTGGTGTCAGGAACCAATGTTCCAAAATATAATGCTGCCGAACTATTACCGCAAGCAGAAACAATATTAACTGCCGGAGAGGAAGGCGCGAGTATTTTGATCTTACAAGGTAAACCAATTGGTGAGCCGGTAATTCAGTACGGCCCGTTTGTGATGAATACAAAAGAAGAAATTAATCAGGCGTTTGAGGATTATCACAAAACACAATTTGGCGGATGGCCTTGGCCTAAATACGATCAGGTGCATGCGCGCGAAAAAATGCGTTTTGCAAAACATGCCGATGGTAAAGAGGAAATAAAAACAAGCTGATGAGGTATTTTGTTTCTATAGTTCTCATATGTTCGGCAATTTTATTGTCGTCGCAATCTGTTCCAAAAAAATTGATCGGTAAATGGACATGGATAGAAACTTCAGGTGGTTTTGCAGGTGAGATCACAAACCCTAAAACTGAAAAATGCGAGGTGCAGATAGAGTTCACTAAAAATAAAATGTATAGTGAGTGGAAGGATAAGCAAACTGTGCATTGCCAAAAATATTTTATCAAAACCGGAAAAAGCATGTTCTCTGAACAAGAACGGCCGATTATTACTTATGTGCCAAAACCCGGAAATAAGATCACGCTTATATCTGATTCATTTGAATTTAAAGGTAAGGACACGCTTATTTTAAAAAATGAATGTCATGATTGTTACACAAGGATCTTTGTGCGTAAAAAATGAAAGTGATCGAGACCGATCGTTTGATCCTAAGAGAATTTGAAACCACCGACAGCGAATTCATCATTAAGCTATTGAATACCGAAGGTTGGTTGCGTTATATTGGTGATCGCTTTGTAAAAGATCCAAAACAAGGAGTTGAATTTATTGAAGGAAGATTAAGGCCAAGTTATAGCGAGTATGGTTTTGGATTTTATTTGGTAGAATTAAAAAGTAATAAAGAGCCTGTAGGAATGTGTGGATTAGTAAAACGCGATGGCTTGGACAATGTAGATATTGGTTATGCTTTTTTGCCGGAGAATTTTGGAAAGGGATATGCTTATGAATCTTCTTTTGCAGTTGTAGAGTTTGCAAAACGCAAATTGAAATTAAAAGCGCTAGATTCGATCACTATGAGTAGCAATGAACCTTCTATAAAATTATTAGAACGCCTAGGATTCAGTTTCGAGAAAAATATTCTTTTAAAGGGAGAAGAGTTGATGTTGTATAGGAAGGTGTTTTGATTTTTTTTTTGCAGGACAAAATGTCCCGCAGATTAATTTTGTGAATCGAGCGGGGTGGGCCCCTGAGCCTGTCGAACGATCTTCCCACAAACAAGCATGAACCGATATGTCGCCCCTACGGGGCTTTGTTTTTTCTCTTTCGTTTCTTTTACCAATATGTCGCCCCTACGGGACTTTGCAAAGCGTTAATAGTTTCTTGCAAAAGGAAATTATTTCATAGCTCCGTAGGAGCGACATATTGGTAGCCCCCGAAGGGGGCGTAATAAATAAAGATGAATAAAACCCCTTTAGGGGTGATATATTGGTAAGGAAAGGATCGTGTATTTTATAAAGCCCTTTAGGGGCGACATATCGGTTTTACAGCTATTTATCGTTCCAACGATAACTCTCTTGTTCCAATCCTAAAATGTCTATTATGCGATCAGCAACTGTTGCTGCCAGATCCTCAAACGTTTTTGGTTTCGAATAAAAGGAAGGTGAAGCGGGGAGGATGATTCCGCCGGCTTCAGTTACCGTTTTCATATTATTGATATGGATTAAACTCAAAGGTGTATCGCGTGTAACGCAAATTAATTTACGGCGTTCTTTTAAAATAACATCTGCCGCACGGGTTATTAGATCGTTACTCATGCCGCAGGCAATGCGCGATAATGTTCCCATGCTACACGGACAAATAACCATCATATTATATTTTGCAGAACCGGATGCAAAGGGCGCCATAAAATCGCTCTTGTTCCAAATTTTAAAAGGATAATTCTTATAATCTTCGTTATCCAATTCCAATTTCCAAACTTCTTTGGCATTATCGCTTAATACAATACCTATCTCTTTATATTGTTGAGGTATCTTGCTAAGCTTGTCAAGTAATACTTTAGCGTAAATACTTCCGCTGGCGCCTGTAATGGCGATGATTATTTTATGGTTGGATTGGCTCACTTTTCTTTTTGGGATGAATTTCGTAAATAATATAAGCGCTCAAAATATTATTGTATAAACCTTTATTAAAAAAACGTGCAACAGGATTTGGAAAGAATACAAGATTGGCTGTTTGTCCGTAATTTAGAATAGGCAAGAACGAATTATTGGTTCTTACTTCTACCAGCCATTTGCCTTTTAGTGTTCTTCCTAATCCAAAGCTTACAGCATATTCAAATTTATTGAAATTGTAAAGGTCGCTATAATTAATACCGTTAATGTTTGCGCTATAATTAAAAAGGTAGGCAACTGATGGGCCCAACGTAATAAAATACTTTGAATTGGCTTTTACATTTAAAAGAAGTGGAAGTTCAATATAATCAAGATCTATTCTAAAAAAAGAATAATCGCCATTCTTAGTATTTTGATTTTTCCATGCCCCCTTTTGGCTGTACAAAAAACCAAGGTCGAGCGATAATTTTTTGGATAAGCGAGAGTTTATAACAACGCCCCCTGTAAGACCTGGCTTATTATATCCACTTGCAGCATCACCATGTATTTGGCAAGCATTCATGCCAATTACAGGTTTAAAAATAAAAACAGATTCGGTGGTTTGACCAATAACAGAAAAGGCAAAAATTAAAAATGTAAAAGTGTATTTTAGCCTTAGTTTTTTCATCTATAATTAAAACTTCATACCAAAACCTATAGCAAAAGTACTCATCACCTGAAGTCTTGGTCCGTTAATATCTTCGGGCTTGTCGTATTTTCCATCTTTATCCCAATCACGTTTTACTATGATCTCATCATCATACAGCATTTGCGAAATGATATTTGCGGTAAAGTATTTGTTTATTTTAAAGGTGATGAGGTTGTTGAACACTACATCTATATTACCCGGATTGTTAGAGTAGTTAGAGAAAAGATCCAAGTAGGAATCTATATTGATGTTTTTAGCAATGTCTTTTTTGAATTTCAATATCAATCGTCCTCCAAATTCAAAACGAACACGTTCGCCTTTAGAGGTCATATTTCCTGCAGCGTCAAATACAGCGGGCTCAACACCGTAAGCTCCTGCGTCGGCTAAGTATTGACGACTAACGTATGTTATTTTACCGGCAGCGGGTGCAACAAATGCCGAAAAATATTTATTGGGTTTAAAATCCAATCCTAAAGCTAATTGGATATAGGCAGGTGAACAAAAATCGGAGGTTGCATTGCCCGATATGGTATCACCTACATAATTATATCCAGGTGCTAATTGACTTCTAAAATCTGTTTGAGCTGCATAGAACCAATGTTTTGCAAAAGCGTCAACGTTAAGTTTTGATAAGGCAAACAGTTGATCAATGTTTTTTCTGAATAATTTTGCTTCGCCCGGTTTAATTAAGCCGTATTGAGCGTCTAATTTATTGCTCCATGTTGTTTTGCCTTTTTTGTAAACGGCTTCGGCGTTAAATATGGCGTTAAGGGCTACGTTATCTTGACCACCTCCTTGCCAATTACTCATGGCAGTTTGACTTGCGTTTAGTCCAAAAAAACCGGTGGTTTTCCAAGAAGTATCTTTGGGAGTAACTGTTGCCGACTCTTGTGCTGTTGAATAATTGAAAGCTGCCAGAGCTAACAAAGTAACGATCTTTTTCATATGTTTGTTTGGGGGTTAGTGTGTTTTTACAATATTATAAAGTGTATCTCTTTCTACAGCAACTCTTCCAACTCCTTTAATAAGATCAACTAATTCTTGTGTAGTTAATTTCGGATTTTGCTCTTCCGACCCGGCCATGCTGTATATTTTGGTGGTATCGTCAATGGTTCCGTCAAGGTCGTCTGCGCCAAAGTTCAATGCTAATTGTGCCGTACTTCTTCCAATCATAGCCCAGTAGGCTTTTATATGCATAAAATTATCAAGGTAAATTCTGCTGATGGCGTAATTTCTTAGATCTTCTATGATACTTACTTCGGGTACATGCGACATTTGATTTTCTTTATTCCTGAATTTTAAAGGAATAAACGCATTAAATCCATTTGTTCTATCTTGCAGTTCGCGCAAACGGTTCATGTGGTCTACGCGATGTTCAAATGTTTCAATATGTCCGTACAACATGGTTGCATTGGAGTGATGTCCCATTTTATGCCAGATCTCATGAAGTTCAAGCCACTCTTCGCTTGTACATTTTCCACCGGCTATTTGATCGCGAATATCTTTGTCAAATATTTCGGCGCCACCACCCGGTAAACTATCTAAACCAGCTTCTTTAAACACTTTTAAACCTTCTTCGTAAGTGATTTTCGCCTTCTTAAAAATATAATGAAACTCAACAGGTGTTAATGCTTTAATGTGAAGTGAAGGCCTATGTTGTTTAATGCGTTTAAATAGTTCGCTGTAAAATGCAAGATCTTGTTTGGGAACCACTCCTCCGGTTATATGCACTTCGGTAACCGGTTGATCATCGTATTTTTTAATGATATCTAATATTTGATCAACGCTCAATTCCCAACCTTGCTCGCGGTTCTTTATCAAACGCGAATAAGAACAGAACGAACATGAGTAGACGCATACATTGGTTGGTTCAACGTGAAAATTATGATTAAAGAATACATGATCGCCATTTTTTTGTTTGCGTACATGATCGGCTAAAGTTCCAACAAAACCGAGTGAACCGTGTTTGTATAAGGTAACACCATCTTCAAACGAAATGCGTTTTGCTGAAAAAACTTTGTGCGCGATTTCTTTTAGTTCGGGTAATATATTCGAGTCTAATATTACTTTATGTTCTTGGGTTTCTGCCATGTGTTTTATCCAAATAATTCCATGCAGCTACGCTGCTCACATCTTTTTTAGCCACGAATTACACTAATTTTCACCAATCTATTTGTAAGAGACAATCATATCTCACTAATCTGTGTTTACTTTCTGATTAGTGAGATTTTTGTAAACTCAGATTAGTGTTAATTAGTGTAATTCGTGGCTAAATAGTTACAGGCTAAAGTTACGGATAATAAAAAAGGCTGCCAATTTTATCGACAGCCTTTTAAAAAATTAAACTTTATTATTTTTTAGGTTGCTCTGCTGTTTTTGTATCAGCAGCTGCAGTTGAAGTTGTTCCTTCAGCTTTCTTTTTGCAACAAGATTTCTCTCCTTTTGCACAAGCTTCTTTTTTCTCTCCTGCGCAAGCTTTAGCGTCGCCATCTTTTTTGCAACACTCTTTTTTTGCTTTTTTGTCTTTGTCGTCACCTTTAGTGCCTTCACCTGCGAATGCAGAACCAGCTAATAAACCGGTAAATGCTAATGCTAATAATACTTTTTTCATAATGAGTTTTTTAATGGTTTTTTGTTTTTTAGTTGTATAAAGTTACTGATTTATATGATAGAAAAACTGTTAAAATTGTATAATCTTGGTCTTATTGTTGTTAGGAAAGGTCAATTACGTCCAATACCACTAATAGCGAGAATATTACCCCACCAATAACGGTAAAGTCTAATAATAAAGTGATCCAGAAATTAAGGGTTATACCGCCATCATGCATATAAATTGCTATAAGATTAAGGAACCATAAAAAGCATAAAATGATCATAAGAATAAGGTTGCTATCACTTCCTTTTTTAGATGTATTTGCTTTTATTTTATCGATCTCTATAGGTTTTATTTCGTTTATTTTTGTGTAATTATTGTTTGATGTAGATGCAACAGCAGGACTTTGAGCCGGAGTTTTAATGCTTGGCGATTGCTCAATAGACTTTGCTGCAAGAGTTTTTAAAGGAGTGATGTCAATTTTGTTTTCTTCTGCTTTAACTACAACTACTGTTTCAACTTTTTCAACAGGAGCGTTAACTTTTACTGTTTTTGATTCAGTTACTGATGGCTTTGTGGTTGAGTTACCGCTTTTACTTACGTAAAATCCTTTAGTGTATTTGCGTTTTGCAATAGTATATTTTCCGTTACACGAACTAAAAACGATGCCAACGATGGCTAATAATGCAATGATCTTTTTCATAGGGTTTAATTTTGTTTAAATGTAAATATTCTTTGGTTGGATAAACACTTTAGTAAGTAAAAATTATCCACATGTATTAAGTTGGCTGTTAGATATTGATTTCGTTTTATGAGTATGCGCCTTATCGGGCCTTCGGCTTTAGCCAACTTGTAAAACATAAATGCCGCGCCATCGCACAATGCCACGCTAACGTGTGCGGGGTCTTTTGCCCTTAGGGGCAAAAGCCACCACCACGTTGCGGCATTAATGCTTTACTTCGTTGGGCTAGCGCCTCTGTCCCGGGCGTGGCTGTATAGTGAAAAAAGCAGAAACGTTGGGAGAGAATTTATAGTTTTTGATTTTTTTAAGATAAACTAATGCGGTATGTTGCGCCCGCGATTGAACGAAAAGCCCTGCGCTAAATTTTGCATAATGTTTGCGGAGCGAGGAGGCTCCGCTTTTTCGGCGGAGACCCCGGAGCCCGACAAACATTGCAAAATTTAAGCAGGCTTGAAGTGAAAGCGCGAAAAGGCGCCCAAATAAATAAAAAACACTTATTGAATGTGGACTACTTAAGATGCAAATGCGCCGTTATAGGAAAATGATCTGTAAATGTCTCTTCGGCTCTGGTAAAACGATCGCAAGCCACTTTATCATCAAATAAAATATAATCAATTCTAAATTGAGGCCATTCGCCCGCGTAAGTTCTTCCAAAACCCGAACCTTTTTCAATAAAGGCATCGTGTAATTTTTCGCTTAATTGTTTATAGGCGTATGAAGCCGCTGTATCATTAAAATCGCCGCACACAATGATCTTGTATTTACAAGTGGCCATGTGTGCTTTTATGGCTTCTACTTGTTTTGCACGTTTGGTGAACGCGCGTTTTAAACGACGCAATACATTCTTGCTTTTTTCAATATCTTCTTCGCTTTCATTTCCACTTTTAATATCCTCCAAAAACTTATTGTCTTTTTTACTAAAGCTTATAGATTGTAAATGCATATTGTAAATTCTAACCGTATCTTTTCTTATCACTACATCTGTATAAATACACATGTTATTACTTCGTGTATGAAAAACGATCTTTCCTCTGTTAACTACCGGAAATCTGCTAAATGTGGCAAGGCCCCAATGGTCATATTTACGAAGTGTAATGGTGTACTCGGCATGGTAATTGGGTAAATTTAAAAGTTTGGTGAGCGAATCAATATTATTAAAATCGCCTTCTTCTTCTGAGGTGTAAAATTCTTGCAAACAAATAATATCCGAATCTATATCTGCTAAATTTCCAAAGATCTTTTCGCGGGTTTCTTTGTTATGTCTCCAGTTGTACAGGTCAAACAGCATGCTATTGTAAGACGTTATCTTGAAACTTTTTACAGCGCTAACTTCTGAATTATTGAACTGTACATATTTTTTAGCGGTTGGAAACGCAAAAACACTTACCACCAACGAGATCATAAAAGCCCTTCTGAATTGCGCCAACCAATATAGCATAAAGGCCAAATTGAGAATAAAAATAAAAGGGAAAGCTAATCCTGCAAATGCAATAGGCCAAAATAAAAGGGGCGAAATATATTTGGCAAAACAAGCTGAAACAAGGCCAACAATTACAACATAATTGAGCCATAACATAAAACGATTGAATTTTGAAAGCTTACGGTCGTTCTTTACCGCTATCATGGCACGCAGCTCGGCAATAGATATTTTTTTGAACGCCGCTATTTTAATGCCTGAATTTTAAAATAACAAAAAGAAGGAATAGGATGGGAATAGAAGAGAGCAACATGCCAATATAACCCTTTGGCCATTTTACTTCGTCGAACTCAAATTTTTGATTTAAAAAAATGTTGATGCCGGCAAAAATAAATCCTAAAATAGCAAGTCCTACACCGTAATACACATATCTAACTTGGTAAATGCTTAAAGTACATATTAAACCAATGATCAACGATAGCCATCCCGATATTATATATAGAAGTCGTGTGTACATTTGGTATTATTCAACAAAGAAATTACCTAGTTTACGACGCAATTTGCTGCTGTAATTTTGAAATTGCCAATCGTTATAGTTATTTGTGGCATTAATGCATCTTCCAAATTGTTTGATGCGGTATTTCATTTCGTCGGTAAGTAAATTATATAATTCTAAAGCCTCGGCATATTCAGAAGCATTATCTTTTATTCTATTAAAGTGATCTTCCAAACTATCGTCTAATACTGTTCCCGGTTTTATTCCCTTGCGCAAGGCCAACAAATATTTATCTCGAACAATGAACGATTCGGCACTTGAATTTAAAAAGCGTTCTTTTATTTCAGCAGGCAAGTCATAATCGTTCTCTAATTCATAATCCCACTCATCTTTATAACGATGCTCCAAATATAAATGTGGCGCTGCAAATACGTGTTTCCAATCAATAGGGTATTGCCATAAATTAAAGCGACGCGAATTATTTCCCAGATCAATGATCTTGAATTGCTTTTTGGTTGGTAAAACACGACTACCACGTCCTATCATTTGATGATAAAGCGTTAACGATTTTGTTGCACGATTAAGCATTATGGTTTCCACTTCCGGCTCATCAAAACCTGTAGTTAAAATACTTACTGAAGTTAAAATGCCATCTTTTGTATTGCGAAACCATTCTAAAGTATCTGCACGTTCTTTATCACTGAATGTACTGTCTAAATGCCTTACAGGATAACCTTTCTTTTTAAAGGTTTCGTAAATAGCGCGACTAGTTAAAATGCCTGCGTTAAAGATCAATGTTTTTGTGCCTTTACCAACTTCTTCATAAGCCTCCACCAATTTACTTTGCATGATGGCTTGTGTGTATAATAATTCATGCGAACCAACGGTAAACTCTCCGTTATTACCAACACGAAGCGAACTTAAATTTACATCGTACGAATAAGTTACACCTTCGCATAAATAACCTTTATCAATTAAAGTGGCAATACTTTCACCAATAATAAGATCGTTGTAAGTTTGATAGAGAGGTAGTTTTTTATTGCTACTTAATGGCGTAGCTGTAACTCCTAAAATATTTACATCGCTAAAGTAATGGAAGATCTTGCGGAACGAATTATTATGCGCCTCATCCACAATTACCAATCCAATATCTTCTAAAAATTGATCGTTCTCTTGTAAACGATTATTCAATGTCTCCACTAGTGCGGTAAAACTTTGATATTCGGTTTGATTGGGCAATGATTTTACTTCGCTATTGATCACCTTATTAGAGATGCCCAATTCCGTAAGCACATCATTGGTTTGTCTGCTCAATTCTATACGATGCGTTAGAATAAGGATCTTTTTATTGAAATGCGCAATGTAACGCCTAGCTATCTCACTAAAAATAATGGTTTTTCCGCCTCCCGTTGGTAATTGAAATAGTAGGTTGGCATTTGAGGGCATACTTACCAGTTTCCCAAAAATGGTGTTCACAGCGTCTTCCTGAAAGGGATAGAGTTTGCGTTGTTCTACTAAGCTTTTCGACTCACTTGCCATAAAAAAATGTAACCTTCAAATATACAGCATTTTTGATGTATATAGAGTGTTAATAAGTACAAAATTTCCCACTAAATTTTGCTTATCTTTACTGTTTTTTTAATCCACATTCCTATGCCAAAAATCTCCTCAAAGGCTAACGCCATGCCTTCCTCGCCAATTCGCAAACTAGTTCCGTTTGCCGATGCAGCCAAGAAAAAGGAAATTAAAATATATCATTTAAATATTGGTCAACCCGATATTGAAACTCCGTCCACTTTTATTAACGCTATAAAAAATGCGGATATAAAGGTGCTTGAATATTCGCACAGTGCAGGAAATGAAAGCTACCGAAAAAAATTATGTAATTATTACAAGGAATATAATATCGCTATTGATGCATCTGAAGTGATGATCACTTGCGGTGGAAGTGAGGCTATTTCAATTGCTATGATGACCTGTTTTAACCCGGGCGATGAAGTAATTATTCCTGAACCGTTTTATGCTAATTACAATGGATTCTCAACTTCGGCCGATGTAAAAATAAAACCTATTCGCAGTTATATTGATAGCGGTTTTGCATTGCCTCCAATAAGTGAGTTCGAAAAATTAATCACGCCAAAAACAAAAGGCATCATGATCTGTAATCCCGGAAACCCTACAGGTTATTTATATTCAAAAGAAGAATTGAATGCTTTGCGCGAATTGGTTTTAAAATATGATCTATTCTTATTAAGCGATGAAGTATACCGCGAGTTTTGTTATGATGGAAAAGAATACGTGAGTGTAATGCATTTACAAGGGATCGAAAATAATGTGATCTTATTGGACTCAATTAGCAAACGTTATAGCGCCTGCGGTGCACGTATTGGCGCTATGATCTGCAAAAATAAAGAAGTGATGAGCGCTGCATTAAAATTTGCACAGGCGCGCTTGAGCCCACCAAGTTACGGACAAATAGGAGCAGAGGCCGCTTTAGAAACGCCAAAAAGTTATTTTGAAGAAGTAAAAGCGGAATATATAGCTCGTAGAGATTTTGTGATTGAAAATATCAATAAAATACCGGGTGTGTTTTGTCCTAAACCAAGTGGCGCGTTTTATTGCATTGCCAAATTACCAATTGATAATGCCGATAAATTTTGTCAGTGGTTATTAGAAGAATTTAATTTTAATAAAGAAACAGTAATGTTAGCGCCTGCTACAGGTTTCTATTCTACACCGGGGGCCGGAACTGATGAAGTTCGTATTGCTTATGTTTTAAATAAAGCAGATCTTAAAAATGCTTTAAACTGCTTAGCAGAAGCCTTAAAAGTTTACCCAGGAAAAACAAACTAATGAAGAAATTATTTTACGGTATATGTTGTATCATTCTTGCTTCTTGCGGAACAGATGCGCCTGTTGTTGAAAAAACAAAGGATAAAAACGATTCATCATTTACCTTAGAAGCAAAACATTTAGTGGTAAAGGATGCAAAAGATCTTACTGATGCTAAAGGTATTTTGGGAATATTTTTTGTACCAGAAATGCTTACGGTAACTAAAATGGATTCAACTAGCATGTATCACGTGACCGAAAAAATGACGGATGGATTTGTGGCGGTAAATAAAGATATTGCATTTATGAAAGCCCACGTGAACGGATCGCCGGGTATAATTTATTACAATAGCGATAGTGCTAATTTTGTTTTTGAATGTGTTGTGCCTATTGAGCAAATGCCTAAGGTGGAACCAAAGAACAGTAAGATCGTTATTTTAGAAGAAGGCAATATGCTTATTTATAATTATTACGGCGATCCTGAAGGGCTGTATAATGCCTATGGCGAAATGCAAGAGTATTGTAAAATGAATAATTTACAGCACATTGGTCCCATGCGCGAATTTTATATTACCGATGGCTCTACGCAGCCCGATAAAAAACAATGGTTAACCAGGATCATGTTGCCGGTTAAGGGGCTTTAGGTGTTTTAACCACGGAGGACATAGAGGTTTACATAGAGTAACACGGAGAAAGAAAGCGAAGCTTTCTTTTTTGTTTATTGGTGATCCTCTATGCTTCTCAGTGCCTACCTCTGTGTTCTCCGTGGTTAAAATGGCTCTACCACCCCTCAAAAGCATGCCACTCTGTCACCAATTACGCAATGGCCGAATCCTTGCTATGGCTTATTGAGTAATTTGAATACGTGAAGAATTATCTAGCAAAAAAACTATTCAGCATTTCGCTGTGGCCAATGATCTTTTTAATGATCATTTGGACTGTTTTTTTATATGGACAAAGCACTATGGATCATCAAGCTGTTTATGGCGTTCTTCCACGAACGTTAGAAGGTGTAAAAGGAATTTTTTTATCAATATTTATTCATGGAGGTTTAGATCATATTGCTTCTAATAGTTTACCTCTTCTAATTTTGGGCATGATGCTGTTTTTCTTTTACAAACGAATTGCCAAAGCTGCATTTATTTGGATCTGGATAGTAAGCGGTTTATGGTTATGGATAGGAGGAAGAAATAACGAGTATCATCCTGTTTATCATATTGGCGCGAGTACGTTAATTTATGGCTTAGCCACATTTTTATTTTTTAGCGGAGTTTTTAGAAAGCATTTGCGCTTAATGGTTGTTTCGGCATTAGTTGTTTTTTTATACGGCAGTATCATGTGGGGAATTTTTCCTTTAAAAGAAGAAGTAAGTTGGGAAGGGCATTTATTTGGCGCTATTGCCGGATTGCTTACAGCCTTTAATTACCGCAAAGAAGGCCCACAACCTCGTAAATACGATTGGGAAGACGAGCAGGATGATGAAAATTTTCCAACGCAAGAGAATGAACGGGGGGATAATGAGATAACGATTAATTACGTTTATAAGAAGGGGGAGTGATCAATAACCTAAAGGCTCTCTACAAGTATGCCTTACTCTTAGAAACCTACGATGTATCGCAGTTTTTCATTCAGAAAAAGCGGAGAGAAAGGGGTGTTGGAAATTGAATCCCTCTTTTTTATCCGTGGTAGAATAAGGAATTATATTAAGTGTCGAGTCAACCCAATTTCCTTCTCTTTTAAACTTCACTTGATTTATAGGAGTTAATAAGTCGATTTTTGTATCTGTCTGCTTTTCTGCGATTTCTTTTTTATTATTATCGGTGCATGAAGTCAGGAAGAATATAAGTAGCGATATATTGATTATTTTTTTCATGTCTAAGGCTGAAAGGTGGCGGCACTCAGTTTGATCGTCTACTTAGATTTTAAGTCCCCAAATGCTGTCCGAACAACTGAATTGTATTTATGATTTACAAATTCGTCTGTCGCTTTATACTTGCCAATATTTTTGTCAGTTATGTGTTTATAGGGATAGAATTTAAGAACCTGCCCAGGCTGAAAATTGCTTTCCGTGTCAGGGCAATGTTCGATTATTCTCAGTGAATCATTGTTCTTGTCCACACATATTGCCATACTGGTAACAAAAAGAGTTCCGCAGCGAATATGAGTACCAAAATACTCCACAACTTTAACTGTCTGAGTGTCCGCCATGGCAATATATTTCCAGTTTTTGTCAGGTGAGTCTTTATCAATGTTTTTTTGTCCTCGGCAACTTGTCAAGGCGAGCAAAGAAAAAGTCAAAAGTAATATTTTAAAAAACTGTTTATTCATTGTCTGTCCGGCGGAATG
>JAGPDW010000078.1:0-13279 GCA_018057345.1 Bacteroidia bacterium | reverse complement strand
GAGTTATGGTAATGGTTCAGTATTAACTAATACTTATAACTCAAGTGGTAACTCAAGTGTTACACCAAATACTACTTATACAGCAGCGGGTACATACAGTGTATTATTAAATGTAACTAAAGGAAAGTGTAAGGGAAGCAAGATCAAGATCATTGTAGTAGAAGTGCCAAGTAAATTAGAAGTACCAAACGTATTCACACCAAATGGTGATAAAGTGAACGATGTGTTCCGTTTGATCGCAGCAAGTTTACTTGAGATCGAAGCAACTATCTTTGACCGTTGGGGAAATAAAGTATATGAAGTTACCAGCGGAACAGGAAACATTGGATGGGATGGTAAGAACATGTTCGGTAAGGAGTGTCCTTCAGGAACATACTTCTATATGATCAAAGCCAAAGGTAAAGACGCTCAAGAGTATGATCTAAAAGGTAACGTTACTTTGTTCAGATAATAATTTTCTTTTCAGAATTAAAGTCCCTATCTTAGATGGTAGGGACTTTTTTTTTAAGAGGAAGTAGCCTTCCCCGCCTGGCGAATACCTTAATAGTAAAAAAATTTAACATGAAAAAAACATTGATGATCGCATGTTGTTTATTTGTAGGCTTATGCGGCGCACAACAAGACATCTACCAAAAAGTTAATGCCTTTGTTAAGCAAAACGATCCAACACTGTTGGTTCAAAACAAGTTAATGGTGATTAATTTTGTTACGCCTAATTTAAAGGATGACAAAAATGTTTATAGCACGCTAGAAAAGACAGCTACAGTTTATGGTGGCGCAAAATTAAAGGGTGGCAAAAATGGCGTTGTATGTGTTACAGTGGTTGATGATACACAAGCTCAAATAGCCTTGAACAAACAAGGGTATAAGAATTTGCATGTTATTACTAAGTTGCAACTCGAAAATGCAGATGTAAACGGTATTGATAATATCACATTTAACTCTAAAGGAGAAGTGGTGTTCAAAAACCTTGAACAAGGAAAGATCCACGAAGCAATTAATCAGCTAATAACCAGATAATAATTAAAGAAATGAAAAAAGTATTATTCTCCATTTTTATATTGTTTGCCTTTATTAGTAACAAAGCGCAAAATGATGATTGCGTAGACGCTATTCCGTTATGTACAAACCCAAATTTTACATTTAACGCAAATTCAGGACCGGGTAATGTGGTTGATTTCACCACAGCTTCAAACATTAGTAATCCACAAACAAATCCTAACCCACCAAATATGGGTTGCTTGTTATCAGGAGAATTAAAACCACAATGGTTGCTTTTAACTGTTGGTAATGCTGGAAGTTTAGAGTTTGTATTTGGCGCAAGTGCAAGCGCTAACCCTCAAGCAGGCTTTTATGATTGGGCTATGTGGCCGTATACGCCTTCAAGTTGTTCGCAGATATTTAATAATACCTTAGCGCCAATTCGCTGTAATTGGAATGGAACTTCAACAGGTGGAACGGGGATGGCTTCAGCTGCAAATATTCCGGCCGGTGGCGATCCAAGTAATTACGAAGCACCTCTTACGGTTAACGCATGTCAGCAATTTATAATTTGTATCTCAAACTATAGTGGTGTAAATACGTTGGTGAGTTTTCAAAGTATTGGCTCTGCAAGTTTATCTTGTAATCCAAATTGTAATCCAAGTTATGCGGTTTGTCCTGGTGCTACTATTGCAGTAATGCCGGTTAATTTTGCTAATCTGGCAAATCCAACTTTCTCATTATTTCCTGGGCCAATGGTTAACACCACCGGTACATTTGTTTTAACGCCAAGCGTTAGTACACAATACACAACATACATTACCGGAACAAATTCATCCAATGCTGTGCAAACTATTAGTGCAACATTAAACGTTACGGTTCATCCAAAACCATATACAAGTCCTTTGGTTATGAATGCTTCTTGCAGTAACATAGTAACAAACAGCGTAAATTTAAATGTAACATTCAATCCAAGCGGAAGTCCTAACTATACAACAACGTGGAGCCCAATGCCAAGTACGGTCACCACGGTGAATAGCGGAACTGCGGCCGGACTTACCCCGGGCGTGAACAATGTTACAATTACTACATCCAATGGTTGTACAAATGTGGCAACGTTCACTGTAGCGCCAATACCGCAACAGGCAAGTTTTACCATTGTGAATCCTAGTGGAGATTATACATTAACGTGTTTAAATCCAAACGTGTTACTTACCACAAGTGTTACCAATGGCGTTCCATTAACATTCACATGGTTTCCAAGTTGTACTGGCACTGTAAGCGGTGCAAGCATGAATTTTACGCAACCATGTACTGGGCAAGTAGTAGGAACAAGTTCTACTGGATGTCAATTTGTTCAAACCTATACGGTTTATCAAAATCTTACATCACCAACCATAGTAGTAACACCAACAGTGAACAGTATTACCTGTGCAGGTGGATCTGGATGTTTTACGGTAACAAGTAATTTAGGCCCAAACGTAACCACTAACTGGTTCCAAGTATCAGGAACTAATACAGTATATGTTGGTATTCCTCAAGGAACAATAAATACATATTGCGCAGGTTCATTGGGTTCTTCAAATCCTCCCGGAGTTTTTTGGGCAGAGTCAGTAAATAATCTCACAGGCTGTAAATCTACAAAGAGTGTTCAAGTAACAGCTTCTGTAGGAGTGCCAATATTTACAGTTACAAGTCCAACTAATTTCACCATTGGTTGCGGAAGTACAAGTATTACAAGCATGCAAGTAACTACAGTAATTACCTCACCGGTTCCAAACGTAGCTTGTCAATATACATTTGTTCCACCGGCTACTACAGGAACACCAACTACATTTACGCTTAATCCAAACCAGAATGGTATCATTCTTCCGGGAACATGGGTAGTGTATGTAAAAGACATCACCAACAACTGTATCTCAAGTCAATCGATCAGTATCATACAAAATACAATTGCGCCAAACGTTGATTTCATACAGCCATTAAGTTTATTAACCTGTAGAGAACCAAGCATGGTGTTGAATGGAATTAGCAGTAATCCAAACACACAAATTACATGGACAGTTCCGGCAATTCCTTCAAACTCCATCAATCCAACACCCAATCACACAGTAAATATTAATCCGGCGATAACAGGTGCAACAAATAATATTACGTCGGTTGGAATATTTACGGTTGGTGCGGTTGATATTAATAATCAATGTCGATCAACAAAGACTGTTCAGATACTTCAAGATATTCGTTTACCAAAATTTACCATCAGTGCTCTTACAAATTCGGTGATCACGTGTAAAAATCCGGATGTAGTTATTGTTCCAATTATAACGCCAACATTGGCGGTTGCCTTGGTTCCAACGTACGTTTGGTATCCACCGGTTGGCCCTGGAGTTGCGGGATCATCTTTTAATTCAACCGCTGCCGGTAGCCATACTGCTATTTCAACATCGGTTGTAAATGGTTGTACAACATCGGCTACTTATATAGTTGGTATAGATGTTACGCCACCTGCGATCAGCGCGGCACTTCCATTTACCTTAGATTGTAATGTAAATCCAACAGCGAGTCTTATGCCAACAATTACAGGAACAACAACAGGATTTACCTATTCGTGGACAGCTCCCCCGGGTGCATTAACTTCTAACTTGACCTCTTCCTTATTAGTAACTAATAAAAGTGGATTATATCGTGTGCTTGTAACAAATACACTCAATGGATGTGCAGCTCAAGAATCTTATTCTGTTGTAAATGGGGTGTTGAACGCTGATTTCATACCTAGCTCAATATTTGGATTTGCTCCACTAACAGTTAATTTCAATAATACGAGTTCAACTAGCACCGGAGCAAGTAGTATTCTTTGTTTATGGAGTTATGGTAATGGAATTGCTACATCAACTACCATATTAAATACAGTTGCTCCCGTTACAACCTATACCGCCGCTGGAACTTATACGGTTGTACTTTTAGCAAAAAAAGGTAGTTGTGTTGATAGCGCCATGCGAATAATTAGAGTAGAGATCCCAAGTAAAATGGAGATCCCTAATGTGTTCACGCCAAATGGTGATAAGGCTAATGATGTATTCCGATTAATAGCTTCAAGCCTTAAGGAAGTTAGCGTTACCATATTTGATCGCTGGGGAAATAAGGTTTACGAACTTACAAGCGATACGGGTAATTTTGGATGGGATGGTAAGAACCAATACGGTAAGGAATGCGCTGCGGGAACCTACTTTTATATCATAAAAGCCATAGGAAATGATGGTGTGGAATTTGACCAAAAAGGCAACGTTAGTCTATTTAGATAAAAACCCAAAAAAACCCGCCTAAACAAAGGCGGGTTTTTTGTTTTAACAGAGTTTGGTGCGGTTTTTGTCTTATCTTTGTTAAGGAAGTGATATGAAAAAAATTCTCTCAATTTTAGCCCTTTGTTTTGTGTTTTTGTTTACTACAAATGCGCAAACAAGCTGTGCAAATGCGCAACCATTTTGCGCAGGAGGAACTTCCGGAGGAACTTTTCCGGCAACAGTTAACGGTCCTGCGGCTGAAAACGGCCCGAACTATGGTTGCCTTGGTACTCAACCAAATCCGGCTTGGTATTTTTTACAGATAAGCCAATCCGGTAACCTTGATATTTTGATACAGGGTAACGCAAATCAAGATGTAGATTTTATTTGTTGGGGGCCTTTTAGCACTTTGGCGGGTTGCTGTAATTCATTAACCGCTTCTAATATTGTTGACTGTAGTTATTCATCGAGCCCAACCGAAACATTAAACATTGTTGCAGCGGTTGCGGGGCAATTTTACATGGTGCTAATTACTAACTTCTCTAACGTAGCTCAAGATATTTTATTTACTCAATTTGCAGGAAATGGAGCAACTAATTGTGGTATTGTTTCTACAAGTACTATGATATGTGCCGGAAGCGTAGCCAGCCTCTCTATTACAAATAATTCAAATCTTGCAAATCCAACGTATTCTATGAATCCAGGCGCGGTAACATCAGCAGTGCCTGTATTTACTGTTGCTCCAAGTGTAACCACAACTTATACATTGTATGTTACAGGAACTAACACTATCAATAATCTTGTGGTAACACAAACTGCTGTTGCAACTGTAACTGTTTTACCTAAGCCTGTTGTTAATCCGTTACTAATGAACAGTACTTGCAGCAGTGCCAGCAACTCTGTCAATTTAAATGTTACGTTCATTCCAAGTGGAAGCCCAAATTATACGGTGATATGGGCACCGCCACCAAGTAATTTTACCTCAGTAAATAGTGGAACTGCTTCAGGTCTTATTCCCGGAACACAAAACGTTACAGTAACTACAGGTAGTTGTACCGCAACGGCAAGTTTTGTGGTAGGACCAATTCAGGTCCCCGCATCCTTTACAGTGTTCAACATGGTAAATGATTATACGGTAACGTGTATAAATCCTAACGTTGTTCTAACTACAAGCATCACTAATGGAAATGCCTTAACGTATACTTGGTTTCCAAGTTGTACAGGTACCGTTACCGGATCTAGCATGACCTTTAATCAACCTTGTACCGGGCAAGTAACAGGCATGAGCTCCACTGGTTGTACCATGACAAGAACTTTTCAGGTTTTCTCAAGTTATACTGCGCCTACAGTTGTTATTACACCAACAGTGGTTTCTATCACATGTATTCCGGGCACAGGATGTTTTACACTAACAAGTAATTTAGGCCCTAACGTTACTACACAATGGTATCAAATTGCCGGAACAAGCAGCGTGCCGGTTGGTCCAACTCAAGGAACAATAAACATATTCTGCCCTGGTAATCCCGGCGATTATGTAGGTTGTTCAACCAATAATTTAACGGGTTGTGTTTCGTGTAAATCAGTTCAGGTAACAGCTTCTGTGGGTGTGCCGGCATTTACGGTAACGAGCCCTACCAATTTTACAATAGGCTGCGGAAGCACAAGTGTAACGAGTATGCAGGTATCAACAGTTGTTACTTCTCCTGTACCAAATGTGGCTTGTCAGTATACTTTTGTTCCACCTGCTACAACAGGAACACCAACAACATTTACTTTGAATCCAAACCAAAATGGGATCACACTTCCCGGCACATGGGTAGTATGGGTAAAAGACCTCACCAACAATTGTATCTCAAGTCAATCTGTTAGTATCATACAAAACACAATTGCACCAAATGTAGATTACATTCAACCATTAAGTTTATTAACTTGTAGAGAGCCGAGCATGGTGTTAAATGGCATTAGCAGTAATGCAAATACTACGATCACTTGGACAGTTCCTGCGATCCCAACAAATTCTATTAATCCAACACCTAATCACACTATTAATATTAATCCGGCGGTAACAGGTGCAACAAATAATATTTCGGTGGTAGGAATATACACCGTTGGAGCCGTTGATAATAATAATCAATGTCGATCCACAAAAACAGTACAAATAAATCAGGATATTCGTTTACCAAAATTCACTATTAGTGCTCTAACAAATTCGGTGATCACTTGTAAAAATCCGGATGTAGTTATTGTTCCAATTATAACTCCAACATTGGCTGTTGCTTTGGTTCCAACATACATTTGGTATCCTCCGGTTGGCCCTGGAGTTGCAGGATCATCATTCAATTCAACTGCAGCAGGAAGTCACACTGCTATTTCAACTTCTGTTGTTAATGGTTGTACTACGTCTGCTACATATATTGTTGCGATAGATGTTACGCCACCTGCTATTAGTGCTACAATACCTTTTACATTAGATTGTTCAAGTAATCCAACAGTTTTAATATTGCCTGTGATAACACCAACGCCAGGTCCTTATACGTATTCATGGACAGCACCTGCGGGGGTTTTAATTTCAAATCCTTCAGGGATGAACTTATTGGCCAATCAAATTGGATTGTATAAGATTGCTTTAACAAACACAGTAAACGGATGCGGTTCTTCAGAATCATATTCTGTAGTTAATGGCGCTTTAACAGCTAATTTTGTTCCGAGTAATTTAACGGGGTATGCACCTTTATCAGTTTACTTTACAAATACAAGCGCAACAAGTACAGGAGCAAGCAGTATCATTTGTGTGTGGAGTTATGGAAATGGTGCAGCAACTACAACTGTTTTAAATAACGTAACGCCTGCAACAACATACACCGCTGCCGGAACATATAGCGTTGTATTGATCGCCAGAAAGGGAACTTGTATTGATAGTTCAATTCGTATCATTCATGTAGAGATACCAAGTAAGATGGAAATACCAAACGTATTTACACCTAATGGTGATAAAGTAAATGATGTGTTCCGTTTGATCGCTTCTAATTTGAGAGAAGTAACCGCCATTATTTTTGATCGTTGGGGAAATAAAGTTTACGAAGTAACAAGCGATACAGGAAACTTTGGATGGGATGGTAAAAATCAGTACGGAAAAGAATGCGCTGCAGGGGTTTATTTCTACGTTATCAAGGCTATTGGAAAAGATGGTCAAGAGTACGACCAAAAAGGAAATGTAAGCCTCTTCAGATAAGGCTTTTAGAAGATATTTCATGTAAAACCCGGCCTTTAAAAGATCGGGTTTTTTGTTTATAATTTATTAGGGCGCATCTAAGGGATTTCCTGTAAATTAGATATCCCTATGGCGAAAAGTGCAGATAAAGAAACTCCGTTAATGAAGCAGTACAACAGCATCAAGGCTAAATATCCGGATGCTATTTTGCTGTTTAGGGTTGGAGATTTTTACGAAACATTTGGCGAGGATGCAATTAAAGCCGCAAAGATCTTGGGCATTGTTCAAACCAAGCGCGCTAATGGTTCGGGTACCCATATTGAACTCGCCGGTTTTCCTCATCACTCATTAGATTCGTATTTACCAAAATTAGTTCGCGCAGGATACCGTGTTGCTATTTGCGATCAATTGGAAGATCCTAAAATGGTAAAGGGAATTGTAAAACGTGGCATTACCGAATTAGTAACACCAGGTGTAAGTTTTAATGATAAGATATTAGATCATCAGCAAAATAATTTTTTAGCTGCCATTCATTTCGACAATGAAAGAGCAGGCGTTTCTTTTTTGGATGTTTCAACCGGTTTGTTTTTGATTGCTGAAGGAAGTTTAACCTATATAGAAAAGCTCATCCAGAATTTTAAACCCAATGAAGTATTGTTTGAAAAAAACAAGCGCAACATTTTAAACGATCTGTTGGGAGATAAATTTTATTCGTTTGGTTTGGATGATTGGGCTTTTAAATATGATTTTGGTTTTGATTCGCTCATTAAACAATTTGAAACTACATCACTCAAAGGATTTGGTATTGAAGGGATGAATACCGCCATTGCAAGTTGTGGTGCTTTGTTACATTATTTAAACGAAACAAAACACGACCGCTTAAAGCATATTACGCAGGTAAGTAGAATTGATGAGGACGAATATGTGTGGATGGATAAATTCACCATAAGAAATTTGGAGATCTACGGGTCTAATCACGAGAACGGAAAATGTTTGGTAGATGTGATCGATGAAACACATACGCCTATGGGTTCGCGTTTGTTGAAGCGTTGGTTGGCATTGCCATTAAAAAATACGGCCGCTATTAATGAGCGCTTAGATGTGGTAGATTATTTTGTGAAGAATGATGTGCAGCGTTTAGAGCTTATTGGTTTACTAAAAGATATTGGCGATATGGAACGTCTTATTTCCAAAGTAGCCGTTGGTAAAGCAAATCCCCGCGAATTATTTCACATTAAACGCTCTTTACAAATTGTTGCCGATATAAAAGAACGCACACAAGGTTTAGAAAATACATCCCTCAAAAAAATAAGCGAGCAATTAAATCCTTGTTTGTTAGCGTTCGAAAAATTAGCCAAGGAATTAAACGAAGAAGCTCCTGTAAATATTTTAAAAGGTAATGTAATTAATGCCGGAATAAATGCAGAGTTAGATGAATTACGCAGCTTATCCTTCAGTGGAAAAGATCATTTATTAAAGATCCAACAACGAGAAATAGAGAATACAGGAATTAGTTCGTTAAAAGTAGCATACAATAATGTGTTTGGTTATTATTTAGAAGTAACCAATGTACATAAAGATAAAGTGCCCAGCGATTGGATGCGTAAACAAACGCTTACCAATGCAGAACGTTATATCACGCCTGAATTAAAGGAGTATGAAGAAAAGATATTAGGTGCTGAAGAAAAGATAGCGCGTTTAGAACAGCAATTATACGAAGAGTTAATTCGTTTTGTTGCCGACTATATTGAACCTATTCAACTTAATTCAAATTTACTGGCGCGTTTAGATGTGTTGATTGGGTTTGCAGAGTTAGCTTACCAAAATTTGTACGTGCGTGCGGTTGTAAATGATGGTCATTCGATAAATATTACTAATGGTCGCCATCCTGTGATCGAAAAGCAATTACCTTTAGGAACAGAATACGTAAGCAATTCGGTGTATTTGGATAATGAAACTCAACAAGTGATGATGATCACGGGTCCAAACATGAGTGGTAAATCGGCATTGTTACGTCAAACTGCCTTGATAACACTAATGGCACAGATAGGAAGTTTTGTTCCTGCAAAAGCGGCCGAGCTTGGCATCGTTGATAAGATATTTACACGTGTAGGTGCTACCGATAATATTTCTTCGGGTGAATCTACATTTATGGTGGAGATGAATGAGACTGCCAGCATCTTAAATAATTTGAGTGATCGTAGTTTGGTATTGCTAGATGAGATCGGAAGAGGAACAAGTACCTATGATGGAATTTCTATCGCGTGGAGTATTGCTGAGTTCATTCATAATCAACCAACCAATAGAGCAAAAACATTATTCGCCACACATTACCACGAACTTAATGAAATGACGAATTACTTTCCGCGCATCAAGAATTTTAATGTAAGCGTACAGGAATTAAATAACAAGATCATTTTTCTTCGTAAATTAAAGGAAGGTGGAAGCGAACACAGCTTTGGTATTCATGTGGCAAAAATGGCGGGCATGCCGCGCATTGTGATTGAACGTGCCAATGTGATCCTTCAAAAATTAGAGAAGGAGCATGAAATGGAATTAGAATTGGCTAATGCAAATGGGGTAGAAGGTGGAATGAAAAAAGTAGCGGCGCCAAAAATATCTTCAAATAATGGCGCACTGCGTGATGAAGAAATGCAATTAAGTTTTTTTCAATTAAATGATCCTGTACTCCAAAAAATAAAGGAGGATATTTTAAATACCGATATCAACACCTTAACTCCTGTTGAGGCTTTGATGAAACTCAATGAGATCAAAAAGACCCTTGGAATGTAATGCTCAAACGATTATTTTTTATTTTTTGCTGTTTTCCATTTTTTTTGTCGGCACAAGATAGTATTCCAAAAAACAAACTCGAACTTTCTTTTAATTCTTATATAGGCTATTTGGTTCCTGCTTATCCCGATGCGCCAAAAAGTAATTACGCTTTACTAAATTCTGTTGGTTTTCAATGGCAAACACAAGGCAAAGATGAATGGCAGCAGTTATATCGATTTCCTAAGCAAGGTTTTGAAGTATTCTTTGGAACGTATAATAATCCATCACAATTAGGATATAATATTGGAATTGTTCCTTCATTGGAATGGCGCGGAAAAAAACCAAACAAAAATTGGCGTTTTAAATTTGGTTTGGGCGTTTCGTATTTTAATAAACCTTTTGATCTTGTATCAAATCCAACTAATTTTTATATCGGTAGGCATTTAACCAATATGAGCATTACCAGTATTTTTTGGACAAAGAGATTAAACAGCGATCTTGCTTTAACGTATGGCATTTCTTCTATTCATGCTTCCGACGGACACACCGCTTTACCCAATGCGGGAATGAATATTTTTTGCGGACATGTGGGTTTGCGCTTTGAGAAGAAGAGAGAATTTAAGAGGGTGGAGATATTGCCGCGGCCATCTGAAAAAACATTTGTATTAAAAGCCGGAATTGGTTTTCACGAATTTGGTTCTACCACAAAAGCTATTGGTGGACCAAGATACCCAAGTTATCATTTGTCGGCTTGGTATTCTATTCCAAAAGGAAATATTCATTTGTGGCAGGCAGGAATGACCTTAGCATACTATACCAGTTTTTATGATTATATAAAAAGCCAAGAAGTGTATGCAACAGATCAGCATGTACGATCAAGTACGGGAGTTTTTTTTGCGGGACATGAATTTGTGTTTGGCAAATTTGGTTTTGTGTCGCAGTTAGGAATTTATTTTTACAATCCATTTTTTATCAAACAAAAAAAGATAGAAGGAGAATGGAATGGTTTTGGTGAGAAACTGCAAGCGATCAATACAAATCGTATTGGTATCATGTATTACCCTTTCAAAAAAAGAAACTCGTTGAATAGCATAAGTAAGCAATTAAGTTTTGGCGCTTTCATAAAAGCAAATGTTGGTCAGGCCGATCTTTTTGAATATTCTATTGGGTATTCGTTTTAAACGAAAGAATTTTCTAAACTCTACGGATTCATTTTTTATGCCACAGATTACACAAATTTTCGCAGATTTGTTTCACAGATTCTTTTATTCAATAGAATGCGATTATTGTTTTTAATCTGTGAATGAAATCTGTGTGAATCTGAGCAATCTGTGGCAAGATACTTGAGAATGCTTGTCTAGATAATTTATTTTGTGATTCGGTAAAGTTTTCCATCCGAAGAACTCATCACCAATCTTCCCGCTTTATCTTTTACAACCGAAAGCAGATCGGCTTTTGTGATGGATGTATATTCTTTAAATGTTTGTCCATCTTCGCTACTCATTACTAAACCTTCTGGTCCAACCACCCAGCCAGCTTTTTCGTCATTAAAACAAATGCCATTGAAATGAATGCGTTTTTTAGTGGTGGTGTTTGGTTTTAAAAGTGTTTTCCAGTTATTTCCGGCATCATCAGTTCTGTAAATTCCCCCATCATAACCGCACACAAAACCAATTTGCGAATTGATAGGAGAAGATGATGTAAAAAAATCTCCTGCAAATTCCATGGGTGTATATTTATACCCATGATCAGTTGTGCGATATGAATTTCCATATCCGGCCAAAACAAAATTCTCTTGAGTAAAATTCAAACCTGTTCTAAATTCATGATCAAAATGCCAAACCCATCGCATGGTATTATTCTCGAACCAAAGCGCGTTACCATTATGATAATTTTCTCCACCCACGATCATGAGTAAATTGTAATTTCCAAAAATGCAACGCAGTGGTGTATAATTAAAATGTTCGAGTGTTATATTCGCAAAACTTACTTGGCTCCACGAATTTCCATTATCCTTGCTTCTTAATAATTGAAGCGCATCACCACAAGCGTATGCAATGGTATCATTCACAAAATTAATATCGTATAAACATTTACCGGGCGAATTAAATAGTAACTCCCATGTTTTACCGGCATCAATGGTTTTGTAAATAAATCCGTTCTCGTTTTTTTTACCGCCACAAATAAATCCGGTGTTTGCATCTAGCCAAACGCTTTTGTGTATAGCCTGTTGAGTGGGTGTGGTAAGCTCTTCAGTTTGTAAATTTGCTATGTTTTTACCCTTTTTGCAGCCACCAAAAGGCACAAATAGAAGCAGACCCAATAGTCCCAAAAACCCTATGAAAAGCCTTATTTTCAAGTGGTTAAATATACTTACTTGGCTTATAATAATTTTGTGAGGTTATTAAATTTTATTTACATTTGCACTCCCCAATGAAAGGGCTTTGGCCTGATCACTGGAAAAGCGAAAGTAGCTCAGTTGGTAGAGCGTAACCTTGCCAAGGTTAAGGTCGCGGGTTCGAGACCCGTCTTTCGCTCAAAAAAAGCCCCCTAAGGGCTTTTTTTAATCGAACACCAAGAATGCTTGGGTGGTGGTCCCGATAGCTATCGGGATGGTTCACGCAGGCGAAGCGGTTCGCAGGATTTTAAGTCCTGATCGCTTAATAAAAGAACAATCCGCTTGGGTGGTGGAATTGGTAGACACGCAGGACTTAAAATCCTGTGCTTTCACGAGCGTACGGGTTCAAGTCCCGTCCCGAGTACAGAAGCAGACTATTTTTTAATAGTCTGCTTTTTTGTTTCTAAACCCCTGTAGAATCAAGGAATTTCAAATAAAAAATCATTTCGATATTTTAGTGGTTAAATAAGCCGAATTTCTATTTGCATTGATAATGAAGCAATTGTGAGTTAGAGTCCGGTTCACCCAAAACCAAACTAAAAAATCATGAACTCAAAACCTAAAAAACGATTAAGTATTGATGAATTAAAATCATATCCCGGATTTGAAAATTATACTGATGAAATGGCTGAA
>JAGPDW010000233.1:0-3813 GCA_018057345.1 Bacteroidia bacterium | reverse complement strand
GTTTTGACTATGCATACATGGCTTGTAAACTTGCCATCGAGCATATGACTCCTGTTATCTTATTAACGGATGGTTATCTTGGCAACGGATCTGAGGCTTGGAAAATAAAACGAACTGAAGATCTTGCTGAAATAAATATAGAAAATGTTGAGAGTTCGCCAACAGATTGGAAGCCTTACCAAAGAGACTCAGAAAGTTTAGCAAGAAAGTGGGTTATACCGGGGATGAAAGGTTTTGAACATCGTATTGGAGGTTTAGAGAAGCAAGATGTAACGGGTAATGTTTCACACGATCCGGAAAACCATGAGCAAATGGTAAAGCAAAGGGCAAAAAAAGTAAAAAGAGTGGAGAATTATATTCCGCTTCAAAAGATCAAAGGAAAAGATAAAGATGGATTATTGGTTGTAGGCTGGGGAGGAACTTATGGAACTTTATTTGGTGCAGTGAACGAATTGCAAAAACAAGGAGAGAATATTGGCTTCTCGCATTTTAATTACATAAACCCGTTGCCTTCTAATACAGCTGAGATCTTCTCTCGATTCAAGAAAATAGTTGTTTGCGAATTGAATCTTGGACAGTTTGCTTCTCACCTTCGAAATCTACTTCCTCAGTTTGAATATATGCAAATAAATAAAGTGCAGGGACAACCTTTTACCATTGGAGAGCTAAAGGAAAAGATCAGCGAAATCAAAATTTGACAATATGAATACAGAATTGAATACATGTAGTTTAACCAAAGCAGATTTTGTTAGCGACCAGGCAGTAAAGTGGTGTCCGGGATGTGGCGATTATGCAATACTCACCGCGGTTCAAAACGCTCTTCCTAGGATAGGAAAAAAGAAGGAAGATATAGTTTTTGTTTCCGGAATAGGTTGCTCTTCTCGTTTTCCATATTACATGAGTGCGTATGGATTTCACACCATACACGGAAGAGCAGCGGCAATTGCCTCAGGTGTAAAATTAGCCAATCCTGAATTATGTGTTTGGGAAATAACTGGTGATGGCGATGCGCTTGCAATTGGCGGCAATCATCTTATCCATTTACTCAGAAGAAATATTGATATTAATATTCTTCTTTTCAACAACAAGATATATGGATTAACCAAAGGACAATTCTCGCCAACCACAGAGATAGGATCAGTAACTAAATCATCGCCACAGGGAACAATTGAAGAAGCGTTTTTGCCTGGTGCATTGTCATTGGGAGCAAGAGCCAATTTTTTTGCGCGAATTACCGACGCAAATCCAAAAACCATGGCCGAAGTGTTTGTTGCTGCCGCACTGCATAAAGGAACTTCGCTTGTTGAGATATTACAGAACTGTGTGATATTTAATGATGGAGTACACGATGCCATCTCTTCAAAAGAAACGAGAGATGATAATCAGATATACCTTGAGCACGGAAAACCCATGTTGTTCGGTAAAACCAAAAATAAAGGAATACGATTAAATGGTTTAAAGCTTGAAGCGGTAACAATTGGCGAGAATGGTATTACTGAAAAGGATATACTTATACATGATGCCTCGGAAGCTGATCCTACGATGCATTTTATGCTGGTAAGGATGAGCTTGCCTGAATTACCTGTGGCCATGGGTGTGATAAGGTCCGTTGAGGTTAAAACATACAACGATCAAATGAAAGATCAACTCGCGTTAGCAAAAAGTAAAAGTAAATTCGAAAACCTTAATGAGTTTTTTGGTTCCGGTGATGTGTGGGAGATAAAGAGTTAGAGGATTGAAAATTAATGCAGTGTTGCAATACCGTTTTTGGTTGCTACTTAATAATATTGATAAGATCATATGAGTTCTAGATCTGAGTATGCACAAAGAGTATTTCATCGTCGTATTCTTGTATATGCAATAATAGACTATTATTAATTGAAACTAAACACAACACTATGGCAAAAAAAACAAGGAACCGTTCGGCAAAAACAGGGCAGTTTGTTACTGATAAGTACGAAAAGGCCCACAAGAGCAAAACCATAAAAGAATCTGTAAAAAAGAAGGCAAAAAAGAAAGCGAAAAAATAGGATCTTAGTTCTTGATCAGCACATTCTAACGTTTTTCTAAATTTTTGTATAAGATGGTGCGGTTCTTCGTCGATTCAAATTTTCCGATTCTTCGCTTTTTTCAAATTGAAGTAGAAATCAATATAGCTAAGTGCTAAATAGTAATAGGTGCTTATACAAAAACATTAATTTGCGTTTATCGCAAAAGAATCAAACATTATTTATGTGAGGATTAAACAAAGAATTCGGCATTTGCTGAGGTTCTCATTCTGGTAGCCCGTAAGGGCAGGTTTTGTAATGTATCTTTCTGCACTTCAATGTGTAAATTTAACGATCCTTCTAAGGGTAAAACACCTTATAATTTAACAGAACTTTTACGTTTATTATTGTACTTGACTATTTTCAGTAAGGGGTATATTACTGGTTGAAACCACAACTATTAATCATAAGAGCAATGACACCCCCATTCGGATCATAAAAAAAAGTGATTTTGGTGGTATTTGAAGAGTTTGGGATTTACAAAATGTAAGATAGATATAATTCTACTTTTCAATAAACCGCCTAAACACTTGGTATTCATCGTAGAATTAATCAAAACATTGATATATATCATACTTTTTGCAGCCATAAATATTGAAATTCGGCAAAATTTTATAACCCTGTTCAATGAAAAAAATTGCCAAACTCCCATTTCTTGGTTTCGTTTAACGGGGATGGGCAAATTAGCCGTCATATATCCCTTCATTTCGTTAAAAACCCCTCTCCAAACGAAATAAAGCTGAATAATCTTGATATTTCCTCCCAAGTGTTTGTAAAAGAGAAGCTAGAAGTTCACAAAAAATTCAGAAGAATGCTGAAGAGGGCATATATCTACATTCCTAAATCTTTTAATGTTAAATCAAAGTGAGCTAAATTTGGATAAAAGGTGTTGAAATTTTCTTAAGTTAGCCTCTTATAAACACGATATTAAATGAAGATGAACGCGAATAAAAAAAAGCTGCAATAAAAAAAAGCAACTAATTTGCATTCACACAGGTAGTGCTAATATTAACAATTTAAGAATATTAATAAAAAATCATAACGGATGACAAGAGTAAAAAAAGAACCATTAGCGATCATTGGTATAGGATGTAGATTTCCTGGAGATGTAAATTCACCTGAAGATCTTTGGAATTTATTAATCGAAAAAAAAGATGCCTTAACAGAAATCCCTACTGATCGTTGGGATGTAAACGCTTTGTTTGCCCCGGAATTCAGAAGAGCCGGGAAAATAAGTGTAAAAAGAGGTGGTTTTATTAATGATGTTGAGAAATTTGATGCGGGTTTTTTTGGTATTTCCCCTTTAGAAGCATCTCGTATGGATCCTCAGCAACGCATGTTGTTGGAAGTTTCTTTCGAAGCAGTTCAAGATGCCGGATTACGTTTAAACGACCTGGATGGTTCTCGAACAGCTGTTTATATTGGTATTTCTGCTCATGATTATGGTGATATTCAAAATACGCCAAGCGAGCGTGTAAATATTGGCGCACATACAAACGTTGGTGCAGCCATGTGTATTGCCGCTAACAGAATTTCATATTCTTATAATTTAAAAGGTCCTAGTTTTGCACTCGACACAGCTTGTTCTTCTTCACTCAATGCTGTTCACATGGCTTGCAGATCAATTTGGGAAGGTGATGCAGATGCAGCTTTTGCAGGAGGCGTAAACTCTATTTTAAAACCTGAACCTCAAATGGGCTTCAGTAAAGGCGGTTTCCTCTCTCCTGATGGTACTTGTTATTCTTTCGACGACAGAGGTAATGGT
>JAGPDW010000077.1:4262-13422 GCA_018057345.1 Bacteroidia bacterium | reverse complement strand
ATCTATAGATCTATTGAAGAATTTAAATTGATCATTGCTACAAGTTTGGTTCTGTTTTTTGTTGGCGTTAAAGATGATATCATTGGAACAGCTGCGGTAAAAAAATTATTCGCACATATTTTAGTAGCGCTCATTTTGGTATTGATCGGAAATATTCGCATCACAAGTTTGTACGGTGTGTTTGGTGTTTGGGATATTCCGTATTGGGCAAGTGTTTTCGTTTCCCTATTTACGTATGTGGTTGTTGTAAATGCTTTCAATTTAATTGATGGAGTAGATGGATTAGCTGCGGGCGTTGGAATGCTGGCGTGTTGGGCATTTGGTATTTGGTTTGTGTTTGCAGGTAACTATTCATTAGCGGCTTTAGCTTTTTCTTTGGCTGGTGCTTTGTTGGGTTTTTTGGTCTTTAATTTTGCACCCGCAAAAATCTTCATGGGCGATTCAGGATCGCTCATCATAGGATTATTTGTATGTATCCTTGCGATCAAACTCATTGAATTTCCTGTCGAAAGGCTAGACAAGTTTTGGGTACATATTTCAAAACCTGTGTTTGTTATAGCGGCTATGATCTACCCATTGCTAGACACACTTCGTGTTTTCATAATTCGTACATTAAAAGGACAATCACCACTTGTGGCTGATAAAAATCACATTCATCATCATTTGATCGAAAGAGGATATAGCCATGTAAAAACAGTTATTATTATTTACGGATTTACTCTTGTAACCATAGGTTTGAGTTTACTCGATTTCTTTATTCGTGATGCCAACATTGGCTTGATCGTTTTGGGAGGCATAGCTTTACTTTTCTTATTTTTTGTTTTGATTTTAAATCGAAAACATGCGAAAGTGTCTTAAGAGCTCTTTATTCATACTCTTATGTATTTGTGCTATTAACATCAAAGCGCAAAATGATCCGCTAGCCAAAAATCTTTTTATTAATCCCGATCTGCAGTTAAGTATTGATCATTGGCACATCACACAACCAGATTTCAAGTTTCACTCTGCCTTTAAGCCGTATTTAAGTGGTACTATTAATAAAATGGCCGATTCAGCAGTTCCATTTCAGCACTACATGATCCATAATTATTTTTTGAGTAAAACATTTAACGACGCTCCCGAAAAAGTGAATCAATGGAATTTTCAAGTGCATCCTATTTTAGATGCAGTGGGCGCTTTTGATGTTCTTGATAATAGAGTATTGCATGATGTGGTCGGTGGAGCAAATATCAAGCTAAGTGGAAATAATGATTTTACATTTTCCGGTACCGCATTTGGAGGCAATGTAACTTTACCATTTTACATGGACTCCACTATTAAGACAAGTAAGATCATTTCGGGTTTAGGACAAGTGTACGGCGATAATACAAAAGGCTATCAGGTGTTTGACTATAATGGGTATGTGTCATATTCTCCACATAACAATAAGGTCTTTAATCTTCAATTGGGTAGAGATCGCCACTTTATTGGCGATGGTTACCGTTCGGTATTGCTAAGTGATTATGCTAATCCTTACCCGTATTTCAGGATCAACACTAACCTCTGGCACTTTCAATACAATGTTTGGTACACTCTAATGAATGACGTGAGCGGAGCTAATGGTGTAAAAGCAAAATACCAAAATAAATTTGCAACCTTTCATTATTTGAGTTGGAACATCTTAAAAGAATTGAATGTAGGGATCTTTGAGAATGTTGTATGGCGAGGAACAGATTCTAATCAGGTACGTTCGTTCGACGTGAATTATTTGAACCCATTTATTTTTTATCGTCCACAAGAGTATTCGGTTGGTTCGCCGGATAATTCCTTTATTGGTGTAAATATAAATGGGCGTATTGCGCGCACGGTGAAATTGTATGCTCAGCTTGGTCTGGACGAATTCTTTTTAAAGGAGATCCGAGCACGAAAAGGTTGGTGGGCAAATAAGCAAGCTTGGCAATTGGGTTTGAATTATATAAATGCAATGAATGTGAAGGGGCTAAATGTTCAATTAGAGTATAACGAAGTAAGACCTTATACGTATACCCACGGAATTGCGTCGCAAAATTACGCACATTACGGAATGGCCTTAGCACATCCGCTGGGCGCAAATTTTAGAGAATTTTTAGGAATTATTAATTATCGTAAAGATAGATTTCAGGTTAGTGTAAAAGGAACCTACGCTTTGGTTGGCAAAGATAGTTTAGGTACCAACAGTAATATGGGCCAAAATATATTTTTAAGTTATACAACAAGGCCCTTTGAGTATGGACACAAAACTACACAAGGAGACAAAAATCAACTTTTGCAAAGCGATATCCGATTTACATATTGGATAATCCCTAATATCAACGCCCGTTTGGAGTTGGGATATATCCAAAGAAGTGAGAGAAGTGATGCCGGTTATAAATTGGAGGAGCCTTATATCTATTTGGGATTCCGTACTAGTTTTTGGAATATCTACAAAGATTAAGCGCTAGCAATTTCCTTTAGCACATCCAAGCATTTAAGTTCGTTAAAGCCGGGAATATGAATACGGTAATAGGTTAAAATACTTTCTAAAAGATCGGTACGTTGGGCGTTAGATAATTTTAAATGAAGTAGATCAGAAGAAAGTGCTTTGTGCAACAGCTCAGAACTGTATGCGTTTAATCCTATAGGTCCCGGAAATTGTACTCCACAGAACCGCCCTTCTCTGCAATCAAAAAAAGCATTGTCTCCATCAAAATTATTTACAGGTTCAAAGCCAAAATATTGAAGCAACTCAATTAAAAAATAGTGATGAAAGTTTGCAACAGGCTCCTTCATCTCATCCAATTGTATCAAACTGTGCCATACAAAATCAAACAATTCATCTTGCGGCCCTTGTTCTTTTACTGTTTTTGTTAGCACTTCGTTAATGAATTGAAGGATGCTTAGTTTATGAAGGTCTTTATGAATAGAACTGTAAATATGAAGACAACTTACCTCAGTTAGAATTTGAATCTCTTTGTTTTGTTTGTGAATGAATTCCATTTCCACCAAATTCATATTCATTAAGGCAGAAGGTTTTAATTTAGAAGAATTTGATTTTGAAATGCGAGCAAGGCATGTAACAACACCGTGTTGTTTTGTAAAGAATTTTATGATGTTCTTTTTGTCGGCGTATTTTATACTTTGCAAAACAAGCCCCTTGTCTTTTACCTGCATTTACACCAAAGATACATGGTATTAGTTCATCACCAAAACTTTTGTTACCGCTTTTAGTTCGGCGGTGGTAGTAGCAGCGTAAACAATATAAACGCCTGAACTTACTTTATTGCCTGCAAATGTTTTTAAGGGCCACTCAATTCTTCCGCCTTGCGATTTTGTTTCCCACACAAAGTTCCCATATTCATCGGCAATTTTAACTACCGAATTATCCACAAGGCCTGTTACATAAACGTTGCCTGTATAATTTGGCTTTACAGGATTTGGATAGGCATAAATACCTGAATAATTTTCTTCACCATCAATGATCACATTTTTATAAGATTGTAAACCAATAGAAGAGGCGATGTACACATCACCTGTTTTACCATTTACTTTTAAATCAACGATCTCGTTGGAATATAAAGAGCTGTTATCAGCAGTAAAATGAAATAGCTGACGCTGTCCATCCGAACTAAAACAGTATACACCTCCTGCTATTGTGCCAACCCATTTGTTATTGGCGGCATCTATATCAATACATGTTACAACTTCCGCATCTAGTAATAATTCAACATTCCCATCTTGAACAATTTTTATAGGTTCACCATCAACAGGCCCGCCGCTTAAGATAGTACTCGGAGAATTGAAAATACGAATACCGGCCGAGGTGCCCACCCATATTTTCCCATCCAGATCCTCTACAATTGAGTAAACTGAATTAGAACCAAGGTTGCCGCTGCCTGTATTTTTATTAAGGATTTTGTAAGATTGAACAGAGTAATTTGCAGTGGACTTATTAAATTTTGCAACGGTTAAACCTTGATCACGTTCATGTAATATCCATACCTGACCGTTTTGATCGCAAAGCACTTTTCTAACAAAACGTGCCGCACCATCAAATGAAAAATTCTGAAACGCTCCATTCGTCTTTTTTACACTGAGGTATTTTGTAACATCGCTTACTGCAAACCAAAGATTACCTTCCTCATCCATGTCCTTTCCGCTAACCCTCCACCAATTGGGTAATATGGCTTCCATGGCGCCGCCGGTATTAGTTCCATCGTGAATTTTAATAACTTCATTATTTTTAAATTCAATCAAACCTTGTACCCAACTTGAAACCCATAGGCGACTAGGATCTTTTTTATCAAACAATACATGGCACTGATCAACGATGGAATTAGCCACTTGACCTGCTTTTCCTAAATAACTCCACTCGCCATTCTCACTTACATTAGCACCTTCTCGCGAATAGGTGGCGCCTCCTCCGGAATCAATAAAAATAGCCGCCGTTACTATCTTGCCATTCCTTATATCAATATTGGCAACATTACTTCTATTAATTCCATTTGTTTGAATGAATGTAGGTTTGTAGAATGGACTACTTCCACCGGTTTTTATCAATCCATATCCAAGGTCTGCTATCCAAAAAGCTTGATCTTTAACGATCGCATCGCTAGGATAAGTTGCAAAAGTTTCATACTGGGTAACATATGCTATATTTTGCCACGCTGTATTTAAAAACAAACTTCCAAAATTATCCGCGAAGAATAATGTATTTCCCAGATCTTTAAGCTTTTTTACTACATAAGGGAATGAGTGATATTGAAACACTTCCCAAGTATTATCATTCTTTAAACTGAAAATGGTGTCTTTATCTGTAATGCCACTTTCTTTGAATGGAGAATAAGCAGCTAGAACAGTATTGTTGAATACAAGAACATTTGCGTAATAGCCGGAGGGAATTCCATTCGTGATAAGTTTCCAGTTCTGGTAGTTATTTGGTAAAAGATCCTTTCTGCACTTGTAAAGCCCTAAAGGTGTAGCTGCGTAATATAGAGAATCGGTGACCGCAAATTGAAGTACTTCTAAATTAGTTCCGTTTGGCCCAATGATGTAAGTGTCTTTTATTTCTAATTTTTCGGTATCAAATAGAGCAATACCAAATCCACATGACAAATAAGCCATTTTGCCATCGAACAGTATTTCATTCACGTTTTTTTTCCCACTAAAATTTTTTCTAAAAAGGTCGGGGTAATTGGAAATGGAATTATCTGATTTGATAATATCCATATTTGAATTTTCGTACACAATGATCAAACGATTATTGTTAGGATTATTGCGAACGAATTTAATACCTACATCACTTAGTCCTTTTATTTTATTTATCTTTTCAACGCTGTTGTCAGTTTCGTCGTAAGCAAAAACACTCGAATAATTAGAGCAATATATTTTCCCATTGAAGTGGGCCATTGAAACAGCGCTGTTCAATCCCACATGATCTTCCCAGGTGCCTATTCTTGATTGAGAATAATAGCCCTGACAAAGAACAAAAATGGCAGTAAAAAAAACAAGACCTCTAAACATGTTCAAATAACGATAAATTTACAATATTATTGCCTAATTGGGTTTAAAAAACGAGCTTTTCAGGGACTTGTAAAAGATAAAAAAGCAGGGTTGGTCTAATTCCTGTGGCACATGGCAAAATTTTCAAATTTATTATGTGGGATCTTACTAATAAATCAATAATTTAGTACAAAGATGGAACTAAAAGAACAGCTCATAAACGATACCTCACAGCTACCTTTAATAGTTTATTACAGGGGAAATTATGAAGATATTTCAACGGAGACCCTTATAAGTATCATTGAATCGAATGAGAAATTGGCTAATAGAAAAAGTCAACTCCGAAAAGTAATGTTTTTGTCGGTAGAGGCCATTCAAAACATTCAAAGGTATAGTGCACACAACGCTACCTCTTCTGATCTTTTCCTTTTGTTTTTCGATGGTGATTCTTATCAGGTTGTAACGCAAAATCTCATACATAATAAAGATAGCCAAGATCTAAAGGATAAACTCGATGCCCTAATTTCAAAAGATCAGGCAGAATTGGATGAATTATATTTTAAAAGAATAGAATCTGGCGAAACAACCGAAAAAGGTGCCGGATTAGGCTTAATTGAGATCACCCGTAAGTCTAACAAGTCTATTCGGTATAAGATAAAAAAAGTGGATGAGGAATACTCTCTTTTCAATTTGTATTTTGCAATACCGATTAAGGTAACAGAGGAAACAGATTTTGATTTTTCGAATGCGATAAGTGTTCAAACAAAATTAGATCAACTTTCAACAGGAAGCGAAAGTTGTTTTTATTATGGTGGTGATTTTTCCAATAGTTTTATTTCTTCGTTATTAGGTTTGTTAGTTTCAAAAAAAGCAGAGAGGAAAAGCAATGACAATAAAAAGGTTCACCACATTTTGATCGAACTCGCACAAAATATAAAAAGACACGCTCAGTTCAAGAACGAGAGTGCGCGTGGTAGAATTTTCATTGAGTGGAAAGATCAATACATTGAAGTAAGTACCTTTAATAATTCACTCATTGATAACGCTAAAGAATTACAAAAAAAAGTTGTAGATTTAAACGGCGCAAACAAAGAGCAGCTTTTGCAAAAAAGTAAAGAGCTATTGGCCGACCTGGAAAGTACTAACGGCTTAGGATTGATAGATGTTGCCAATTTGATCTTTCCAAATAAAATGAATGTGAGTATTTTCAATCAGAAGGATGATCAAGCAGGATTGTTTTTTAGTATTAAAATAAATAATGAGTAGCGAAACTTTATACATAGAAGCACACGAGGATACCCCAATGGTAAAACACGAAATGGAAGGGGGTTTAAATGTGATCACAATTGCCGGAATATCTATGCCCGAGAACACCTTGGATTTTTATGTTCCACTGTTGCAGCGGATCGATCAGATCTGTTCGGGGCTTAAAAAGAATAAATTGATCTTTCATTTGGAGTACATGAACTCTATGTCGAACAAACAAGTTCTTAAATTAATCAGTTCAACTTTTAAAAATGATTCTGAATTAAAAGTGATATGGAAGTATTCAAAAGGCGACGAGCTAATAAAAATGAAGGGGGAAGAAATGAGATCTATTTTGGATGGCGTTGATTTTTCCATCGAAGAAGCAATTACACTCTAAATCCAACCACTAGAACATCGTCGGTTTGTTCCCTCTCGCCTTTCCACTTCTCAAACTCTTCATGCAATTCTTTATCAGCTAAAGTAAGTTCCGGTTTTGCCGAAATTCTACCTAATAAAGCTTCAAATCTACGGAGATTATATTTTTCAGGCTTCAAACTATCACCTTTAAATTGATCGCAGTAGCCATCACTCATTAAATAAAAACAATCGTTTGTTTTGTAGTCGATGATCACATCTTCATATTTTGGTTGCAGATCATTTTTTATAGGGCGATGAATAACAGGTAAATAATTTAAGATCTCGCCATTGGAGTATTTGTAAATACCATTTCCGTTTGAAGCGAACGCAGCTTTTTTATCACGCTCTTTAAAACACATCACCGTTAGTTCAATACCATACTCTGTTAAATTTTGAGTTGAAAAAGCCAAGTTCAACTGATTATTGAGTTCATTGATGATCTTACTTGGAGAGTTCAATTTGTTCTGCTCTATTAATTCTTCAATGATGCCATGTCCCAATACAGTTAAAAGAGCTCCCGGAACGCCATGCCCTGTGCAATCGGCCGAAATAATGATCTTAGTGCCTTCGGTTTCGCCAAACCAATAAAAATCTCCCGATAAAATATCTTTAGGTTGATAGTATACAAATGAATTCGGGAACAATTTTTTTATTTGTTCTTTATCCATTAATAAATTGGATTGTATAACCGAAGCGTAGGTGATGCTGCTGATCAAGCGATCGTTGATCTTACTGATCTGTGTATTTTTTTCGGTGAGGGTTTTGTTGAATTTACGCTTTTGAGCAATGAAATAATACATAAGGCCCATCAATAATACTGCAATAACTATCATGGCCACCATAAAGATGATGAGTTTTTTTGCTTGACCTAATTCTTTTTGCTGAAGGGTTAAATAATTTTCTTTTAGTGCGAGTTGTGATTCGGCATTTTTTATTTGATTTAGCAACATTTGATATTGCGGATCTTGGTCGTTATATGAACTTAATAGCTGCTTAGATAATTCTATTTGCTTTTTTAGATCAGAGGCGGAGTCGGCCAAAGATCTATTCAACGAACTCATTAGGTCGTTAGTGTGTTTAATCACTGAAGAATCTTTTTTAGATGGTTTTTTTGAACCATCCCTGTCCTGATCAGATCCTTTATTATCTGAGAAATTTTTATTCGAATATTTTTGATGAAGGTTAGAAACGATATTTTGCTTGGAACTATTATTCACTGTTACCGCTTTTTCAAACAAGATCTTATTGGATTGCATTACATCTTGATTCTCATTTTTTTTGCTTGCGGAAGGGGCGCTAAAGAAAAGAGCGCCGTTGTCACTAATCGATAGAGTTCCAAAATCATTTACCGACTTGTCATCTTTTCTTATTACAAAAGATATGAGCGAGAAGATCGTCTTAGCACCGGCATCCTGATAGTTTACTTTTAAGCTTAAGGTTGAATAACCATCTTTTGAAACAGTAACAATATATTCGCCCGATTTGGGAAGAGAAAATGTGTATGCGCCTGTTAGATCAGAATAAACTATAATATCCGTTTCAATGCCCTTCACATTTATTTCAACGGCGCTAATTGGCCCTTCAAAACCTAAATTCTTACTTGCCTTTTTAAGAAGCATTACTTTCTCGCCGTAAAAGCCATAAATGGTACCCGAAAAAGCCAAGTTTTGTGCGTTGCTAAGCAGGCCTAACAAAAATAAAAGAGATATAAAAAGGTATTTCCTCATTTTAACGTAACGAGTAAAAGTAGCTAACTTAAGGGTGAGATACAAAATTTTAGTATGCTCTAATATTCCATCTATATAATATTTGTGGTTAATAATCGAATATAGGATAGTTAGATGTTGGCATGGAGATTAACGATTCACAATTAACATTTGAAAGAAAGTTTAAAGGGAGTTAAATTCCCATATAAGGTTTCGGTAAATTATACTCCAATTGTTTAGGCGTAATGAAATTATTGCAAGATAATTGCTTATAAAGTGACCTCGGCGGGAGT
>JAGPDW010000077.1:0-4162 GCA_018057345.1 Bacteroidia bacterium | reverse complement strand
AACATTTGAAAGAAAGTTTAAAGGGAGTTAAATTCCCATATAAGGTTTCGGTAAATTATACTCCAATTGTTTAGGCGTAATGAAATTATTGCAAGATAATTGCTTATAAAGTGACCTCGGCGGGAGTCGAACCCGCAACCTTCGGTTCCGGAAACCGACACTCTATCCAGTTGAGCTACGAAGTCTTAGGAGCTAAAGGTACGAATTATCCCCAAAGTTCACCTTCTATGTATTTTTGCTTATTTTAACTGTAACCATCTCAGAGGTTTTGTATTATTGTGAACTTGATGAGGATAAAGCCCCTTTTATTTATTTTTCTATTGTTTGGGTATTTATCAAATGCTCAAAAGCTATCTATAAGAGGTAAGGTTCAGGATACAGTTTCAAAAAAGCCGTTACAAAACGCAGTTATTATTGCAACCAAACTTTCCGATTCAACACTTATTGATTTTACACGAAGCAACGAAGAAGGTTTTTTTGAAATCAAAGAACTTCCAATTGATACCTATAAAGTAGTTATCTCTTTCAAAAAATTTGGAGATAAGATCATGTATGTGATAGGCACCAATAAAAGTTTTGAATTTAATTTCGAAAAAATAATCATGCCTCCCAAAAGTGTGGATTTGGATGAGGTTACCATTTTTGCTTATAAAGATCCCGTGTATTATAAAGGAGATACATTGATCTATACAGCTGATAGCTTTAAGGTAAAAGCAAACGCAACTGTGGAAGATCTTTTAAGAAGATTGCCCGGCGTTAAGGTGGATGCTAACGGAAAAATAACATCGCAAGGTAAAGAGGTTAGTAAAGTGTTAGTGGATGGCGATGAATTTTTTGGAACCGACCCAACTATGGCCACAAAAAATTTAGCTGCCAATAGTGTAGAGTCGGTTCAGGTTTACGAAAAAAAAGACGAGAACGCCAGTGCTGATAATACCAGTGATGAGACCATTAAAGTAATGAACTTGAAGCTGAAGGATGATGCTAAAAAAGGATATTTTGGAAAGATCTCGGGAGCCGGTGGCTCTAACTTTCAAAAGGATCAAAAGCCATTTTATGAAGGGGATCTGCTGATAAATAAATTCCGTAACAAACAAAAGATATCGCTATTCGCATTGGGCTCTAATACACCAAAAACCGGTTTTGGATGGAGCGATATTGATAAATACGGATTGGAAAATGAACGCGATTGGAATTATGATGAAGAAAATAATACTTGGACAAATGACAACGATCAAGGTCAGGGTGTTCCGCAAACTCTAAATACAGGAATTTACTATAGCGACAGACTAAGTAAAAAAACAAAGATCAATTCTAATTATTCGTATAGGAATAATTTGATGGTTACCGAAAGCGAACAATACAGCCAATATTTTTTAACCGACACCAACTATACAACTAATAATTACACTAAGAATATTGACAAAAAACAGGGCCATGTATTCAATATGAACTTGGAACACGATCTAGACTCACTAACCAAGCTTACCATAACACCAAAATTAAATTATAAAACAAGCAGTGGCGAATATTATACCGAGAATAATTTTGCTACAACCGAAGGGTTGGTGTCTCGCGAAACAAAAAATACTAACGCAACCAACTCTTCTAACTATTCTGCAAGTTCAGGAATTAGATTAACGCGAGATTTTAAGAAGAAAGATCGCTTTTTAAATCTCTATTATTACATTGATAAAGGGGCAAATGAAGGAAACGGGCAACTAAGCTCAACGAATTTATTTTATACAGATACTATTGCAGGACTAAACGATATTGATCAAAAAAAGCAGACAAATTCAAACAATATAACACATCAAGCCAGCGTGAGTTTCTTAGAGCCCTTTACTAAAAAAATAAAAGGTGAGGCCACTTACGAATTCATTTATAATGATAACAAACAATCGAAAGAATCTTTGAACAAGGTGAATAATGATTATTCATTACTTGATTCAATTTTTTCAAACGACTTTAGTAACTCAAAAGTGGTAAACCAGGCGAAGTTGAGGCTCATTTATGAGATCAAAAAATACCGTTTGGTTATTGGTACAAGAGCACGTCAGGTTAGTTTATCCAATACTAATAATTATAATGATAGCGTATTAAAGCTATCGGTAAATAATATTTTACCATTTATAAATTACAATTATAATTTTAGTCAGAACATGCGTTTGTATTTAACGTATAATACAAATTCACAGCAACCAAGCATAAATCAATTACAGCCTTTAAGAAATAATGCGAATCAAAATTTTATTACCCTTGGAAATCCTAATCTAATTCCAACTTTTCAACACCAGTTCAATCTTAACTTCAATTCTTATAAACCCATTTCGGGGAAATATATGTGGTTAGGTGGTAATTATAACATCACACAAAACGCGTTCTCAAGTAGTTTAGTTTACGATTCCATTGGCCGTTCCATTTCTACAGCCACCAATATGAATGGAAATTATAACGGTGCCGCATGGATCGGAGCTAACTGGCCAACATTAAAACGCCAATTGATATTTAGCGTTAACGGTAATTCAAATTTTTATAGCAACAATAATATCATTAATAATGTAGTAAATACCACTCGAAATTCCAATATAAACGGAGGCACTGATGTAACCGTGGATCTTGAAAAATTTTATTTTAATATTGGCGGAAGATACGAATATAATATCCCGTATTCTACCATCAATAATCAAAATAACAAACCGTATACCTCACAAATATACAACGCAAGTGTGCGAATTGAATTAAAGAAAAAATTCTTTATTGAATCGGACGCAGAGTATACCATCAAAAGCAAACGAGCTAATGGGTATAATATAGAGTATGCTATTGTTAATGCGGCGATCTCTAAACATTTTGGTAAACTCGAAAATTTTATTGTTGCTATCAAAGCCTTCGACATCTTAAATCAAAACATTGTGGCTAACAGGCAAGTTTATAATAACATTATCACCGATTCCAGAACAAAGATCATTACCCGTTATTTTTTATTGAACCTCACGTATAAGTTCAACAGTCAGAAAACAAAAGACGAAGGAAAGTATGATTAGAAATTTATATAGCATTGTTTTTCTGTTTGTATTCGTTGCATTTGCTAGCGCTCAAATAACCTATGGTAAAGTTACCTACGAGCGTAAAACAAATTTGTATAAACGTCTTAAACACTGGGAAGATGTAAAAGAGTGGGTAAAGGAGGCCGATAAAGTAAAAATAGATGAGTTTGAATTAACGTTCACCGATTCACTCTCTTGTTTTAAGCCAGTTGAAAGCGAGTACCGCGATAATTTTGAATGGGCCACTTCGCTCAATACCACTTACCAAAATAAAACAAGCGACTCGAAGGTAACTTTCAAAAAAATATGGGGAGAGGAATTTATGCTCAAAGATTCCTTATCAAAGCGAAAATGGAAGATCACCGATGGACAAAGAACTATTGCCGGATTCAATTGCCGAAAAGCCATTTGGGTAGAAAATGATAGTAGTAGAGTTTATGCTTGGTATGCCGACGAAATTGTTCCCGGTTTTGGTCCCGAAAGTTTTAATGGTTTGCCCGGTTTAATACTAGGCCTTGCTTCCGAAGATGGAGGCACCATTTATTTTGCAAAAAAAGTGGAAGTGATCCAGCCTAAGCCGGAAGTATTTCAGTTACCAAAAACAAAAAAGAAACCTTTAAAAACGGCTGAATTCAGAGAACAACTTGCAAAGCAGTATGGTAAAGAAAAATGGGGTAAAGCAATGCTGTTGAATAATTTTGGAGGAGTAAACTAAAAGAAAGATTAGTGGATACCGGTACTGTAACTCTCCCTCTTCATAGGGTTTATAGTTAAGATGGGAACATTGCTAATATCAACCATTTTTTCCGACATGGTTCCACCAAACATCTCGCCTAAACTTTTATCTTTTTTATTCATTTGAATGATAAGATCACAATCATTCTTATTGGCGTAATCAATAATAGCTTCGGCTACATCGTTTGCAGGAATAGATTTGTTCGTACAATTAACCCCTTTTTCTTTGATGAATTTTTTTACTTGCTGAAGGTAGGGAAGTAATTTATTCTCGTATTTATGATCGCTTGGTGGGAACACCGACACAATACGAAGATCGGCTTTATAATAATTTGCTAATTGAACAGCGATACCAACTTTTTCGCGGCTTTCAAGAC
>JAGPDW010000232.1:0-3884 GCA_018057345.1 Bacteroidia bacterium | reverse complement strand
GGTTAAAATTAGAAATGAGATGAGTTTCTTTTTGGGTGTGGCTTTTCTAGTAACAGCTTTATTGCTTTTTATATTTTTCCGATCATTTTATCCTGTAATATTCTCACTACTCGTCATTGTTTTTGGTGTAGTAACCACATTAGGAACTATCGTATTATTCGGATTTAAATTATCTGTTCTTGCAGGATTGATTCCGCCTTTGATTATTGTAATTGGCGTGCCCAATTGTATCCTCATTTTAAATAAATACCATACTGAGTTAGCAAGCGGCAAAGGAAAAATAGCGTCTTTGCATCTTGCGTTACAACGTGCCGGCGTTTCATTGTTCTTCGCCAATATCACAACATCAATTGGTTTTGCTGTATTTTGCGCCATCGAAAATAGTTTATTGTTCGAATTTGGTTTGATCGCAGCGATAAACGTGATGGCAACTTTTATTTATTCGTTGGTATTGGTTCCTGTTATATTTAGTTATTTGCCTCTTCCAAAACCAAAGCATTTATTGCATCTAGATGCAAAACGTTTGCGCATCACTCTTGATAAGGTTGCCGCGATCACAACTACTAATCGAAAAGCAATATATGTAATTCTTATTGCTCTTTGTACCCTAAGCGTTTTCGGCTTATTAAAGATAAGAGCCTTTGGATATGTGGTAGATGATATTCCTAAAACCGACCTGCTAATTCGCGACATGAAATATTTTGAAAAGAGCTATGGTGGCGTTCTCCCTTTTGAAATTACGATCGATAGTAAAAAGGAGAAAGGAATATTTGCCAATAACGCTCGTGTGCTTTATAAGATAAATCGAGCTCAGCGAATGTTAAGTCAGTATCCTGAGTTATCAAAGCCTTTATCAATTGCCGAAGGAATAAAGTTCATGTATCAAACGTATAAAGGGGGAGATGAGAAGTTCTATAAGCTCCCAAGTGTTACTGATCTAAAAACAATTGCAGAATATGTAAAGACAGAGAACGAGAAGAAGAATCAGTTGTCGAGCTTTTTAGATAGCACTCAGCAAAACACTCACATTTCGATTTTAGTGGCCGATGTTGGATCAACTCGAATGAAAGAATTGGCTTCAAATTTGAAATTGCGTTTAGATTCTATTTTTAATTTTGATGATGAAGCCAATAAATGGATGCCCGATTCATCGCAAGTTGATGTAAAGGTTACAGGAAATAGCATTGTATTTTTAAAAGGAAATGATTTTTTGGTGAATAATTTGGTGGAAAGTGTTGTGTTGGCAATTGTGTTGATTATGATATTCATGCTCACCCTTTTTACATCGTTTAGAATGATCTTGATCTCAACAATTCCTAGTCTTGTGGCCTTGATCATTACCGCTGGGTTAATGGGTTTTGTAGGCATTCCGCTGAAGCCAAGCACAATTTTGGTGTTTAGTATAGCATTTGGTATAAGCAGCGATGGCACATTATATTTTCTCACTAAATACAGACACGAGATCCGAAAAAACAAATTAAGCATAGGCGATGCCGTGCGCATTACTATTTCTGAAACCGGTGTTAGCATGATATATACCGCTCTTGTATTATTCTTTGGTTTTGGAATGTTTGCTTTATCAGGCTTTGGTGGCACTCAAGCTCTCGGAATATTGATCTCATTCACGCTTATTGTAGCCTATTGCGCTAATCTTATTTTACTTCCTGCCTTCTTGCTTTCTCTCGAAAAGCATCTTACTAATAAAGAGTTTGTGGAAGAAAAGAGCATCATGACCGACGAAATGGAAGAAGCGGTTGATGATGAGAGTAAGTAAATTCTTCCATAGATTTTCTAAGGTCATTTCTCGATACAAACTTTCGCAAAAGAGACGGCGAAAGGTCACTCGAAATGACAGGCCCTGTCAGTTCGAGTGATTTTTGCCTGCCTCTTGAAAAAATTGTATCGAGAATTGACCTATCGGAATATCTGCGTGATCTGCGGGAAACAAAAGCGTACAGAAATTACGCAAGCGGTAATAAAACCTTCTTTTTTACGTTTAATTTTATAAAATAATGAACCTTTAGCTGTTTCTATTGTATCACTAATGTATTACAATAAAAAGTCCCCTTATGCATAAATTGTTTAGCATTTTATTTATTCTCGCTTCTCTTGGTTCATTACAAGCGCAGGATTCATCAGTTGTGCGAAACGATCTCCCGAATTTATTTATGGATTGCGAGTTTTGCGCACCGCAATTTTTTAAGCAAGAGATCACCTTTGTGAATTTTGTACGCGACAGAAGGTTGGCGGATATTTATATGCTCGGTACCGCTAATTTTAATGCGGGCGGTGCAGCCGTACTTACTTTATATTTTGTGGGCGAAAATAAATTCAAAGGCCAAAATGATACCTTAGTTTATAAAACAGTACCAAATATGGCCGATGCAGAAGCCCGCGAAGGTTTATTGAATACTGCAAAACAGGGGCTTTTGAAATATATTGTAAAGACCGACCTCCTTAAAAAAATTAATTACACCATTGATGTTGGAGAACAAGAGCAAAATGGCAAAGTGAAGGATAAATGGAACTATTGGGTGTTTAATATTAATGCCAATGTGGATGGGAACGCTAATTCGTATCAAAGTGAATTTAGTTTGAACGGAAATTTAAATGCGAATAGAACTACAGAAAAATTGAGGGTAGAAACCGGAGGATGGTACAGCTTGAACAAACAGAAATTTGTGATCGATGACAGCACCACAGTAACCGGCCTGCAAAGTAATTTGGGTAGTTTTCATTTAATGGCATTTACCCTGGGTAAACATTGGGCGGTTGGACATTTTGCCACGTATTTTCAATCTACACAAAATAATTTGAGGAATAGTTATAGTTATTATCCCGGTATTGAATACAATGTGTTTAGTTATGCCGAAGCGGGAAGAAGACAATTACGATTTATTTACCGACTTGGTGCGCGTTACCAGGATTATTTTGAAACAACCGTGTACGATAAAAAAAGTGAGTTATATGGTTTACATTCTTTTGTTGTACAATGGAATCAAATTGAAAAATGGGGAAATTTATATTTAACCGCCGGGGGATGGCATTATTTTAATTACCCAAATAATTACAGCGCTTCTATTTACCCATCTATTAATTTTAATCCTTTAAAAGGACTTCGTCTTGGTTTATGGTGTGGATTTAGTATTGTGAACGATCAGTTCTTTCTCAGAAAAAGCGAAGCAACGGCTAATGAGATCTTATTAGAACAGGTAAAATTAAAAACAGCTTATAATTATAACTACGGATTCAACATCAATTATACCTTTGGCTCAAAGTATAATAATATTGTGAATGTGAGATTTAATCTGGATGATAATTATTGGTAGTTAATCTGAGATGATCAGTTTCTTTCTTTCAAGGATTTTATCCTTATTTGAAATAGCAATAAAGTATATTCCCGGACCAAGATCGGATATGTTGCAGATAGTTGATGATGCATCCTTTTGAGTAGTTATCTTTTTTAATTTTTGACCTAATAAATTAATGATGTGAGCTTCCGCGTCATTCATTGACTCTAAATTGTAACTGATCTTTACTTGTTCCTTAGCAGGATTTGGAGATATTTTTAATGCAATATACTCTTTAGCTCCAATCGCATTTAGGCCTGTAGTTGGTGGTGGAGGAAACATCATGTTTATATTGCAGATCATACAGGCATCATTGTCAGCTACACCATTAATGAGTATAGTATAATTACCGTTACATAAATTATAAAAACAGGGATTGATTGTCCAAGTTGGAGTTGTTGTAGTAGCAGTGATCAAAGCACATCCGCCTATAGGTGGAACAGGATTAAAGTTATAAGTATAATTAAGGAAAGCGCTCGCGGAGCAACAACTTGTGCAAGTTTAATTCACCTGGAAAGATTAGGAACTGTCCCT
>JAGPDW010000231.1:0-3902 GCA_018057345.1 Bacteroidia bacterium | reverse complement strand
TTCATTGTATCAGGTTGTTGAGGCAATTAATCGTTCAGGCTTAGACTTGCCTGCAGGAAAAGTACAAACGGATCAAGAGAATAACTCCGTTCGTTTAACCGGAAAGTTTGCCAAGATTGATGATATAAAAAATGTTCAGGTTGCTATGCCAATGCCCGGTAGTCCGGTGTATTTGAAAGATGTTGCTCAGGTAGTTGATGGAATAAAAGAAACGACATCTATCAGTAGATACAATGGAAAAGATGGCATTGGAATTTTATTAAAAAAACAAGGCGATGCAAATGCTGTTGATGTTTCAAAAATGGTTCGAGCAAAGTTTAAAAATATCGAAGCACAAAATAGTAATTCAGCTGTAAAATTCATCATTGCAGATGATAGTACTGATAATACAATTGCAGCAGTTAACTCGGTTGTGTTTGACTTGGGTTTAGCGGTTGTTTTAGTTTCTTTAGTAATGCTTTTATTTTTAAGAAGTTTCAGAAACTCTTTAATTGTTATCATTGCAATACCTACCTCTTTGGTTACAGCTTTTGCAGTGATGTGGCTTTTAGGATATACTCTAAATTTAATGACCTTACTCGCTATGTCTTTAATTATAGGAATATTAGTGGATGATGCAACGGTAGTTTTGGAAAATATTCAAAGGCATTTAGATATGGGAAAAGAAAAACGTACTGCTTCAATGGATGGGCGTATGGAAATTGGATTTTCTGCATTGTCGATCACTTTGGTTGACGTGGTTGTGTTTTTACCGATATTGTTTTTGCAAGTATTTGTGGCGGATATGCTCAAACAATTTTCAGTAGTTGTTGTAACCTCTACACTTACTAGTTTATTGGTTGGTTTTACACTTACACCTTGGTTAGCTTCAAGAATTGGTAAGAAGGAAGATTTACAACCTACTAACTTCTTCAATCGTTTTTTGCTTGGATTTGAACATCAATTAGAAAAATTCACCAATTGGTATGGCAAACAATTAGAATGGATACTCAGCCACAAATTAATTTTCACGGGAATAGTTATTTTACTCTTCATGGTTACTTTAGGAATAATGAAACAAGGTATCATTGGGAAAGAGCTTATTTCTACCGGTGATCAGGGTAAATTTCGTATGGCTTTAGAGTTTGATAAATCAACTTCCATTCAGCAAAACAATTTATTTGCCAAAAAAATCGAAACGTATATTATCAAGCAAGCAGATGTGTCTACTGTGTTTAGTAATATAGGTGGTCCGAGTACTGGCATTGGAAGTTTAGGTGTAGGATCAGCTAATAAAACTGAATTTACAATTCAGTTAAAATCCGCAAAAGAACGCAATAACCAGCCTACTGAAGAATTTATGAAAAAACTTCGGGAAGAATTAAAAATGAAGTTTCCCGGGATAAATTATTCAATGGCTGCATTAGGATTGATCCCACGTTCAGCCCCGATAGAAATTACTTTAAGCGGAAGCAATTTAGATTTGGTAATGAAATCGGGCACTGAATTAAAATCTGTAATTGAAAAAATAGCCGGTTCAGATAATGTGCGTTTATCTGTAGAACAAGGTAGTCCTGAATACAAAATAATTCCCGACAAAGATAAAATGCAGCGTTTAGGATTAACGACAGCTTATGTTGGTATGAATTTAAGAACAGCTTTTACTGGCAATGACGATGCTACATTAACAGAAAACGGAACAGAATATCCTGTAAGAATTTGGCTTGACGGTTACAGTAGGCAAAATTATGAAGATGTGCAACGTCTCTCTATTGTTAATCCAATGGGCTTACCTGTAGAAGTGTCGCAATTTGCAACCGTGGAACGAGATAATTCTCCTTCCCTTTTGGAAAGAAAAGATCGTCAGCCTGCTGTTACGCTTACGTCCGATGCACTTGGCAGACCTTCGGGAACAGTTGCTGATGATGTTGTTGCTTACATTAAAAAAAATCCATTACCCGACGGAATTCAAATGACTTGGGGTAGTGATATCAAAAGACAAAATGATAGTTTCGGCGCATTGGGTTCTGTTCTATTGATTTCATTCTTATTGATTTATTTAATCATGGTAGCTTTGTATGATAGTTTCGTTTATCCATTTGTGGTATTGTTTTCAATTCCCGTAGCTGCTATTGGTGCATTTTTAGCATTGAATTTGTCATTAAACAATCTTAGTTTATTTGCATTGCTTGGGTTAATTATGCTCATGGGTTTAGTAGTAAAAAACGCCATATTAATTGTGGATTTTACAAATCAATTAAAAGCAGAGGGGAAACATTTCAAAGAAGCTTTAATCACAGCAGGAAAAGGTCGGATGCGTCCAATCTTAATGACAACCATAGCCATGATCATTGGAATGTTGCCAATTGCCCTGGCTAAAGGAACAGCCAGCGAATGGAAAAACGGATTGGCTTGGGTAATTATTGGTGGACTTTTTTCATCATTGATATTAACGGTTTACTTAGTGCCAATGGTGTATTATTTAGTGGATAGAGTTAAAGAAAAGTATAATTCAACATATCGTCAGAATGAATTGTAAACTAGAAATATTTTGGGAAGTTTAATTTCTTAAACTCCATTATCGCTTTAAAATCAGCAAAAAAATTAGATAAATTGAGGCTTTCGGCACATAGCCTTTCAGTCTCGATATCTGCTGGGATGAGAGGCTTTTTTATGTATTTCCTCCAGGATCCATAAGAATAGTGCCATGAAAGTTACGTTTTAACTAATCTTGGCTTAATTATTGTTTAGTACTTCTCGTATATTTAAGCTCATTTTAAATCATTTATATGAATAAATCTGCATCTGTTATCAAGCTATTAGCGGCGCTCATCTGCGCTTCTGGTATTTTTTTTACCGCTTGTAAAAAGGAAGAAATTCAAGGTCCTAAGGGGGATCCCGGAACGAACGGTATTGGTGGAAACGCAACTATAGTTTCAACAAATACGTTTATAGTAAATACTAGTTCGTGGGTTGCTGATACCTCTGCCGAATGCTTAAAAGTGACAATAAGCTTTCCCTCACTTACCCAAACAGTAGTTGATAAAGGAGGCGTTAAAGTGTATAGACAAACCGGTACTGTATGGTCGGAATTACCAATTACAACAACTGATCTTTTTACCCAATTTGGTTTCGATGTGGGTAATTTATATCTGAATTATATTAATATCGAAGGTGGCTTGCCGGGAACTCCGCCTCCTACTGAAAGATACAGGATGGTTATTGTTTCTGAGGCACAAAAAAATTCCAACCCGTTTTCCAATAATGGAGCGCAAATTGAAAATGTAAGAGCAATTGTTAAGTAAGATATATACTCCTTCGATCATGAGAAATTCAACTATAAAAACACTTTTATTAGCTATCCCTTTTCTACTATTTGCGCTTAGTTCTTGCAAAAAGGATGTTGCAGGACCTAAAGGCGACCCTGGCACAAATGGTGGCACAGGAAACCTAAAAAAATCTGAACGAACATTTACTGTACAAGCTTCCTCTTGGATGAATAATTGGGGATTTTATTCTACCAATGTATATTTTCCTGAGATCACAAACGACGTGATAACAAAGGGAGAAGTTAAAGTATATATGCAAATTGGAACGCAATGGTGGAGCTTGCCTTATGCTGTAGGGGATATTATGATGCATCAATCAATCGAATTGGACTATCTTCATTTAAACTATTCTAGGATCCATGGTGTTCCACCTTCTTCACCTGGTGTGGTAACATTTAGGGTGGTGGTTTTTGCCCCGGTTAATTAATTTCACTTTCATATTTTTCATTGGACGGAGACAAATCGCTCCGTCTTTTTTGTTTTAAAAGAATATCATTTCAAGCAATTTAATTTTACAGACTTGGTAATTATAAACAAATCTCTTTTATACTTTAATATATTACAGTTTAAATTAAGCGGCGCTTTTCCTATATT
>JAGPDW010000230.1:0-3904 GCA_018057345.1 Bacteroidia bacterium | reverse complement strand
TTGCAATACCGGTGGCATTACACGTTTTAAGAACGCGCATTTTAATATGGTGCGATTAGGCATTGGTATGTATGGTTTTGGCGTGAATGAAGAAGAAAATGCTTTGCTGCAAAATGTAAATTCGTTGCGAACACGCATCAGTCAAATTAAACACGTAAAAACAGCCGAAACCGTGGGTTACAATCGCAACGGCATTGTTACAAGTGATATGACCATTGCCACCATTCCTATTGGATACGCCGATGGTTTCCATCGCACATTAGGAAACGTGCGCCATGGTGTTTGGATCAATAACAAATTCTGCAAAACCGTTGGCAATATTTGCATGGACATGTGCATGGTAGATATTACCAATGTAAAATGCAAAGAGGGCGACGAAGTAATTGTATTTGAAAGCTCCGCACAAGTTAACCAAATGGCCAAAGCCATGAATTCAATTCCTTACGAAGTACTTACTAATATTTCCAGTAGGGTGAAACGAATCTATACGCAAGAGTGATCGGCAAATCTGTTCTGAATCAAATCAGAAATTCTAAGTGCCTAATTATCAATAAATTGAAATGAATTATTTCTTATTTCGCGTTATGCGAAACGCGAAAAATAACGTACATTTGTTTCATGAGAAAGCACAATGGCATGCGACCGCAAGACATAGCGATTTTATTGAAAATAATTTCAATAAATGATCCTGATTGGCATTTGGTTAAACTTTCTAATGCCTTGCATATAAGTATTTCTGAAATTTCAGAGTCTTTGAATAGAAGCAGGCTTGCACATCTTATCGATCATAAAAAAAAGAATGTAAGCAGACAAAGTTTAATGGAATTTCTTGAGCATGGAATTCGTTACGTTTTTCCTCAAGAGCCGGGTGCCGTGGTTCGCGGAATTCCTACCGCACATTCTCATCCTACAATTAGAAATAATTTTGTAAGTGAAATGGTGTATGTGTGGCCAAGTAGTAAAGGAAAAATAATGGGACAAATGATAGAGCCTTTGTACGCCAAACAAGTTGCAGCGGTTGACGAGGATGATATGTATTATAAATTATTGTCATTAGTGGATCTTGTACGCGTAGGAAAAGTTAGGGAAATTAATTACGCAATTAAAACATTAAGAAAAAACATCTTAAATGAGCCATCACGCTAATATTGTAAGAATTAAAGCTGTTGCCAACGCACTTGCAGAATTAAAAGAAACAATAGTTTTTGTGGGTGGAGCAACAATATCGTTATATCCTGATAGGCAAGGATCGGAAGTGAGAGTCACAAACGATGTGGATGTTATTATAGAAATATTGAATTATGTTGATAGAGCCGCGCTGGAAGAAAAATTGCGACTCATAGGATTTTCGCCCGACATTGAATCGGGAATAATATGTAGGTATATTTTTAAAGAAACAATAGTGGACATAATGCCTACAAATGATCCGTCCATTGGATTTACAAATAAATGGTATCAAGAAGGCTTTGAGAATGCCATAGATCACAAGGTGGATGAGCGTTGTACAATAAAAATATTAACGGCCCCATATTTTATCGCAACAAAATTAGAAGCATTTAAAGGCCGTGGAAAAAGTGATGGCAGAACTAGTCAGGATTTTGAAGATATAATTTACGTTTTAGAAAACAGAGCTTTGATATGGGCCGAATTGAATAACTCAGAAGGAAAACTTAAGAATTATTTAAAACAAGAATTCTCTACTTTATTGAGAGATCCAAACATATCCGAATGGATAGATGGACACGTAGAAAGAGGTTCGCCACCAGCAACGAATTTTATTCTAAACAAACTAAAGGAGTTTGCGTTATAAAATATCTCTTAAAGAGTGAAAAGGGTTTATACGCAGGAGTAATCAATTATCGTATTCTTTTCCGGTGATGGAGATCGAATTTTCGTTCTTACATTCTTTTACTTTGAATTCGATGGTGAAGTGTTAATTAACAACAGTGTTATTCTCAACTCGTCTCCAATTGATCCGGATATTTGTTTCAAAAATGATTTCTACCGTGCGTTTTAAAGTTTCACCAGCTTGCAACTTTTTCGGGATAAGGTTCGCTTCTTTTACGGTTTTCATTTTTTCTTTTACAAATTCCACATTCTTAGTGATAACTACATCGGGGTTAATGATGCCGGCCTCGCTTGAAACAAAAGCATATTCATAATCTTCGGGTTCTTTACCTAAAGTATCTACAATTACAAATAAGAGTTGGGTGTCAAAGGATTCTGTTAATTCTTTTTGTAGCTGACGGTAATTAGTTACAAGTCGGTTTAACGAATCGTCGTTGAAAGCGGTAAAGCAAGTGTCGGTTATCGCTAATTCTCCGCCTTTTACAACACTCACTTCAATACAACTGCGTTTTAATTCTTTTTTTGAATCTGTATTACAATTTGTAAGTGCCAATGCAAGAGCAAGGGCGGTAAGTTTTATAAAGTGTGATCTCATAATTGGGTAAAGGTTTTACTAAAGTTAATTTTATTTAGCTAAGGTTGCAAAGTATTTCTCTGCAGGGACGGAAGAGTTGTATAGAAGTGATTTTTCACTTCTATACAACTATCTCTTACAAGACAATAGCCATTTTGCCAATCCAATTGGCACAGATAAATTTAAAAATTATTTTCCCAACCTACACCAACCCCTGCCATTTCCAGGCACTCAACATCATATCATCAATGCTGAGTTTTGGTGTCCAGCCCAGGTCTTTTTGTGCTTTGCTGCTGTTAGAATAGATCTCAACCACATCGCCTGCGCGGCGCGGGCCAATGGTATAATTTAATTTTTGTCCTGTTACTTTTTCAAAGGCTTTAATGGCTTCTAATACACTTACGCCATTACCTGTTCCTAAATTATACACCGAGTAAGGCTGTTTGGCTTTGCCGCTTACTAAAAACGCTAATGCTTTTAAATGCGCATCGGCAATATCACTTACGTGCACATAATCGCGTATGCAAGTTCCATCACGCGTATCATAATCGTTGCCATGTACCGTTAATGAATTTTTTCCGGCTGCGGTTTGTGTAATAATGGGAACTAAATTACTTGGTTTGTTACTCGATAATTCGCCATTCAATCCACTCATATGCGCACCAACCGGATTAAAATAACGCAACGCAATGCTTTTTAAAAATGGTTTAGCGGCGCAAAATTCGGCCAGCATTTCTTCGCCCACTTGTTTTGTATAACCATAAGGCGAAGCGGCTTTTTGCAAAGGGGTTTCTTCGGTAACAGGTAATGCTTTTGTGTTTCCGTAAACCGAACACGACGAAGAAAATATAAAATGTTGTATTTGCTTTTGTTCGCAGATCTTTAGCATGTTCACCAACGAAACAATATTGTTGTGGTAGTATTTTAGTGGGTCTTCTGTACTCTCGCCAACCGATTTAAACGCGGCAAAATGGATCACACCTACAATATCATCAAACGAATAAAGCGAGGTAGATAATTTTTCAAGATCGCACAGATCAATATTTAATTTTGTAAAATTCTTTTTGTTGATGCTCTCAATGCGCTCGTAAGTTTGCTCTGTTGAATTCGAAAAATTGTCAATGGAGATCACATGATAATCTGTTTTTTCTAAAAGTTCAATAATGGTATGCGAACCAATATATCCGGCTCCTCCGGTAACTATTACATGTTTTCCCATACGCTTTATTCAGCGTGCTCCGAATTATCACCTCTTACTAAAAGAGGTTGTTCAACAGCAGGCTCTTGGTTAAAAATTACTTTAGCTAAGATAGCCTTTTCTGTGTTGGTAAAATAATTTTCGCGTACTTCAATGATGTTTTTTTCGTTCTCAAATGCCAGTGCCTCGTAAGTGTTAATTCTATGTAAACTATTTGCTTTGTCCAATTCAACCAAGTCAAAAGCACCAATGATCAATAATAATTCGTCGGTATAGTTCCAAGC
>JAGPDW010000229.1:0-3921 GCA_018057345.1 Bacteroidia bacterium | reverse complement strand
CTAAGGCTTATTGCTATGGTGAAAAGGAGTTTTTTCATTGGGGCTTTGTTAATCAAATATAATGAAAAATTGATGAAGTTTAAGAAACAGTAGTTTTTTAACCACGGAGCACATAGAGTTTTTCATAGAGTTTCATGGAGCTCCGTGAAACTCTATGAGACCTCTATGTTCCTCAGTGGTTAAATAATGCCGCTAATTCCCCACCTTCAAACCAAAACTCGCCTTATTCTTACACCTATCCATAACTTCCACCACACAATTGAGTTCACCTTTAGGAGTATCTTCATCAAGAAAATAAGTTAGTCTTCCGCTCTTCGCATCAAACTCAGCTAAAGCCCATTCGTTATTAATAGTAAATTTGTATTCTTTAATTCCGCTTAATTCTTCGCTGATAATAAAAACTATTTTGCCTAAGCCCTTGGCTGTTTTAAGTTTTGCCGCAGGAAGCTCTGTTTTTATTTTTGGAGCTAATGAATCTACAATTAAAACAAATCCTCCAAAATTACGTACCGAATAAAATACCGAGTCGTTCTTTACAATGGGTGTATAGGTATTATCCACATTTTTAAATACCAATTTGTCTTTGAACTTCTTGAACTTTTTAGGCACTTCAAATCCAACAATGGCAGTGCTTCGCAAAGTAGCGTCGAATGGTAAGATCATTAATTTACCCGAAGCTTCCAGCGTATTTTCAAAGATCACCGCACCGGAATTGTATAAGGTATAAGCCGGAATAAAGATCTGTAATTTTTTACGTCCAAATAAAACATCTTCATTGGCGTTCGCAAAAATATCACCTTGGATAGTTGGAGGCTCAAAATATTTAATTTCTTTAGCCTTCACATAAAATTCTAGTTCGCTTGAATTCCCTTTTTCATCTTTAAAGATCATTCGTATCTTATGAACGTTTGTATCGCCGATCATGATTCTGCCTTTATTGGCCACACCTTTGTACATTCCCCTAGGGAATATAGTAGATTGAAAACATTTTTGAAAGCGCCATTTTTCTTGCATAGTAGAGAATTGGCTCACATATTTAGCATCGTCGAAAGGAATATAATCGAGTTGATGTTTATAAAATGGTTTTTCATCAAACTTGATCTGAACTTCGTAAATATTATTTGTACTTCCTGTGGCTGTAAATTTATCTTGTCCCGAAAATGCAATGCCTAAAATATTTGACTTTAAAACAAGCGTATCCTTTTTCAGTTTCATTTTTCCTGCTTTTGTAATTACAGGATAGAAGCCTAAAAACCGTGGATTAGTTGTATCGGCCAAATTGTATAAACCCAAATGCGTTAAGGTTGGCGCTTGTGTATCTTCAATATCATAAAACAAAGCAGGGTTCAAAGGGACTTCGCTTTTTTCATCTCTAATTTCAAAATGTAAATGCGGACCGGTTGAGTTTCCTGAATTTCCGGAGTAACCAATGATGTCTCCGCCCTTGTATTTTATTTCTCCCGGTTTGGGATATAATTCTACTTCGTATTGCTTTGCTTTTTTCTGTTCTGATTTTACATATTTGTTTAAAGCGGGTTCGTAATTCGTTAAATGCCCATACACCGTAACTTTTCCGTTGGCGTGCGTAATATAAACGCATTTGCCATAACCTGTAGAACTTACTTTGATGCGCGATACATAACCGTCTTTGGCAGCGTACACCGGTAAATTGATGGCATTTTTTGTAGAAAAATCTAATCCTGCATGAAAATGATTAGGACGCAGCTCGCCATAATTTCCTGAAAGGATGATGGGATCTGCAAGAGGCCATTTAAAATCGCCTTTTTGGGCTATTACAGAAATTGTAAAACACAAAAATAAACTACTTACTATTTTCTTCATTGAATTGGATCTTATAAAACACATTTAAAAAACACAGGAAGAATACAAAAAATACGGTACCTGCAGAAGTTTGCAGCATACTTTCTACTAAAAAATTACAGGTGATCAATAAGCCAAAGAAGAAAATAAGATTTCGTTTTTTACGCAGTCCGTAAATAGTTAAGCCAATAGTTAACAGCAATAAATTCAGCAGTCCAATTAGTCCCATACCAATACTGGTTTGAAAAAATTGATTGTGCGCATTCAGCTTGCCTTCTAATGCTCCTGTTAAACCATCCATTTCGTAACCGGCGTACAAAGTTTCGTTGGCCTTGCTCACTCCTACTCCAAACAACATATTCTCTTTGATTATCTTGGTGCATTCGTCCCATATCAATACACGAACCGACGAACTTTCCATGGCAGTTTTATCAATATTTTTATTGGTAACCACGGCTACTGAGCGTAAGCGATCGAATACCTGAGGAAATACCGCATAAATACTTACCGAAATAATAACAGCGCTTGTAATACCAATAAGGTAATGCTTCAGTTTGATCCTGTTTCGTAACTCCATAATGAGTAATGATGGAAGTAAAATGAATAAAGTAATGATGCCCATTTTTGAAGCGCACAATAAAATACAAAGCAGAAACAAAGTAATGAAACCAAAAGCAATGTATTTGAACGAAGGCGCGTTTTTGAACCATTTAAAATAAAACAGGATGACAAACACCACGGCCAAATTTAAATACATGGCAAAATAAGCGCTATGCATAAAGAACGAAAAGTTAGAATAGTAAAAATAACTGCTATCGCCTTTAAATAAATAAGCAAAAGCGCGTGCAATGCAAAATACACAGGCAAACATACAGCCGGAAACAAAGGCAACAATAACCCGTTTTGCTACATCGCTATTGAATTTGAACATAAAGAATAAGAACGGAAATAATAAAAATGTGAGTTTTACTTCAATGGCGCTTAAGGCATCGTTTGGATTATAAAAGATAAAGTTAGAAATGGTAGTGATGCCAAAGAACAACAATGCTGAAATGAACCAAAGGTTTTTCCATCCATTTGCTATGAACAGATCTTTAAAACAGAAAAACGACGTAATGAACCATAAAGCAATGAATGGCGAGGTGATGGCATTACCAAACGGCAATAAAAAAGCAATGATGACAGGGAAAAAATAAAATAAGAGTTTAATATTCTTAACCATTTCCGTTTTGAAATACTGCTAAGATATGACTTCTAAGAAAAGGAACATTGAACAGATGGTAGAATTTACCAACTTTTCGGCCTATAGGCGGGGCCAGCGTAATTTTTTTGATGGTAAAATTAGAACTTTTGTTAAATAGACTCTTTACCTCGGCAATGTCGACCTTTTTTACATCAGGGTTTTTGGGGTTGTTATAAATAAAATCGTACCACAAAATAATACCGCCGGGATTCAATAAGCTCCACATTTTATCGGCCAAGGCCTTGCGATCTTTATCATTTAAGATGGACGTAAACACAGTAGATTGAAAAACGATATCATATTTTTCAGGAAATTGAACATGCGTGGCATCGCCTTCGTATAATTTATTGTTGGGGAAACCGCTTTTTATATTGTTGAGTCTCTCGCCTATTAATTCGTTAAAAGAAATATTCTCAAGCTTTACTCCCATCTCTTCAAAAAAATAAGCGTTGGTTCCATTTCCTGCGCCAATTTCGAGCAGTTTTACTTTTGATAGATCTTTGAATGTGGATGTAAGAAGTTGTTTGACTGTTGCTTTTAATTCGCTTTGCACAGCATCAGAATAAGGCGAGCGCTGATACAAATGCGCTTTGGAAGAACGTTTATTGTATTGGGTATTTATTTGATCGCTTAAACTCATTTTATTCCTGCAATCTTTTATAAAATCCTGCTGCAATCGTATCGCGATTGAAATTTTGCATCACATAAGCTCTACCCGCTTCGCCTAATTGTTTTTGCAAGGCTTTATCCTCATATAATTTAGAAACTGCAGCAGCAAGATCGTTTTCATTTTCAGGCTCCACGTATAAAGCGCATTTTCCTTGGTTCACAAATAAGTCGCGCGCTTCTCCGTCAAC
>JAGPDW010000076.1:0-13709 GCA_018057345.1 Bacteroidia bacterium | reverse complement strand
TATAGAGTTTTATTTCTCTGTTACACCTTCCGGTTTTGGTAACAAAGCTTTTCTGCTCAATTTTATTTTTTTGGTCTTAGGATCATCACCAACATATTTCACCTGAATGATATCTCCTTCTTTAATTACACCTTCTAAGGTATCAATACGTTTCCAATCGTATTCGCTAATGTGCAATAAACCATCTTTACCAGGCATAATTTCAACAAACGCACCGTAAGGCATGATCGTTTTTACTTTTGCTTCGTAAATCTCGCCAACTTCCGGAACAGCTACTATTTGTCTGATCCTTGTTTTAGCAGCTTCAACGCTTTCTTTGTTCTCTCCAAAGATCTCAACTACACCGGTCTTGTCAACTTCTGTAATTACAATAGTTGCTCCCGTTGCCCGTTGCATTTCTTGGATCACTTTTCCGCTTGGCCCTATTACAGCTCCAATAAATTCGCCCGGGATAACAATTTTCTCAAAACGAGGTGCGTGTGATTTGTAGTCTTCACGAGGTGCATCAATTGCTTTCAACATCTCATTCATAATGTGTAAACGTCCATCACGCGCTTGTTTCATAGCCTGAGCCATTACTTCATATGGTAAACCATTTACTTTAAGGTCCATTTGAACTGCAGTAATACCGTCTTTTGTACCACACACTTTAAAGTCCATATCTCCTAAATGATCTTCATCTCCTAAGATGTCAGATAAAATAGCGTAATTTCCTTTTTCATCGGTGATCAAACCCATGGCAATACCAGCAACCGGTTTAGAGATCTTTATACCTGCATCCATTAATGCTAATGTACCGGCACAAACGGTTGCCATACTCGATGAACCATTACTTTCTAAAATATCACTTACAATACGAATGGTATAACCTGAATCAGTTGGTACCACTTTTTTAAGCGCGCGTAATGCTAAATTACCATGTCCAACTTCTCTACGACCAACACCACGATTTGGTTTTGCTTCACCTGTACTAAATCCCGGGAAGTTGTAATGTAACATAAATGTTTCTTCACCTTGATTAAAAGCACCATCAATTCTTAATTTATCTAATGGTGTTCCTAAAGTTACAGTAGTTAACGATTGTGTTTCACCACGTGTAAATACCGCGCTTCCGTGTGGCGAAGGTAAATAGCCAACTTCTGCCCAAATGGGACGGATATCTGTTGTTTTTCTACCATCCAAACGTACTTTTTCGTCAATCGCTAAACGACGAACAGCAACGTATTCTACTTCGTGATAATATTTATTGATCAAGCCTTCTTTTTCTTTTAACTCTTCAGCAGAATATTGTTTTTTAAAAGCTTCTAAAGGTGCTTTGAAGTTTACTTTACGATTATTTTTATTTGGATCTAATTTCTTAGCGGCCGCATAAACTGCATCATACGTTTCCTTCATCACTTTTGCTTTCAGGTCAGCATCATTTGTTTCGTGATTGTATTCACGTTTTGGTTTTAAGCCTGCTTTTACTGCAAATGCACTGATCTCTTTTATTTGGATCTTGATAGCTTCGTGCGCAAATTTAATTGCTTCCAACATTTCGTCTTCACTAACTTCTTTCATTTCACCCTCAACCATAGCAATGTCGTTTGCGTTACCTGCAACGATCATTTCCAATGTATTACCAACCATTTGTGTTTTGGTTGGATTGATCACTAATTTACCATCAACTTTTGCAACACGTACTTCGCTTACCGGCCCGTTAAATGGAATATCACTTACTGCAATTGCTGCAGAAGCTGCTAATCCTACTAAAGCATCCGGCATATTCTCTCTATCGGTTGATATCAAAGATAACATCAATTGTGTATCTGAGTGATAATCTTCCGGGAATTGTGGACGCAAAGCGCGGTCAACAATACGTGATATTAATACTTCGTAATCTGATAATTTTGCTTCGCGTTTAAAAAATCCGCCGGGAAAACGTCCTGCCGACGCAAATTTTTCTTGATAATCAACGGTAAGCGGTAAAAAATCAACGCCTTCTTTTGCGTCTTTGTTACTTACAATGGTTGCAAGTATCATGGTATTACCCAATTTTACTACTACTGCGCCATCCGCTTGTTTTGCTAATTTTCCTGTTTCTAATGTTACCATCCGGCCATCGCCAAGATCGAAACTGTGTGTGATTCCTATTTGTGACATATTTGTTTTTGTTTTAGGCGAACCCCTTGTTCGCCGGGTTTATATTTAGTTTTAAATGTTCTAATAAAAAAGGCAATCCGATCATTCAGATTGCCCCCTTTTTAATAAATACATCAGTAAATTATTTACGGATGTCTAATGTTTTGATGATACCACGGTAACGTGTAAGATCATTCTTTTTCAAATAATCTAATAACGCTCTGCGTTTACCAACTAAGTTCAACAAAGCACGTTGTGTGCCAAAATCTTTTTTGTTGTTCTTTAAATGTCCTGTTAAATGATCGATACGGTGAGTGAATAAAGCAACTTGCGCTTCAGCACTTCCAGTATTCTTTTCAGTTCCTGCGTACTTTTTAAAAATGTCTTTTTTTACTTGCGATGTCAAATACATGTTCTGTCTGTTTTAATTTCGGACAACAAATATAGTGAATTTTAGCTATCGCCACAATAAAAAAGCTCAAAAAAGGTACTGTTTTTGAGGGTTTTAGGGCTAATCGGGTAAATTATTTACTTTTGGGGTATGATATTAAAGGGCATTCTCTATATAGTTCTTATCCTTTTTAGCGCGGTTCTACTCATTGTTTCGTTAATTATGGCGGCTTTAAAGTTCAATTCCAACGGAAAACAAGCTCTTAGATGGCTTATTGGGTTTGGAGTGAGTTTGTTGGTGCTTGTTTTTGCAATATTGATGCTTGCAAGAGGCGTTGCCGGAAAAGCAAAGGAATTCGTAGGTAATATTGAGGAGTTTGGAATGGAACAGTCGGAGCGTATGGATTCATTGAATAATTTATATACCAATTCTAAGGATTCATTACTGGAATCGGCTTCGGTAAATTATTTAATGAGTCTTGAACCTGATAGTATAAAGAATAGAGTGTCCAAGCAATTTTACAGTTATTTAGGGTTTAGAGATTATTACCGTTTACCTATTGTGTGGCCTTATTCTTTACACTGTATGGATTCGCTAGGAGACGCTACTTTATACAATGAAGCTAATGTTCAGCAATTTGATGTGAATGATAATGGTGAATTATCTTGCGATGTTAATGGCATTATGACATTTGCTTTTACAAAAGAGCATTTGATCGGAATGAAAGTGAAAATTGAGAACAAACCAAAGAAGGTTTATTTTGCATACGACTTTACAAATAAAACCGAAAGGATATTTAAGAATGAGCAAGAACTCTTGAGTTACGCAAAGGGAAAAGGGTTTGACGAAAGCACAGAACTTAAAAGTTGTAAGGATTATTACAACGAATTTTGATCAGGAATAATTCTTCCGGCACCATCTTTTGTATAGATCAAGGTGTCAACATTATTGCGCTGCCTGATATAATCTTTATAAACTTCGCTTAGATCTGTTCTTAATTTAAGAACATCATCAAAATTTCCGTTAACTGTCATTAGCATTTCGCAAGATTCACGAATACCATGATTGCCACCGTGATTGGCACTGATATAATCTACAAGATCATTTTTAATGCAATACTCGGTAAATAATGTAGTAGCTTGTTTTGCTATCATGATGCGTAAGCCACACACTTTTGCAATAGAAAGATCCAATACATCATCAAAAAAGTAAACTACTTCTTCGGGTTTAATGCCTTTGTGATCGCAAATATAATTCAAGGCATCTATTTTATGTGCGATCTTATAGAACGATAAATTAAAATGTTCGCGGGTTGCAAAGAACTGCGCACTTTCATTTTTTTCACCACTAATAATGGCCGTAAAAGGAAGGTGTTTTGTTTTTAAAAAATGCGAGAAACGTAAAAGATTTGTGCCCATACTATCAACTTCACTAAAACCACTTCCTGCCTGGCCGGTTTTAAATCCATTGTTGAACACGCCATCCCAATCAAAAATAAAAGCTTTGGCATTACTTAAGCGTTTTTCTACATCAGCTTCGCTGACCACAAATTTTCCTATGAACTTATTTGTGTTTTTCATTGGTGTTTTTTAGCCACTAATTTCACGAATTACACTAATCTATACGTATTACACACTGATTAGTGATAATTGGTGTAATTCGTGGCTTAGTATGAATTATGATTTCAGGTCCTGAATATCCAGCATACCCACAGGCTTTCCTCCATTGGTAACTACAATGGTATCCACATTTGTTTTTTTGAATAAGGTATTAGCCTCGTTCAATAATACATCTCCATCAATAGTAATTGGATCACGGAATTCAAGATCGCTTAATTTTTTTCCTAATACATCACGTCCCTTATCTTGGATCAATTTACGTAACGAACCATCGGTAAATACACCTTTAATGCTACCATCCGCTTTTGTAACGGTAATTGCACCGTATCCAAATTCGGTCATTTTTACAATGGCATCTGTAATATTTGTACTCTCAGGAACTAAAGGATTGATGCCTTTTATAGCTTCTTTTACTTTAACCATCATTAAACGCGTATCGGTAATGAACTGATCGGTTCCAACGGTTGTGAAATTATTTTCGGTAAGCTGTTTCATTACTTTTAATGGAACAGTAATAGTGTGAACACCAATATTGATTGCATTACGAACATGCTCAACATTACGAACCGAAGAGAACATGATCTTAGTATCATATCCATAAATTTCTACCGCGTCAACACATTGCTCAACTAAAGTTAAAGCATCATGTCCTTGGTCTTGTAAACGTCCCACAAGCGGACAAACATACGTTGCGCCCGCTTGCATAGCCATGTATGCTTGTTGCAAAGTGTACACTAAATGCACATTTACTAAAAGACCTTTATTTCGCAACATTTTACACGCGCGAACTCCTTCTAAAGAAACAGGAATTTTAAAAACAGTTTTATTTTTATCTAAACCCAAAGCCAATTGACGTTCGGCTTCAGCTAAAATTTCTTCGGCTGTATTTCCTAAAGCTTCTATCTGTAGAACCGGAACTATTTTACTAAGTTTTACAATGGTACCGTCAATATCGGTAATACCTTCTTTTTGCATGAAGGTAGGTGTAGTGGTTAAACCATTTAAAAAGCCAAGCTTAAAGCCTTCTTCAATTTCTTTAAGATTTGCTGAGTCTAAGTATAATTCCATAAGTGTTTTATTAAAGTGTAAAGAAACGAAATAAAATTCAAATTGGCTAAAACAAAAACGGGCAGAATTAAGGGAATAGCTTACAAATATTTGAGGCAGAAACCGCAAAGATGCCTTTGGCATTTCGCAAAGGAGGCGCAAAGGTCGCGAAGTATCTCCAATACCAAAAGAAGGCAGAGACCTTTGGTTTCGCAAAGAGCTTCAAGAAATAAAAGCGAATTTTCTTTGCGCAAGCGAAGCTACTTTGCCTTCTTAATTTTTTCGGCGGTTAGTTGGTCTTTGCGTAAAACTTTGCGTAGTTCGAAGAACGCTTTGCGGTTTCTGCCTCTTAAGCATCATAAAAAAACAGGTAAGTTTTTACACCTACCTGTTCTCAATTTCTTTCAGAAATACTTTTATTCAATAATAATCACAAGGTATTTAGATACACTCCAAAACTCTTCAGCATTGGTAATTTCTATCTTTTCAACGGTTTTTTCGCCAATTAACTTGTACGAACCGCTAGGATGTGTTGTAATGATCTTAGCTTTTTTAGCGCCAATATTAATGCTGGTTACTTCGTCAATATTTACTTTGGTAAAGTATTCCTTATTAAAATCTTCTTTTAATTTATTTGTTTTACCAAGGCCAATAAAACCACCTTCTTTAGTGATGATATTTTTAGTTTTTAATTCTTTACTTGTTCCAAATGCATAATAAGCAGTTTTAATTACTACAGTTTTAGCATCGCTTTCGTCAAGTATCTCTTTGTAATCTGTATTTAATGTTGATAATTCAATATTTAAACTTTCTATCTTGTTCTTTAGATCCGTGATCTCCTCATCCTTTAGAGCCATTGATGCTTGCAGATTCTCGATCATGGTTTGCATTCCTTCTAACTTAAGGTTGCTGGCCTTTAATTTTCTGCTCAATGAATTGATTCGCGATTTGTTTCTGCCCATTAAATCATAGATCGCCTGAATGTCTTCCTTTATTTGTCCTTCCTTGCTTTTAACATCACCTGTGCCCGAGCTTTGAGTGACGATCTTTTCTTTCTCTTTGATCGTATTTAAATTATCCTGGATCTCATTAAATGTTGAGATGAATTCCTGAAGCGCAATTTCTTTTTCGTTTAATTTTCCGCTTAAGCCACTATTAACTTCCGCTAAACTATCGGCTAATGGATTTATCTCTTTTTCACCATCATTACCGCATGAAGTAAAAAAAGCAGAGCTTCCTACTAACGCAACGGCGATGATCAATAATCCTATCTTTTTCATATGAATGTATTTTTTTGTTTATTCGGTTTGTATACAAAAGTAACCCATTTTAAAATAAAAAAAGCGCAAAAAATGCGCTTTTTATAGTGAGCTTAAATTACTTAGCAAAATTCGTTGTAAACCATTTTTAAATGTTCAGCGATCATAGCTGCCGTACGTCCTTCAATATTATGACGTTCAACCATATGCACTAATTCACCATTCTTAAAAAGAGCAATGCTAGGGCTGCTTGGTGGGTATGGCGCAAAATGTTGACGAGCTGCATTTACGGCATCTATATCAAATCCTGCAAACACGGTTGTTAGTTTTGTTGGCAGTTTGGCATTAGCTAAACTCATTTTTACTCCTGGGCGACAAGCGCCTGCTGCGCAACCGCAAACTGAATTAACTACCATTAATACAGTTCCCTGTTGCTTAATGGCGTTTTCTACTGCTTCTGATGTTAATAGATCTTCAAAACCCGAGCCTGTTAATTCGGCTTTCATTGGTTTTACTATAGCTTCTGGATACATATCTTTAAATTTTTGTCAAAGTTACATATAAAACATCCAAATGTTTCGATTTATTTTTCAACGGAATGTTAATTTATCCCTATAATTTGCCGTACAAAATATTATTCATTTTTAGATAAGTGTGAATTATTATATTTACCGAACCCGAAAATAAATTGGGACTAAAATTAAACACATGAGATCTATTAAATTTACGGCTATCGCAGCCCTTTGTTTGGCCAATTTGGCCTTTGCACAAAAAAAGAATCTACCAAGCGATATGGTTACTAATGCAAAACCAAAGTTTGTAGAGGAAGTTAAAAAAGTGGGTAACGAAATTGTTATTCCCTATAAACGTTACGAATTACCAAATGGTATGCAGATCGTTATTCATGAGGATCACAGCGATCCAATTGTGTATGTTGACGTAACTTACCACGTTGGTAGTGCACGCGAACAACAAGGTCGCAGCGGTTTTGCGCACTTTTTTGAACATATGATGTTTCAAGGGTCGAAGAATGTAGGCGATGAACAACATTTTAAAATTATTACCGAAGCCGGTGGTACACTTAACGGAACCACTAATACCGATCGCACCAATTATTTTGAAGTTGTGCCTAGCAATCAATTCGAAAAAATGCTCTGGTTAGAATCGGATCGTATGGGTTTTTTATTGGATTCGGTAACACAAAAGAAGTTTGAAGTACAACGCGCTACCGTAAAAAATGAGCGTGGGCAACGTTACGATAACGCACCTTATGGTTTAGTGAACGAAAAAATTGCTGAAGCTTTATATCCAAAGGGCCATCCTTACAGTTGGTCAACCATTGGATATTTAGACGATCTTAATCGCGTAGATGTAGGTGATCTTAAACGTTTTTATATGCGTTGGTATGGTCCTAATAACGCCGTATTAACTGTAGCCGGAGATATTACTGTTGAAAAAGTATTAGAGCTTGCAACAAAATATTTTGGAAGCATTCCTCGCGGCCCTGCAGTAAAACCACAAACCGTTGCACCGGTTGTTCTTACCGAAAATCGTTATATCTCTTATGAAGATAATGTAAAATTACCAATGTTGCGCATGGCTTATCCTTCGGTAAAAACAAATACAAAAGAGGATATTGCTTTAGATGCTTTAGCAAATATTTTATCGGGATCACAAGGCTCACCTTTTTATAAAGCGTTTATTGAAACTAAAAAAGCAGTAGGTGCCAATGCATTTCCAATCTCGCGTGAGTTAACCGGACAATTTGAATTTATGATCCGCGCTAATCCTGGAACAGCTTTAGCCGATATGGAAAAAGAAGTTTACAACGTATTAAAGGAGTGGGAAAAGAAAGGTGTAACAGACGACGACATGAGCAAATATAAAATGGGCTACAAGTCAAGCATCATCGGTCAAATTACTACGGTGCAAGGTAAAGGAGCTCAGTTAGCAGCTAATCATACCTTAGCAGGAAACACAAACTTTATTGTAAAAGAAATGGCTATGGTAAACGCGCTTACAAAAGCGGATGTTATGGCTGCCTATAATAAATACATCAAAGGAAAGAAAGCAGTTATTTTAAGTTGCGTGCCAAAGGGAAAACCTGAATTAGCAGCAGCAAAAGATAATTGGAAAATGTACGATCGTACAGTTGAGCCCGAAAGTGCTGAGTATAAAAACTTAAGTTATACCGAGCCTAAAGATGCTTTTAATCGCGCTGCAATGCCAAAAGCAACTCAAGCAATGCCTGTGCCGGTTCCTGATTTTTATACGGCGCAGTTTGCAAATGGAATAAAAGTAATTGGTTTGCAAAACAGCGAGATCCCTAAAGTGAACATCCTTATTAGCATTCAAAACGGACATCGTTACGAGCCAATCGAAAAGGCCGGCTTAGCTTCATTACTAACGTCGGTTTGGGGACAAAGCACAATGAAAACTACTGCTGAAGAAGTAGAAAATAAATTAGATCGTATTGGAAGTAGCATCAACGTAAATGCTGGCGAAGATGAGATAAACTGTTCGATCGAATGTTTCAAAGAAAATATTGCAGCAACCATGGCTATATTAAAGGAAAGTTTGTTTGAACCAAAATTTGATAAAACTGAATTTGATCTGGAAAAGAAGATGCAGGGTGATCGTATTATTCAGTCACAAATGTCGGCCGCAGGTTTAGCAGATAATCTTTACAAGAAATTATTATTTGGGAAGAGTAGTGTAATTGGAATTCCGGTAAACGGAACAACCAATAGCTTGAACGGCATCACACTTGAAGATGTAAAAGCATATTACGATCAAAGTATGAATAGCAACTTGATCTCCGTTTCTATTTCGGGAGATGTTACAAAAGATGAGATGATGAAACATATGGCCTTTATGAATGATATTAAAGATAAAGGAGCTAGAAAATATGAAGAGCCTGCTAAACCTGCTATTGAAAAAACAAAGATCTATTTCTGCGATAAAAAAGGTGCTGCTCAAAGCGAGATCAGAGCAGGATATGTAGCTTTTTCGTATGATCCTTACGGAGAATATTATAAAAGTCAGATCATGAACTATTCCTTTGGATCGGCATTTAATAGTCGTTTAAATTATTTTATGCGTGAAGTAAAAGGTTGGACCTATGGATGTAGAACAGGATTTAGCGGTTCAAAATTTGCCGGACCATTCACCTTCTCAGGCGGATTTAAAGCCAATACAACAGATAGCACACTTATTGATTTTATGAAAGAGACCATTAAATTCCGCGATGGTGGCATCACCGATGAAGAATTAAGTTTTACAAAAAATGCATTAACGCAATCGGATGCTTTACGTTATGAAGCACCAATGCAAAAACTATTCTTTGTGAAGCGCATCATGGATTATAATTTAGAGAAGGATTATGTAAGTAAGCAAATGACCATTTTGAACAGCATTACTAAAGAGGAAATAAATGGCCTGGCCAAGAAAAACTTGCCTGCCGATAAGCTGGTTATTTTTGTTTTGGGCGATAAAGCCACAAATCTTGAAAAAGTGAAAAAACTGGGTTATGATGTGATCGAAATTGATAATGAAGGAAATGAGGTAAAATAGCCCTCAAAGTCCTCACAAACAGAATAAAAACCCTGAAAATCCAGTTTTCAGGGTTTTTTGTTAATTTCTTTAGACAGAAACCCCTGTTTTCCTCAAAAAAGTTTGTTGGGGTAAAAAAAACTCGTTACATTTGCAGCCCTTATTTTTGGGAAAAACGCTTAAAAAATTGAATAAAAGTGGACGCATTAAGTTATAAAACCAAGTATCAAACCAAATCGACTGCTAAAAAGGAGTGGATTTTGGTTGACGCAGAGAATGAAGTAGTTGGACGTTTGGCTACAAAAATAGCCATGATCATCCGTGGTAAACACAAAACCAACTATACACCCCATATGGATGGCGGTGATAACGTTATCATTATCAATGCAGAGAAAGTAAGATTTACCGGTAAAAAAGCTACTGATAAAGAATACAAACGCTATACAGGGTATCCGGGAGGTCAGCGTATTGCTACCCCTAAGACCTTATTAATTAAGAATCCAACTGAGATCTTAGCACATGCTATTCATGGTATGTTGCCAAAAGGCCGTTTGGGTCGTAATTTAAATACCAACGTTCGTATTTTTGTAGGAACAGAGCACGGTATGGAAGCACAACAACCAAAAAAGATCGATCTAAGTAAAATCAAATAAGAATGGAAGTAATCAATACATCAGGACGTAGAAAAACATCAGTTGCCCGTATCTATATGACCAAGGGCAGTGGAAACATTGAGGTGAATGGCAGAGACTATAAAACCTATTTTTCTACCCCAACTTTACAATATTATGTAACACAATCATTTAATGTGTCAAAAACAGCAAATGAGTATGATGTTAAAGTAAATGTAGCAGGTGGTGGTATCACAGGCCAAGCACAAGCTATTCGTTTAGCAATTGCTAAAGCACTGGTTGAGATCAATCCGGAATACAAAAAAGATCTTCGTGCAGAAGGATTAGTTACTCGCGACCCACGTATGGTTGAGCGTAAGAAATTCGGTCAGAAAAAAGCACGTGCTCGCTTCCAATTCAGTAAACGTTAATCAATTAATCATAGAGGAAAATTACAGATGTCAACAAGAACAACATTTAACGCGTTATTAGAAGCAGGTGCACATTTTGGTCACTTAAAACGTAAATGGAACCCGGCAATGGCTCCTTATATCTATGCCGAAAAAAATGGTATCCACATCATTGATCTTAATAAAACCGTTGCAAAAGTTGACGAAGCTGCAAATGCTTTGAAACAAATTGCACGTTCAGGTAAAAAAATATTATTTGTTGCTACAAAAAAACAAGCAAAGGATATCGTAGCAAGCAAAGTGAAAGAAGTAAATATGCCTTATGTTACTGAGCGTTGGCCAGGTGGTATGTTAACTAATTTCAGTACAATTCGTAAGTCAGTTCGTCGTATGGCGCAAATTGATAAAATGAACACGGATGGTACTTATGCAAACATTTCAAAACGTGAGCGTTTACAATTTTCACGTGAGAGAGCTAAATTGGAAATTCAATTCGGTTCTATTACTGATCTTTCGCGTTTACCGGCTGCATTGTTCATTGTAGATATCACTAAAGAACATATCGCAGTTGCTGAAGCAAAACGTTTGAACATCCCAACATTTGCAATAGTTGATACAAACTCAAACCCTAATCAGGTTGATTATGCTATCCCTGCAAATGATGACGCTTCAACTTCTATCGCTTTCATCATTGATTTGATGTGCGAAGCTGTTAAAGAAGGTTTATCTGATCGTAAAGCTGATAAAGAAGCTAGCGCTGAAGAAAAAGACACTAAGGAATCAAGTGCAATGGAAGCAGAAGAATTGGCAGAAGGTTCACGCATCAAAGGTTTTGAAAAAACTGAAGATGAAGAGAAGAGTGGTGGAGCTAAAAAACCTCGCAAGAGAGTGAGCGCTAAAAAATAATTAAATCATTAATCATATAAAGCGGTCATTCTGGAAACAGTTTGACCGTTTTTTTTAAAAAACCCAATGAAGCAGAACAAAGTTCGCTTCATTATAAAAAAAACAAAATGAATATGGCAATTACAGCAGCAGACGTAAATAAACTACGTCAACAAACAGGAGCAGGAATGATGGATTGCAAAAAAGCGTTAGAAGAAACAAATGGCGATTTTGAAGCAGCAGTAGATTATCTTCGTAAAAAAGGTGCAAAGGTTGCGGCTAATCGTGCCGACCGTGATGCAAAAGAAGGTGTAGTATTAGCAAAAACAACAGCCGATAACAAACGTGGTGTTGTTGTGAGCGTAAATTGCGAAACAGATTTCGTTGCAAAGAATTCTGATTTTATTGCATTTGCTGATCAAATAACAAAAATAGCTTTAGAAAAAAATCCGGCAGATATTGATGCGTTAAAAGCATTATCGTACGATAACAATATTACAATTGGCGATAAGTTCATGGAGCAAGTTGGTAAAATTGGCGAGAAGATCGACGTTGGTTATTATCAATCGGGTTCTGCTGAATTTGTTACAGCTTATATTCATCCGGGTAACCGTTTATCGGTTATTGTTGGATTCAACAAAGTAGTTCCTACTGAGGTTGCAAAAAATATTGCAATGCAAGCAGCAGCAATGGCACCGGTTGCTATTGATAAAGGTGATGTTGATCAAAAAACATTAGACAGAGAATTAGATATTGCTCGTGAGCAGATCCGTGCTGAAGGTAAACCTGAAGATATGGTTGAGAAAATTGCTCAAGGTAAATTAAATAAGTTCTATAAAGACAGTACTTTATTGAACCAAGAATATTTTATCGACAACAAAGTAACTGTTCGTCAGTTCCTTCAAAGTGTTGACAAAGACCTTACTATTTCAGCATTTAAGCGTTACTCTTTAGCTTAATTAATTTGATCCCGACCATTGAGTCGGGATTTTTTTTGAATAAGTTTTTTGAGAACACTCAAAAAAAAGTAATATTATTAAAGTTCTAAATACACTATGAAATATAAAAGAATTCTCTTAAAACTTAGCGGTGAAGCCTTGATGGGAAAAAAAGGTTTTGGCATTGATCAAGATCGTTTGCAGGAATATGCTAAAGAGATCAAATCTATTGTTGAAGCCGGATGCCAGGTAGCTATTGTTATTGGCGGTGGTAATATTTTTAGAGGAATTCAAGCCGAAAAAGGTGGCATGGATCGCGTGCATGGTGATTATATGGGAATGCTTGCAACAGTTATTAATAGTATGGCCATTCAAAGCGCATTAGAAGTTTTGGGAATTGAAACGCGTTTACAAAGCGCTATTAAAATGGAACAAATTTGCGAACCGTTCATTCGTCGTAAAGCTGTTCGTCATTTAGAAAAAGGTCGTGTAGTAATTTTTGGCGCAGGCACCGGAAACCCATATTTTACAACTGATACAGCGGCAACATTGCGTGCTATTGAAATTGAAGCCGATGTTATTTTAAAAGGAACACGTGTAGATGGAATTTATACCGCCGATCCTGAGAAAGATAAAACAGCAACAAAATACGAAACTATTAAGTTTGATGAGGTATACAGCAAGGGGCTAGAGGTAATGGATATGACCGCATTTACCCTTTGTAAAGAGAATAATTTACCCATCATTGTGTTTGATATGAATAAACTGGGGAACTTAAAGAAGTTGGTTGAAGGCAACAAAGTAGGAACCTTGGTAGAAATGTAATTTGAAAGGAACTTTTTGAAAGGCATTGCGATAATTCGTGATGCCTTTTTT
>JAGPDW010000075.1:0-13725 GCA_018057345.1 Bacteroidia bacterium | reverse complement strand
AAGAGCCTTTACCTTTGTTTTAATAATAAGCAAAGTTATGGAAACGTTTAGCAATAAAGATCACTGGGAAAATGTATTTGCAACCAAAGCCGAAAATGAGGTGAGTTGGTTTCAACCAATTCCGAAGGCTTCAATAGCGTTTTTAGAAATGTGCAATTTACCGCTCGATGCTAACATTATTGACGTTGGGGCCGGAGATAGTCATTTTGTTGACGTGTTATTAGAAAAAGGCTATCACAATATTTACATTCTTGATATCTCTGCTAATGCCATTGATAGAGCTAAAAAACGATTGGGGGATAAAGCCAATAAGATAAATTGGATAGTAAGTGATATACTCGATTTTAAGCCTAATGTAAAATTTGATCTTTGGCATGACCGCGCCTCATTTCACTTCCTAACATCCGATGAAAAAATAGAACAATACTTGACAATTACTCAAAATGCAATTAAACCTAATGGCTTTTTAACCATAGGAACTTTTTCGGAAAAAGGACCAACTAAATGTAGCGCTTTACAAGTGAAACAATATACTGAAACATCAATGACAGAACTCTTCAAAACAAATTTCGATAAAATCAAATGCATCAGTGAAGACCACGCTACTCCTTTTAACACAGTTCAAAATTTCTTGTTTTGTAGTTTTAAAAGGAAAGTTTGATTACTTATTCGAAAAGACTTCCCAGCCATACCTTGCGATCATAAAGCTTACTACTACCAAAAATATCTTTCTAACAAAAGCATTACCTCGCTTTAAAGCCATCTTTGAACCTAAGTAACTTCCTACCACGTTACATACTAACATTAGTATAGCCATTTCTAAGATATACTGATCGTTCTTTATAAAAACAATAAGTGCTGATATATTGGTAACACAGTTTATAACTTTTGCATAGGCAGATGCCGTTACAAATTCAAAACCCAATACCACTACAAATGCCAATACCAAAAAACTTCCTGTGCCAGGACCAAAAAATCCATCATAAAAGCCAATAGCCATTGCAAATAATGAACCGTACACAATTTGTTTTAAAAACGATAAATTTTTTGTTTGAACCGAACCTAGATCTTTTTTGAAAAAGGTATATACAGCAATGACGATCAATATCATTAATATAAACGGCTTTAATGACTCTGAGTTGATATTGCTAACCGTTTTGGCTCCCAAATAAGAAGCAATGAAAGCGAAAAATGAAATACTGATCAGTAATATAAGATCAAATCTTACTCGTTTCATGTATTGAATTGCTGCAACTGCAGTGCCGCTAATAGCAGAGATCTTATTTGTTCCAAAAATAACAGGCAAGGCAATGTTTGGAAAATTAATTAACATGAACGGAATAATAACCAACCCCCCACCTCCAACCACGGCATCTATAAATCCGGCTAAAAATGAAAAAATAGCTAATAATAATAAGATTATTAAGCCGTGATCGTTTATTAATTCATAAAAGTTCAAACTGAAACAATTTTACTAACTTTAAGTTCTTAAATATATACAATAAAGAACAAACTGCTTCCTCATGAAAAAAAAAATTACTCTAAAAAATATTGGTTTAGCCTTACTTGTGGTATTTATTGTAATGCAAGCATTCAGGATCGAAAAAAGTAATCCCAATACCGATCCTGCAAATGACTTTATTATTATAAATCAACCTAGCGTTGAAGTTGTTACTATTTTAAAGGGTGCTTGTTACGATTGCCATAGCAATAATGTTACTTATCCTTGGTACACCAACATTGCACCTTTTTCGTGGTGGATAAAAGATCACGTGAATGATGGACGTGATGAATTAAATTTTTCGGAATGGAAAACCTATAGCCTACGAAGAATGGATAAAAAAATGAAAGAAGCTGTAGAAATGGTAGATGAAGATGAAATGCCGATGTATTCTTATACTATTATGCACAAAAATGCTACACTCACTAAAGAACAGAAAGCATTGCTTCTTGCCTTTTTTAGCTCGCTGCGAACCGGCGAAAGCGATAAAGCAAAAGAGTAATTTTTAATAACACCATTACTTTACCGCAAATTTAAGATCAAAGGTAAATCCCTTTTCGTTCCCAAATTCAAACTTTGCATCAAGCTGTTCCGCTAGCGACTTTACTAATACAAGACCCAACGTGTCTGCGTTCATACTTTCTTGCTCAGGTAAACCTGGTCCATTATCTCTATAAGATAACATCACTTCTTTATTCAATTGCTTTATCCAAATAGAAACTCTGAGATTTCCTTTAGGTGTTGTGGCATGCTTAAATGAATTGGTGATAAGTTCGTTCAATATCAATCCACACGGAATGGCGTTTGATAATTCAAGATCAATTGCCTCGCATTCAAGATCAATAATGGCTTGGTTACTTCCCACCGAAGCGCGCAACGCACTTACAAGATCACTTACATACTCCTTAAAATTAAGTTTAGTGAAGTTTCGCGTGCTATAGATCTTTTGATGTACTAAAGCCATCGAAAATACGCGATTCCTACATTCCTCAAGGGCTTCTTGCACTTCAAGCGACGAGGATGCGTTCTTTTTTAAATTCAATAAGCTTGTAACAATATTCATGTTGTTTTTTACTCTATGAAATACCTCAGCCAACAACACTTCTTTTTCGCGCAACACGTTATGAATCAATTTCTCTTGTCGCATTCCTTCGTACGACATGGTTGTTACAAATAAAAGTGTTGTAAACAATCCAAAAAACAAATTGATGGTACGTATATTATTCAAAACCTCGGGTTCAAATTGTACTTGCATCCAATGTTCGCGCAAGCCATACATCACCAAACTAGCCGAAAGAAATCCTATAGCAAGAACCGCAATCATGTGTTTCATCATTTCCCTTCGTGCCAATAACTGAACAATACTCATGGTTAAAGGGAAGTACAATATAAAAGCATGTGAATTATCGCCCATTTTTAAATTAAGCGAACCAAACATTCCATAACCGATAAAGCTGAATAAATATGCCGACCAAACATATTTTCCAAACGTGTTAAGAACCAGCACCAGTGGCGCAAAGATCAACACCAAAACACAGTCCCAAAAAAAATAAGTGTAGTCAAAGCTTAAAAAAACAGTAAGCGCAAAAATAACATTCAATGTTCCAAAAAATGCCAGAAGATTTAGTTTTCGAATGAACGACGCTTCCCAAGGTTTGTGATCGGGCTTAGTTCCTATGTTACTGTACGTATTAAAAAGACCTTTAAGCGACATAAGCAATTAGAACATTTAGTTTCTTTTGCGATCCTTATTAAAGGGTTTTTTGAATCCACCCTTTTTAAAATTTTTATTTCCGCCTTCAAATTTTCGCTTCGCTTCCGGATCATATTTTGGAACTGGGCCCATGCTTTCAGGTAAAGCTAATTTGGTAACTTCAATTCCCATCAGCGCTTCTATCTGTCCAAATTTTGGCATATCACGTTCGTTAATGAATGTAATGGCCACACCCGCTTTACTTGCGCGCGCTGTACGTCCTATACGGTGAATATAATCTTCCGGATCGGGAGGCGCGTCAAAATTGACGATCAAATTAATTCCATCCACGTCTATTCCACGCGATAAAATATCAGTTCCAATTAAAATACGTAAACGACGTGCTTTAAAATCGCGCATGATCTCTTCGCGCTCGGTTTGTTCAAGATCAGAGTGAAATGCTTTGATAGATTTTTCTGTTCTAATCAAACTCTTCTCCAAACGTTTTACATTTTCTTTGGTAGATGAGAAAATAATGATGGAAGCAAAATCCTCATTCTTCAAGATCTCTTTTAAAATGGGTTCCTTTTGCGCATCATACAAAACATAAGCTTGTTGTACAATTCCGGCAGCAGGTTTACTAATAGCAATATTAATACTTTCGGGCTCGTGCAAAATTTGATTGGCCAACAAGCGCATTTTTGGCGGCATGGTAGCCGAGAATAAAATTGTTTGGCGTTTTTTTGGAAGATACCCTATGATCTGCTTGATATCATCAAAAAATCCCATGTCGAGCATACGATCGGCCTCATCTAAAACCAAATGTTGCAAATGTTCAAAGTTGATAGAACCGTTTTGTAAAAGTGCTTTTAATCTTCCGGGTGTTGCTACAACAATATCAACCCCATTTTCCATCGATTGCTTTTGATTTTCCCAAGCCATACCATCGCTTCCTCCATAAATTGCAATAGAACCTACCGAACAAAAATATCCCAAGCCATCTATTTGCTGATCTATTTGCAAAGCAAGTTCACGCGTTGGTGTAATAATTAGTGTATTTAAATGGCGTGTTTCGGCCTTTAAAATATGTTGAATGATGGGCAACAAAAATGCAGCCGTTTTACCGGTGCCTGTTTGAGCGCAAGCTACAATATCCTTATTATTTAATATGACAGGCATGGCCTGCTGTTGTATGGGAGTGGGTTGTTTATAACCCATGCTATACAAACCTTCTAGAAGTGTTTCTTCGAAGTTAAAATCGTTGAATGTCAAATTAGTATCTGTTGTCAAGTGTGCAAAGATAGTCTTTTTCTACGTCTTTGACCTCCTGCCCTTCGCTTCTACCAAAAACGCGTTATTAACAGGGTTTTCGTGTTAAAAATAGCCTTATTTAACTATTATAATTCTACAAAACCATGGCCTTGTTGTAACTTTATAGTAAAGGCGAACGTCTTAAATAGATAACCAACATTAAATCTAATAAAATGAAACATCTTTCGATACTTGCTTTAGCTTTTGCAACAAGTTATTCATTTGCGCAAGACACACTTTATACGGTTAGCGGACAAAAAATTGCCGCTAAAGTTGTAGAAATAAATCAAACCGAGATCAAATATAAAAAAGCCAATAATCCTGATGGGCCAGTTTATGTGGTTGACAAAAGTGATGTTGCGCTTATTGAATATAAAAATGGAAGTAAAGAATTATACGGAACCGGATCGGGCTCTAACGATGGGGTTAATACTAACGATGAAGCTGTTGCAAATAATAATGTGCAACCAAAGCCGCGTGTAAATATTATGTTAGGCGGAGGTTGGGGCTGGGGTTGGCCTGTATTTAATAGTTGGAGTTGGTGGGGAGGTTACAGAAATTATCCAAGAATTCGTCATCACCATCATCATTATTACAAACCTTTCCGCAACCATCACTTTCATTACGGAAGAAGAGGACGCTAGTTCTCGATACGATTTTTGCAAGAGGCAGGCAAAAATCACTCGAACTGACATCAAAAAAAATTGAGAACCACCTGAAAGGGTGGTTTTTTGTTTTTACACATAAAATTGTACCTTTAGATAAGAGCCATAAGTACGTTACCGGTAAGTTGCGGGACAAATTTCCCATAGACAAATTCTTCGCCGACAAAAATATTTCGTTCTTCAAATTGCGGACATCGACATAGCCTGCCTAACAACGCAAATGAAATATTTTTGTAAATTTGCTCGACAAAACTCTAAATTTAAATGATATGAACAGAATATTAGTTTTAATTACACTTTCGGACAACGGAATAGAAACAATAAAATCTAATCCTGAATTACCAAAAAAGGAAATGGAGTTTGTAAATCAATGGAAACAAGAAAATATTTTAGAGAGCTTCTTTATTTCAGTGACAAAAAAAGACGCTGTTTTAATATTCCAAAATGTTGACGAGACCAAGTCAAAGGAACTCATTGAAATATTACCCTACTTTCCTTATATGGCTAAAATTGAATATCACAATTTAAACAAACATTTTTAAAAGTAATTGCAAATCATTTTAATATGCGGACACGTAGACAAAACGTAAACTGTGTGCCGTAACCATACCGCTAACAGCGGCTAAGCCAAACCCCTTGGCAACAGCCCTACGTAACCATTTATACATGGCTAAATATTAAGTAAAATTTTGTACCTTTATAAAAACGTGCTCATGAAAAAAGCAATTACCCTACTCTCCTTTTCGGTAACCATTTTATTAGCTTATGCTGCCATACCCGGTCCTTCAAGTTCGGGAGCCCCGGCTTCACACACAGGAGCTCCAGGCGAAAAAACCTGCGCTACTTCGGGATGCCATGATGACAATAAATTAAACGAAGGCTCAGCATCGGTATCTATTGAAGTTGGAGATGGTATAAAAAAATATAGTGCGGGGCAAACTTATCCTGTTAAGATCAGGATCACCGACACCAATAAACAGCGCTTTGGTTTTCAGATAACAGCCATGAATGCCGAAACGCAAACTAATTTAGGAATTTTTATCATTACAGATACTAAAAGAACTCAAACTGTAAAGAACGCTTATACCTTAAAAGAAAGAGAATATGTAACGTATACATTTAACGGAACAGATGCTGTTTCAAATGGTGTTGGCGAATGGATAGTTAATTGGGTAGCTCCTAAAAATTCATCAGAACCAGTTACCTTTTATGTTGGCGCTGTTTCGGCCAATGATGATATGACAGATAAGGGAGATAAAGTATACACTACTTCATTAAGTTTAAATAAATAAAACTACGGCAATGAAAAACAAGATCCTTTCGATAAGTTTTATAGCGTGTTTATTTATTTGTGCGAGCTATACAACTGCCTATAAAAAAACCTCCGGCGCTCATCCAGGCAGTACCGGCGCTCCTTTAGATCAAACTTGTGCGCAGTTGGGTTGCCATACCGACGCACAAGTTATTTTAAATGCAGTAAATAATAATACCTTGATATTTTCAAGTGTGGATTCGTCGTATATTCCTGGAGCAACTTATAATATAACCGTTCAAGTTCAAGGTTCTGCCTCTTTGCCTACTGCTAAATTTGGATTTGAAATTGGTGTATTAAAAGACAGTGATAGTTTGAACATTGGTCAATTTGTAATTACAGACGTTGCAAGAACACAGATCATCACTCATTCAATTGCAACAGATCTTCGCTATTCGGTTACTCACAAAACAGCAGGCACTACTGCTACTGCTACAAATTTTAATAGCTGGGTGCTTAATTGGACAGCTCCACCGGTTAACGAAGGGAATATCACATTTTGGTACGCTACTAATTGCACAAATAATAATGGTGAAGAGACGGGAGACAGAATCTATTTACATTCGTTTCAAATTCATCCCGATCCGGCGGCTTCTGTAAAAGAAATTGCTGATGAGTATGAATTAAAAGTATTTTTTGATCGCGAAACCAACGACATAGCCATTAATTACGACCTTAAAGGAAACAGAAACGTACAATTATCGGTGTTTGATGTTGCTGGTAAAGCTATTCATACCGGAACGCAAGCAAAACAAAGCGGTACGCAAAGACAAAAAATTAATTTAGGATCGAACTACGCTAAGGGAACTTACTTAGTTCAGTTGCAGATCAACGATCAAAAAGTAACAAAGAAATTGATCGTTAATTAATTTACTTTTTTGCTTTAGCAACAACTTTTTTCAGAACAACACCTTCTGCTTTAAAAACGCCGTCGGCTAATTTAAATTCGCTTAACATTTCTCCACCATGGCCGCCATCTGCACCCGGAGGACTAAAACTCAAATTAATAACACCTTCGGAAGCAGTCCAAGTGCCTAAAACCTTTGTTGGCTTTTTGCTTGGTGTACCATCAGCACTTACTTCATACATGGTCCAAGTACCTTTTCCGTCGGGAGTTAAAACATATTTATCACTGATTGGAGTTGCTTTTTGACCAGCTGCCAACATATTATATGTACCGGCGTATTTTTTCAAAAAAGTTTTATCCTGTGCCATTGAAAATACAGGTAATAATAAGAACAACACGCTTGCAAGTTTAATAAGGTTCTTCATAAGTATAGTTTTAGCTTACAAGGATACTTTTTATATTTGAATAAAGCAATTTGATCAAGTATCACTTTACATGAGGCGCTATTCGTACATACTTTTCTTTCTTTTTCTATTGAATAGTATGTTCGGCCAACAAACTAAAACGCTTACCGAAGTGGTAAACTTTGGAAATAACCCCGGTAATTTAAAGCTCTTTGTTCATTCTAGAACATCATCCACCAAATTACCTTTGGTTGTTGTACTTCATGGCTGTGGCGAAAGTGCAAAAGCAGTTTCGGAATTAACCGGATGGAATAAATTAGCTGACATAAATGAATTTATGGTTATTTACCCTCAGCAAAAACTAGTAAATAATCCAAACCTATGTTTTAATTGGTTTGCCGATAGAGATAATGAAAAAGGAAAAGGAGAATGCGAGAGTATATTTGAAATGATAACTTTTGCTTTAAAGAATTATCCAATTGATACCGGCAAAATTTTTATTACCGGACTTTCAGCAGGCGCGGCCATGAGTGTTGTAATGGCGGCTACACATCCGGATGTATTTAAATGCAGCGCCATTTTTGCAGGTGGGGCATACAAAATTGCAATCGATGCAGTTGACGGTTTAATAGCATTGCGTGGTACAAAATATATTCCAAAAAAAAGGTTGATAAAAGATGTGAAAGATCAAAATCCAAATTACAAAGGGAAATATCCAAACATGATCATTTACCAAGGTTTAAATGATGCTATAGTAAATAAAAAGAACGCATTAGTTTTAGTGAATCAATGGACAGGGTTAAATAACACCGATACAATTGCTGATGTGATCGAGCCTGCTTTTATGAATATTGAAGATATTACTCGAACTCAATACACCGATTCTTTAGGAAGAACACCTGTTATTTTATACGAAGTAAAAAATTTAGGACATAAATTATTAATAAAACCCGGCGACAAGGAAAATGAAGGCGGAACAAAAGGATTGTTTGGTGTAGATAAAGGATTTCATTCCACCTATCAAACCGCTAAGGAATTTGGGATCTTAAAAAGCCATTAACATGAAAAAAGAGATAGTAATTATAGTGATGAGTATTTTTTTATGCAAAAGTAATTTTGCTCAAGAGGCTTTGTCTGTAAATTACTTTAATACACTTCCAAAACTATCCATTCGCGCGCTTGAAGTACTAAATGATAACACAGTTTGGTTTGCGGCTAACCAAGGTGTATGGGCTTATACCGAAGATGCAGGAAAAACATGGCATATAGATTCATTAAAAGTGGATAGTGTATATCCTCAATTCAGATCCATTGCGGTATTAAATGATTCAACTGTTCTGCTTTTAGGTATTTCATCGCCTGCTTATCTTTTAAAAACAAGCAATAAAGGAAAAACATGGAAAGTGGTTTACAAGAACGCGCATCCAAAAGCATTTTTTGATAGTATGGTATTTTATGATAAAAAGAACGGCTTTGCGATTGGTGATCCTATTAATAGTAAGATCACCTTAATTAGAACAACTGATGGCGGAGACACATGGATGCCAATGGATGATGATAAAATCGGATCTTTAGAAGAAGGAGAAGCCTGTTTTGCCACCAGCAATACAAATTTAGATATTCATAAGAACATGTTGTGGTTTGTTACAGGCGGAAAACGATCGCGTTTATTTTATTCCAGTAATTTGGGAAAGAGTTTTCTTACCTATAACACCCCTATTCCACAAGGTGAAACTATGGCAGGAATTTTTTCATTCGATTTTTTTAATGAAAAATTGGGAGTTGCCGCCGGAGGTAATTACGACAAAACAGATTCATCCATTGTAAGTTTGGCTCTTACTAAAGATGGTGGCAAAACATGGAATGTAATTAAACACACTAAACCATTTTTTGGAAGCTGCGTGCGTTTTAGAAATACAAATGAAGTTTTTATAACAGGGCATGATGGCACTTTTAGATACAACATTAAAAACCAAAGAACAGAAGAAATAAAAGATACATCGGGCGAATCGCTCAAATTTATGACCCTTCGTTTTTCTCCTTCGGGAAAAACTTTATGGATGGCCGGGAGCAATGGAAAAATTGTCTTGGTAAGCGGATTTAAATAGCAAGCTTGAAGAAATTTTCGACAAGAACTATAAACCTAAAAGCTTCTCCTTTTAAACTAACTGAACCTCTCATTTGTAATAAACTCCTGCATTTTAACGGCGAATTTTTAGCACTAGGCCCGCGCCCGCGATTGAACGGAAAGCCCGGCGCAAAATTTTGCTAGTGTTTGTTGGGTGAGGAGGCGACCAAAGGAAGCCACCGCAACCCTACAAACACTGCAAAATTTAAGTCGGCTTGGAGAGAAAGCGCGATAAGGCGCCCAAAAAAAACGAAATCACTCTTTCATAGAACTATTAAATAGTTTGCCTTACTTTTTGTATCTTCATCAAACAAAAACAATACCATGAAACTCAAGCATCTTCTGTTAATCATTAGTTTGGTTATTTCAGTTAAAGTTTATTCGGGAAAGGATACAGTTATTGTTTATACTACCTACCAAAATTACGTGAACAAAATAGGCGAAACCTACGACAAAATGGTGAATTACTACGGCACCATTAAAATGAAGATAACCTTATCAAAGAACGCCGTTGAAACCACTATAAAATGTAAAGAGATCTGGGGGTTTTTATATAATGGTCATTTATTTAGAACCGATGCGCGCACCGGACAAGTTGGAGAGTTGATAGTGAAAGGAAAACTTTGCTATTACGAAAATGGCATTGCTCACTTGGAAATGATCAGGAACGGCACAAACCACGAGAATTTTAGTTTGGGCTATCATTGTTATCTTTCAACAGATCTTTCTAGTAAATTGGCGCCCTTCGCTAACGCAGATCATCCAGACACTGATGCTGATAAGCAGATGAAAAAATTTAAAAGAGCAAACCCCGAATACGCCGATTTTTTTAAAGCGCTTAACAAAGATTACAGCTACCAAAATGTGCGAGCTAAGGTAATTATCTTTAATAGAAATTTTCCTGACGATAAATAAAGATTCAAGAAAGCAAAACGAAATTGAGTTTACTTAATGATCAATTTCTGAGTTTTGGTCTCGCCACCGATCTTCATATGAATGAAGTAAATACCTTTAGCAAACTTGGTACAGTTTACATTAAGACTACCTTTTGTTTTGGAGTTAAGGGTATATTCAACTTTCTGGCCTAGCGAATTGTGTATACTGATCTCGGCATCTTCCACATTTCCATCAATAGTAAACTCGCCGGAATTTGGATTAGGATATAAACTAAATTCGACCGAAGAAGCCTCCTCCATATTAATAAGTGCCAATGGAGAAAAAATTTCAGAACCATCACTATCAATTTGCTTTAAACGATAATACGACTGCCCATTGAGAGGTTTATGATCAATTAAACTATAACTGTTCTTTGAGTTTGAATTTCCCTTCCCTTTTTGCTTGCCTATCAATTCAAAATTAACACCATCAATAGTTCTTTCAATATCAAAGTGATCACTATTCTTTTCTGTAGCGGTACTCCACTCTACTGAAACTTTATTTTTATTGAGGGGTGTTGCAGTAAAAGTTAATAAAGTAATTGGCAATGGTGTTGTTGTTTTGTTTACAGACGCTAAGGTGAAATACACACCACCCGTAGTTGGTAAACCAACTGTAAAATATGGTGCGGCATATGTTCCCGAAATAACAGAAGCTCCGGCAAACACCGCTGAATTACTCACTAATAATCTAAGATCGGTTCCTGTTAATGGTCCAAATCCTGTCATGTCAAATGCAACAGTTGCAGTATTAGCGACACCCGCCCCAGTTTTTTGAAACTTCCAAACACGTCTTAATCGAGACTCAATACCTGCAGGTACATCCCAAGTATCTGCTCCGCCCGGATTTGGTATAACAGTTCCGTTGTGACCAACTGCGAGATACGACATGTCGGCAGAAAGAGCCACGCCATTATTTACTATGAGCATTGCATTTCCTGTATTTGAACCGGCATCAGCATCAGTACTTATTGAAACTGTTTTACTCAATGCAGTTGCATCATCTCTTCCAATAACTGTAACATTGTTGTGATATCCTGAGTTAGCCGTATAATCCCAATAAGCTGTAGTGCCGTTAGTTGCTAAATAGGTACGCTCGTCAAGAGCGCCCGTAGTTGAGTTGTTGCTTAAAGTAACCCCATATTTTGAAGCTAAATAAGATCGCACCTGTTGCATTTGGGTGGCGCTAAGAATATTATTAAAAACAATTACCTCACTTAAAGAACCATTAAAGTATTGGCTATAGGCGCCTGCTCCGTTTCTTCTAACACCAATTGTTAGATAATCCACATCAGCCGACTTGTTCACTAAAGTTTGGGTTACGCCGTTAAGATCATTTGTTGTTATACCATTACTTTTACCGGTGCTCGAAACAAGATTTATTCTTGAACCAACAGCGTATCGCATATTATTATTTGTTCCTACTGCCGTTGTATTAGCATAGGTCAATGAATCCGTCTTTCCCCAAACCCTGCTATTGTTATTACCGCGATGACCAAAATATGTTCTGTTCGTACTTCCACCTGCATATACCGAAAAGTAACTTCCTCCGGTGCCCCCTGCCGAATTATCCATAAAATCAATTCGCGATGCTGTATATTCTAAATACTGATTTGTTCCATTAAAGGTTAAATACGGATTATAATTTGCTACTAAATTATTGGCTGCCGACGCTAACCCCGTTCTATAAACCGGTAAATTAGTGCATTTTGTAACAGAAATAACATTATTTCCCTGAGATATCCATCCATAAACATTGCTGCCATCAGGTAAACCTATGGATTCAGCTTTGATCCAATAAGCAACGCTAGAAGTACCTACCCCACCGGCTGAAGAAAGTTTCATCAGGGAAATATCATCTACAATAACACCACAGGTATTTACATTTCCTAGATTTGTAAATGCTAAGGTATGCGATGTTGAAGCATTATTTGTGAAGGTATAGGTAAAGTTGGCAAACGTTGTTTGCGTATTTGGTATGGATAAAGTGTAGTCAAGTGTTGTTAAGGCATCACTAAATCTTATTCTTAAGAAAGTTGGATTATTAGAAGGACCACAACCTACCGAACGATAGGCATACTTAAACGTAAGCAAATAAACATTTGATGACACAAATCCATTCACAACTTGAGAAGGCGTTGATGAGGCATCTACTTCCATAACATAGTTGTTTCCGCAAGCCGCCATGTAAGAAGCTTGGTAAGTAGTACCGTTCCAAGGAGATTCATGGCCGTTCCAATTGGCATTGCTATTTGAAATAGCGCCATTAACCACTAAGTTCTGCGCGAATAACCCACCGCTTAAAATAAACAGAACGCATAATATGTTTCTTAAATTCATTATTTACTTCAAATATATCAAAAAAAATCAACCTATTTCTTGCTTATGGCTGTTAAAAACCTCAAAAGATCAAATATATTCACCCCTGGAAGCCCAGTAAAATGGGTTTTTTTCAAAAAAGCTATAATTTGTAGCAATCAATTGCTATAAAACGGGCATACCTTTGTTTTGTACAAACGCAATTAATGTTTAAAAGTATGAAGCTAATGGTTAACAAAACAGGTAAGATAGAGGTGACGGATAGATTAACTTTAGCTGTCTTCCTTTGTAAAAAAATAAAATAAATATATCATGGCAAGAAAAAACAACGGTGAAGACGTTATGGAAATGACAGATTCAAAAAAAACAACAGTGAACACAGAAAAGCTAAAAGCTTTACAACTTACATTAGATAAGTTGGAAAAAACGTACGGTAAAGGATCCATTATGAGAATGGGCGATAGCAATATCGAACCACTGGAGGCTATTTCAACCGGCTCATTAGGATTAGACCTAGCGCTAGGAATTGGTGGATTACCAAAAGGCCGCGTGGTTGAGATCTACGGCCCTGAATCATCAGGTAAAACAACCCTGGCAATTCACGCTATAG